>NZ_BDMN01000360.1 GCF_002189065.1 Bathymodiolus platifrons methanotrophic gill symbiont
CGAAATGCCATACCTGACATAAAAGAAAACAGCATAAAGAATGACATCTTGAAGTTTATACAAAATATTCTTAATAGGTGCTAAAATGACATTATGTCAAAATAATTCCCAGAAATAAATTAGAACAATGAAAGAAAAAACAGAATTTTCTACTCTTCTTGAAAAAACGGGACTTACTAAAGAAGAGGCAGCCGAAAAAATGGGGTATACGATAAGAACAATTTATAGATGGGAACAAGGAGATACACAGCCTCGTAAAAATGTTATGGATTGGCTCGTTTATCAATCTGAAAATAAAAACCGCTCACTACCTGTCTTGAATGAAAAATTTAGATTTATTGATTTATTCGCAGGAATCGGAGGATTAAGAAGAGGCTTTGAATCTATTGGTGGTAAGTGCGTTTATACAAGTGAATGGAATGAATATTCAAAACAAACGTATTTAGCAAATTTTGTTTGTGATCACGAAATAGATGGAGACATAACAAAAGTTCCTGTTGAAAATATTCCTTTTCATGATGTTCTTGTTGCCGGCTTCCCTTGTCAGCCTTTTTCAATAGCTGGTGTTTCTAAAAAAAATTCTTTAGGAGTTGCTCACGGCTTTAGGTGTGAAGCTCAAGGAACTTTATTTTTTGATGTTGCTAGAATAATAGAACACCACAAACCAAAAACTTTTTTGCTGGAAAATGTAAAAAATCTAGTTTCACATAACAAAGGAAATACTTTTAAAGTAATAAGGGACACTTTAGAAAAAGAGTTAGGTTATAACATTAGCTGGAAAGTAATTAATGGAAAAGGCTTTGTACCTCAAAATCGAGAGCGTATTTTTATAGTTGGGTTTCGTGAAGATGTTGATTTTGATTTTGAGAATATTGTGATACCAAACCCATTGGAAGGACCTAAAATAGGTACTATTTTACACCCTGAAAATGGCTCAGAAACTGAAGAAAAAAGATTTACAGAAGGTGATAAAGCAACGGTATTAAACAAATATACTTTATCAGATAAACTTTGGTCTTTTTTACAAGGTTATTCAGCTAAACATAAAGCAAAAGGTAATGGTTTTGGGTTTGGAATGGTTGAAAAAAACGATGTTGCTAGAACATTATCAGCCAGGTATTACAAAGATGGTTCTGAAATTTTAGTAAAACAGGAAGGTAAAAACCCTAGAAGATTAACGCCTCGAGAATGTGCAAGATTAATGGGTTTTGACAGCCCTGATGGATCAAATTTTATAATTCCAGTTTCAGATACTCAAGCTTATAAGCAATTTGGAAATTCAGTTGTTGTTCCTGTAGTTAAGACTGTTGCTCAATACATGCAACCATACATTATCGAATCTATAAGTTTAGAAAAAGACAAAGATTTATTCAATACCTTCGCCAAAATAAGGGAGAGAAAAAACTAAAGATGGCCAGAAATCGGTAAAATACAGGTCACAATACCACAGCACTTACCAAAATCTGACCATGTTCGAAATCATAGCAATACTTGAAGCCTTGAGTCCAAGCTTATCTACCAAAAAACTGAAACACTTAAGCTTAATCATAGAATCGATGCTATCAATGACTGGACGTGTCACGATGCTAGGCATTTCCAGGTGGACTGAAAAAGGCGGTAGTTACCGTACTGTTCAGCGTTTTTTTGAGGAAAAACAGCAATGGGCTGAATTACGCTGGTTATTGATTAAGAGCCATATAAGTGAAAAGTGTTTGGGTACATGGGTTCTTATTGGGGACGAAGTCGTTGTCACTAAATCAGGAAAGAAAACATATGGCTTAGGGCGATTTTTTTCGTCCATTCAAAACCAAGCGGTGCCAGGTCTGTGTTTTATCAATATCTCTTTGCTTCATGTTGAGTCGCGTAAGTCTTATCCGTTACTTGCAGAGCAGCTTCTAAAAAAAAGCCCAGGAAACTGCGCCTAAAAGAGTAACAGAAAAGGGAAAGCCTGGCAGACCCAAAGGTAGCAAAAATAAAAACCGGACAGAGGTGGGTTTTTCCGCTTTTCAATTACAATTGCAGGGTTGTATTCGACAGGCACTTAGTTTGACAGGCGCGCCATGCTACCTCACGAAATTCCGGGACTCCTGTCGCCATAATTCGTTCACCTACGCAGCGGATGGGAGATGCCCTGAACGCCCTGCGTCCGCAACGACTACGCACAAAAGCCGCTTCGTCATTACTACCTCACTGGCTGGACGGCTATTCGGAATGCAATTCTTGCTCCTCTCGCGTGCTGCTAGCACACGTCGAATCAGCGAATTGCCCTGTCGCCTATCAGGGACTAAAAATCACCACTTCGCTAAGCTCCGTTTCCATGATTTTTAGCGTAGGCTGTACACTCACAATGGATTATTTTGTTTATGATGGTGCGCTAGGTAATAACGCGGGGTTACAAATGGTCAAGCAGCTCGGATTACATTTGGTGTCTAAATTACGTCACGATTCTACTCTCTATTTCCCGTTTGCAGGTGAATACGCGGGAAAAGGAAAGCCTCGCAAATATGGCGAACAACTCACCATAGACACATTGACTGAAGATAGCTTGCGTGGAAGAACGGTAAAAAAAGATGTCGAAACGAGCCTGCATCAGGTTCAGGTTTTGCATAAAAACTTTGCAGGATTAGCCAATATTAACCTCTTGTTAATCCTAGCAGGGGTTACCACCATGATCGACATATTACAGGTTAAATATTTGAATAACATCATCGAACAGGATCATCGCTTTATCAAAAGAATAACAAAACCGATGATGGGCTTTAAAGCGTTTCACTCCGCTCAAGCAACCATTAATGGAATTGAAACGGCACATATGATCCGAAAGGGACAATTGTCTGAGGAAAATATTCCTGCGTATAAGCAGTTTATGGCTTTAGCAGGATAGTTATGCCTGAAGACCAGGAGGTCTGCGTTTTTGATAATTATTGCGACAGAACCCTAGCTTTTCCTTTTACCATCATTATAAAATCAGAAAAACTCATTAACCAATTTTGTTGGTTATCTTGATAGGTTTGATGCAGCCCTTTGGGTATAACAAGCTGAAGGTTATTTGATTTCATTTCATTAGTTTGATTTTCACTAATACCTGGTTGTAAAGTCAAAAGATGTTTGTTCTCTATTTTGGCTGCTTCTGATAAAACCTGTCTCCATCTATCTTTACACGTAGATTTTACGCCTAACATTGAAAGCTCATGGACTGGAAAAGAAGTATTATGATAATCTTTCATACTAGGAAATAAAAAATCAGGTTTTGTTTTATTCTCTGTAACAGCTTGCCTATCATATTGGACATTACACGCTTTAAAAACAGCTTCAACATGATGCTCTAAAGCATGTCCAATTCTTGATTTTCTTCTATTTTGTACACTTAAAGAAAATTTAATAAACCCCTCAACATCAGCCCCCTCAGGTTCTATAAAACCATTGTTTAAGCGTTCAGAAACTATATGTCTTTCCATTCTCCTGAATAGCTTTTCTTCCCACTCTATCCAAGATAAAAGCGCTTGATCAGGATCGTCTTGGGGAACAATTCCAGAAATGGTATTTCTGGCAAAGTCTGAAAAAATAACTGTTTTTGGGAATGCACCGTTAAATTTCTCTAACAGATTATCTAATCTTTCTGATTCAGGCTCTTCAACTTCAATTCCGAGTTCTTCAAGAATAAATCGAACAGCAAAATCAACCTGAATATTTTCTTCTTCTTCAATTTGATGATATTGAAATTTTGCTTCTATATTTCCATGAAGATTAAACAACCAAAGCAATTGATTTTCTATTGTGCTTCCTTCTGAAACAACAATAATCATAAATTCGTTATTTGGTCTTTTTGCAACTATGAGAAGATCATTAACTTGAGCAAGTTCCATTACAGGATTAGACCGAAAATAAAGCCTATACTCGGTTCTGGTTAGGTGCTTTTCTCTTGAGTCATACCAAGTCACAAATGAATCTTCTGATATCCCCTCGTTCTCTTCACCAAGCCATAAAAAACGGGCTGGGCAATCACTAAGCTTATCTCTTCCAAGGAGGTTTAAAAGTCCTCTAGCCCCATTAAATTCATGTTGATTTGATGCTTCTGCATTAACCTCGACAGAGCTCAACCTCTTTACAGATACCCCTTGAAAATATTCAGATAAAAAACCTTTTTTCATGTTCCTTTATGGCCTGTTATTTCCTGATTGTTTTGTTCAGATTGTAACCATAAAATGACATCGTTTATTAATTCATCAGATATTATTTTATGCTTCCCAAATTATAAGAATCCTCCAATTTGAAGATAATATCTTATAGTTTTTCCTGTCTCTTTCTTTATTTTTTGTGATCTTTTCCTTCCAGAATTCTGGTCTACTGGATGGCCACTTGAATAAATGACAATTGTGGCCATGCCAAAAACATCCATTTATAAAAACTAAAGATTTATATTTAGGAAAAACCATATCAGGTTTACCTGAAAGGGTTTTATCATGTAATTTATATCTTAATCCTTTGGTGGATTCAACTCTGAAGTGCAATTCCTGTAATCATGCGGCCTCACGTTTATTATTATGAAAAAACACAGCATGAGGGGTGTCATAGTTTAACGTTTTTCGTGGTCGGTGGTTGAGCTTATTCATAACAGCTTCGACCTCCTCACCCCTTATTTCTTCAAAGCTACTTCCTTTAACAAAGTATTGCCTTATCAGCCCATTGGTATTCTCATTCAAACCTCGCTCCCAGGAAGCGTAAGGATGAGCGAAGTAAACTTTCGTTTCTAATTGTTCCGCCAGTTTTTCGTGTCCTGCAAACTCTTTGCCATTATCTGCTGTTATCGTATGGGTCTTATCCAAATAAGGCTTCAGAAGCATGATAGTCCCTTCTGTGACGACTTTGCTCTGCTTGCTATCGACCTTTTTAATCAAGGTGAATTTAGAGACGCGATCCACTATCGTCACTAGGGCTCCTTCGCTGTTAATCCTGGTCGGGGAGTCGCTATTTTTGCGAAAGCTTGTTTTGGGCATCCCAGCCCAAGCAAGCAGCAAAAACTTAACGCGACCACTTATGCCTCCGGCGGCCCCGATTCGTCCTCGTCACCTCGTCCCGACCCAACAAGGGGTCGGAACATAGGCTCCAAATGACTTGACGCCGTGTCGGATGGCCTTTTATTTTGTCTCCACCTTCGCTAACGCTCAGACTCCGACAAAACAACGACCCTACGGCTATCGCGGACTAAAAATCATCACTTCGCTTAGGCTACGTTTCCCTGATTTTCAGCGATTGAGTTTTAAAAACTTCCATAGCGCCCAAAAAACATTAGCAGGTATTGAGATAATGAAAATGATCAAAAAAGGACAAATGTTCGGAGGGGATGGTTTGTCTCCTGCAGGACAGTTTTATTCATTAGCTGCATAAAGGTCGGTTATGACCAATCTTTACCGTCATAATAAGTTCTTGCGACAGAACCGAAATATGGGTAAAGCTTGACGTAATACAGCAGAATCGCTGTGCTTATTGTGAGGCAGCAATAAAAACAGAAAGAGAAAGCAGTAATTCGCATATAGAGCATTTCCGGCAACGCAGAGCCCATAGTTACCCTCAAGGCACTTTTTTGTGGAGTAATATGTTTGGCTCATGTTCGCGTTGTTCGCTCATTTTGATATTTCGGAGAACTAAAGTTTCGATTAGTAGGTATAAAAGAGGTTAATATGAATGTATTAAAATTGAAAAAAGTGGTTTGCGTTATGGGGATGGTTTTATCTGGACCCGTGATGGCTTATGGTGTTCCCCCTGTGAGTCCTGGGGGGGATCTAGTTCTTGACATTGAGGAGGAAAGGAGACTCGTTGCTATAGAGTTCAACACCGAGGGTGTTTTTACGAACTCGAGAGGTTTGGAGGTAAATAGAGTCGCCCTTGAGGGGTTGAATGAAATATTACCCCCTATTCCTGAGAATAGAACCGAACCTCTAGCCTTAACCTTTTGCTCTAACACTGATGAAATTCAGTGGGGGGATTGTCCTACCTATGAACTTGGAGGTAGAGGTCCCGCGGGTGGTTGGGTATTTTATGTTTCGGATAGCGGAATGCGAGGAATAGAAGCGGCTCCAGTTGATCTACCAAAATCTGAATGGGGATGTTACAACATTAAGATTGAAGGTGCAGAAAGTAATGCGGTTGGAGATGGCCAGAAAAACACTAAAGCTATCTTAGATGCGGGGTGTGTGGGTAAATATACTGACAGTACAGAAATAGCAGCACGGTTAGTGAATTCCTATGAACTAAATGGTTTTAATGATTGGTATTTACCATCTGAGGACGAACTAGGCTTGATGTATTTTAAATTGAAAGAAAAGGGACTGGGTAACTTTGTTACTTATGGCTCTTACCGTAGCTCCACGGATGGGGGATCGAATATTTACTCGCGAGAAAGAGCTTTTTCATCGGGTCAAGCCTTTGGACTTGGTAGAAATAGCCGGGCTCATGTTCGCGCGGTTCGCTCATTTTGATATTTCGGAGAACTAAAGTTTCGAGTAGTAGGTATAAAAGAGGGTTCTGTCGCAAGAACTGGTTCTTGCGACAGAACCCGAAAAACGTTAAACTATAACACCCCTCACACTGTGTTTTTTTATAATAATAAACGTGAGGCCGCATGATTACAGGAATTGCACTTCAGAGTTGAATCCACCATTTATAACATATTGATTTAAAAGTATAATTAATGTATCTCTCTGGTTTTTAGTTTAATTTTTACCTATTTTTAAGGTAAATATGACTAGAATCAGGTAAAAATAAAATATATCTACTTGATTTTAAAGTTAAAAAATACGCTGAGTAATTATAAAATAACAAAACCGATGATGGGCTTTAAAGCGATTCACTCCGCTCAAGCAACGATTACTGGAATTGAAACAGCACATATGATTCGAAAGGGACAATTGGCTGAGGAAAATATTCCTGCTTATAAGCAGTTTATGGCTTTAGCAGGATAGTTATGCCTGAAGACTAGGTTTCCTGCATTTTCAAAAAAACTTGCGACAGAACCACAATATGAACTTAAAAACAAAACAATTATTGATTGCCACTACTTTAGTGTTTTTAACTACTCTGGCAGTAGCTGATGTAATTCCTTCACGAGGTGATAAAGATGGTTATACCTGGTATTACCCCTGTCATAATATTGATGATGTTACGGGCATCTTAATCGTTAATAAGAATTCTATATTTATTAACGGGGCCTTGGATAAAGCACATCATAAAAATGGGTATACAGGATGCGATCTTATTATAATTGTTGACGCGGCGCATCCTGAAGGTTGGGATTACACAAACCTTGATTTCCAAAAGATGTGGGGGGATCTTGAAAAGTTTTTAAGTAATCACAATATACCAGTGCTATTAGAGTCAATTACAGATGCTGAGACGGGAGATATTTTACATAACTTTCCACCAGAAGTAACAGTTGAGAATATACCTGATGACGTACGTGAAGCTATTTATGATACTGGATACAATGATGCTTATTACACTGGATTTAATAAAGGACATTCCTCTGGAAATAAATATGGGTATGATTCTGGTTTCAATGATGGCTATCTAATTGGTTTTGATAATGGTTATGAGCAAGGTTATGTACCTGATTATTAAAACACTACGGATGATAAGTAACCGTCGCTGAAAATGCTGGTTATCAATCACCATTACAATTTGAGAGAGAGTTTTATAGGAAAGTGTCCGGTTTTTATGAACCCTTACACAGTTCTATCGAAGGAACATATCAAAAAATATATATACTACGGAGGTAAGAATGAAGAGCTTTAAACTTGTGACAGCACTGCCATTTGTGTTGGCGTGTAACACTATATTTGCAGATACAAAAGATGACATAGTTGAACAAAACAAAAATGCTATAGCTAAGAATACTAATACTATAGCATCCAATAAGGAATCTATTGAATATTTACAGGATGTTTTATTGGATATACCCGAGGATATACCTAAGCCTTTACGTTTAACTTATTGCCATGGAATGGATATTATACAGTGGGGTGGTTGCCCGCAGCTTTTAGGCACTGAAATTACCCTTAAGGTTATATATCAACCCTATCCGTCAAGTGCTATTGGAACTATCAGTTCAATTAACCTTGAAACGGTTATTGATCCAGGACATGAGTTTCCTCGTATTAATGAATTAGATATTTATAA
>NZ_BDMN01000361.1 GCF_002189065.1 Bathymodiolus platifrons methanotrophic gill symbiont
TGCCGATCGACTGTATCATGCACTGGGCAGAGAACCCCCGATTCATCAGCAAAACGGGCGCCTGGTTCAAAACCTATCTGCAAATGAAGTTCATTCTGTTCTAAAATATTGTCGTTTGAAAAGATAATTTCTTCCACTTTCCAAGGCGATTGTAAGCCTAAAGCCATACTAAATAAAGATTCATTATTCATGGTATTATTATCGCACTACCCACTAGGATTCACATAGAGCCATTTTTTTCGCTTGGATGTGCAAAACAAGCTTTCGAAAAAATAGCGACTCTCCGACTAAATTTTTAGGTGTTTAACATGAAAAACTATTATTAGCTTCACTTCTGACAGGGGCATTCTTTGCCCCAGGCGCACAGGGCGCTCTAAATAAATTTAAGGTTTATAATGGAAATGTAGCCATTTCGACTGATGGTTTCGGTAGCCAGTCAGGATCTGGTATCATTTCAGCATCCGTACCTGATGGCGCTACAGTAAAAGCAGCTTATTTATATACTGCCTCATACATTAAGAACGTTGCCGTGGTGCTAACCTTAAATGGCACTCCTGTTACTTATGGCGACGGCATCATTCAGCACAATGAAATTATAGTAATGAATACGTCAAATTCGGGGGAATTAGGAACGTCTCGCGCTGATGTTACCTATATTGTAAAACCAATTATTGATGTAGGTACTGGCGGTGTTTATAACTTCAACCTCGTAGAATTTTTTAATCACGATTGGATCGATGGTCACGCCTTAGTTGTTGTTTATGAGCATCCCTCTTTACCTGAGGCAACTGTTGCTATTTTTGATGGTTTCGCAGATGTCAATGAAACCTTCTCTATAAACTTTACTAATCCTTTAAATCCTAATGAAATTATTTTTTTTGCTGAAATGACTTTAGGTATAAGTTTTAGTTGTTGTGACCAAAAATCGACTGTTATGGTTAACGAGCAACTATTAACGAATAATGCAGGTGGTGGCGATGACGCTATTGGTGACAATAGCGTACACACACTGGTAATTTAGTCACTATCGGCAGTTTTGATGACCCACTCTCTCCGGGCACCCCTAGCTATGAAGAAGATCATGAGCGGTATAATATTGCTAGCTTTATT
>NZ_BDMN01000362.1 GCF_002189065.1 Bathymodiolus platifrons methanotrophic gill symbiont
GCATAGTTTCAATTTTACCATAAATAATTATTGGGAAACTTCAGTATTTCGTATAGTTAAGCTTTTAGTTTAATATATTGGCTAAGATGAACCCCTAGGTATAACTATGTCGTCAAAGTTAAACTGGCTTATGCAGAATACATCACCAGGCTCTCTGGTCATACAGGCATGGCTAACCAAGCATGGCGTAAGCCCCCAGCTTGCTCAAAAGTATGTTAAAAACGGTTGGTTACAAAAACTACGTTCCGGCGTTTATGCTCGGCCGGGTAAAAAACCTCAGTGGCACAATGCTGTCGGCTGTCTAGTAGAGCAACTTGAATTCCCTGCTCACTTGGCTGGTCTAACAAGCTTGACCTATCAGGGAAAGTCTCATTATCTCCAATTACAAGAAAAACATATCTGGCTTGAAGTGCCTCCTAAGACAGCTTTGCCACTATGGTTTAAAGCATTTCCTAAATATTGTGACGAACTATCTTTAGTTCAACCCGTTGATGATGAGTATTCGAAAAATACCTTAGCAACTGAGAGCGAAAATCCGGACTGGCTATTTGTCACAAGTAATAAACTGCTTGAAGAAGCCCCGTCAGATTTGATAGAAATAGAAGTTAATAACACTCAGTTAAAAGCAAGTAGCCCTGAGCTTGCAGCCTTTGAATTACTCAATGCGGTACCAACGACAATATCGTTTGAACATGCGGCTGAAGTTTTTCAAGGGCTAACGAACTTAAGTCCAAGAAAAGTACAATCGCTATTAAATAGAAGTAAAACGATAAAAACAAATCGATTATTTCTATTTCTTGCAAATTATTATAGACACCCATGGGCTTCTCGCGTTGATGAGTCACAGATCAACTTGGGGTCAGGCAAACGACAAGTTGTTACTGGTGGCATGCTTGATCACAGCTATCAAATAACGGTTCCAGAATTATTTCTGGCAGAGACAAGCGATTTTAAGGATTTGCCTAATGGATAGGAATTCACCTTATTATAAGCAAGTAGCACTTCTTATTCGATGTCTCCCCTTTGCTGCAGAAGAAACCTGCTTTGCATTAAAGGGCGGAACAGCCATAAATCTTTTTGTTAATGATTTTCCGAGGTTATCTGTCGACATTGATTTGGTTTATTTGCCGTTAGAACCAAGAAAAGAAGCGCTTCAGAATATGCATGCAGCTCTAGCAAGAATTGCAGAGAGATTAAATAACTGAAGTTTCCCAATAATTATTTATGGTAAAATTGAAACTATGCTACAACTATATGAAAAAAATAGTCTTTTCATTCGTTTCAAATGCTATTGCCTAAGGGGAATTAAGTAGGGGTTTGCTATAAACATGGCAAAACCACCTAAAATAAACCTCGATACACCAGCATTGTGTATTTCAGCTACTCAATAATTGGGAAACTTCAGTA
>NZ_BDMN01000363.1 GCF_002189065.1 Bathymodiolus platifrons methanotrophic gill symbiont
CCGCTGCCAGCCATGGAGAGCGAACGCGAGGGCTGGTAGTCCCCAGAAGGCGTAGGGCCGTTGTTTTGTCGGAATCGTAGCGCTAGCGTAGGTGGAGACAAAATAAAAGGCATTCCGAAACGCCGTCCAGTCATTTGAGGGAGTGTTACGAAGCCAGCACCGAGTTTACGATGGTAGTGGCGAAGTGGCACGTACGCAGGACGTCTGGGGCGCCGAAGGCATTAGCGGTCGCGTTAAGTTTTTGCCGCTTGCTTGGGCTGGGATGCCCAAAACAAGCTTTCGCAAAAATAGCGACTCCCCGCTAAATAACTCTAAAAGTCTAAATGCAATTCTACAAGATAACAAACCTGATGAAATGAGGATAATTGTTGACACCATAGGGCGGGCGCAAGACTCAGCACAAATAAAAATTGAAGTATCTCCCGTTGCAAGGGGAACACTTCATAAAGCCAATACCTGCGACATCATTGAAAAGGTCGAAGATGAATTTGGATTTGCCTCAATTCAAATGGTATCACTCCCAGACCTGTATGGTGGAAAGCTATGTGCGGCGATGGATCGTCAACACCCAAGAGACTTATTTGATGTAAAAATATTATTGCAATCTAGAGGTGTAGATCGTGAAATTTTCATCGGCTACTTAGCTTATTTACTTTCGCATAACCGGCCGATTTCAGAAGTCATGAACCCAAGGTGGAAAAATATTGGTGAGACGTTTCACAAAGAATTCAATGGCATGACATTTGAACCAATCACACTGGAAGAATTGCAAAACGTACCTACAGCAATGGTTCAATCACTAAAATCACAGTTTACGCAGTCTGATTTGGACTTTTTGCTTTCATTCAAGTCAGGCGATCCAGATTGGAGCTTAGCACCTCATGAGCAAATACAGTATTTACCAGCGGTGCAATGGAAACTATTAAATATTCAAAAAATGCCTACTGGTAAGCGACAGTTAGCATTAGAAACGTTAAATAAAACCATGCTCAGCTGGCTTGAAGGGTAACTCATGCAATTAAATAATTAACAACAAATGAAATACATTAAAGCATGGTAGAAACGGCTAAGGAATGTGCACGAAATAACTTCCTGAAGCAGCCAAGCTTGAATAATGAAATATCTCCCCTAAATTAAGGTTATCTTAATTTATTACTCAGTGGTTGTCTTATGTCATTTCCTTATAAAAAAAATATCGAAAAGTCGATGAAGAAATTTTATGACTCACTTTGTGAAAAAAATAAGCGACGGTATGCCGCCATTGAAAGTGAAAAATTATCTCATGGTGGCGTTAACTATATTTCAGCTTTATTAGAGTGTGACCCAAAAACTATCCGCCAAGGAAAAAAAGAACTCACCGAATTAGAACTGGATATAACAGGAATCAGACAACCTGGAGGCGGTCGAAAAAAAAGACCTCTACCCCTGAATACAGTGGAATAGATCAAGACTTTTTAGATATTCTTCAACAGCATACAGCAGGCAATCCAATGAATTCATCTATTAGGTGGACTTATCTAAAGCCGCGTGAAATCGTCAGTGAATTATTAAAAAAGGGTTATTCTGTCAGTCGTAATATCGTTCGATATTTATTAAAAAAACATGAATATGTTAAGCGCAAAGCCCAGAAAAACATTACGATGGGTGGTCATCCTGACCGCAATGCTCAATTTGAAAATATTACCCAATTGAAGCAGGACTACCTGGATGCGGGAAACCCTGTTATTAGTATGGATACCAAAAAGAAAGAGTTATTGGGTACTTTTTATCGTAATGGATCGCTCTATACACAAGCAGCCATTCAAACGAATGATCATGATTTCCCTAGCTCTGCAACAGGCAGTGTTATTCCTCATGGGTTTTATGACCTCAAACGAAACACAGGATATATCACGCTTGGAACGAGTCATGATACCAGTGAATTTGCCTGTGATAGCTTATTTCAATGGTGGGTAAACGAGGGTATTATTCATTATCCTAAAGCAAAATCATTGTTGATCCTTTGCGATGGTGGAGGGAGTAACAGCTCACGGCACTACATTTTTAAAGAAGATTTACAAAAGACTGCGAATGCACTTGGATTGGAAATTAGGATTGCCCACTATCCTCCTTATACCTCCAAGTATAATCCCATTGAACATCGTTTTTTTCCTCATGTGACTCGTGCTTGTGAAGGTGTTGTATTTGACTCGGTTGAAACAGTTAAAACATTGATTTCTAGAACATCAACGTCAAAAGGACTAACAACAATTGTTCACATACTCGACAAAATATACGAGACAGGACGAAAATATGCCGCTGACTTCAAAGAAATAATGCCGATTGTATTTGATACACATTTACCAAAATGGAATTACCGTGCAATTCCTCAAGAATAATTAATATCGGGAAGTTGTTTCGTGCTTATTCCTTAGCGGAATATGACAAAGTTCAAGCCATGGGCTTACCGGAAGAAGCACAAGAAAAAATGTTGTTACGTGCAACAAAGGGCTTATCGTTTTTCAATATCTCAAAAATGGATTTATCCAAATTAGGTGAGGCGGGCATAAAAGACAACCTGGAATCTTATATCCAGGGCTTTTCAAAAGATGCCAGAGAGATTTTTGAATATTTCAACTTTGCTGAGTTTATTGGCCAGCTTAACGATGCCGATCTACTCTACAAAATTGTACAAAAGGTTAGACAAACCGACTTAAGCCCTAAAGCCATTTCTAATCATGAGATGGGTTTAGTGTTTGAAGAATTAATTAGACGCTTTGCTGAAGGCTCTAATGAAACTGCAGGGGAACACTTCACTCCGAGAGACATTATAAGGTTAACGACATCTCTAGTTTTTATGGAAGACGATGATGCCTTAATCAAAGCAGGGATTATTCGTACTATTTATGATCCTACTGCTGGTACAGGTGGATTCTTATCAGCAGGTATGGAAAGTTAAACCCACAAGCAGTCATTCGAGCATTTGGCCAAGAGCTTAATCCAGAAAGTTACGCCATCTGTAAAGCAGATATGCTGATCAAAGGCCAAGACGTTAGCAATATTAAACTGGGTAATACCTTATCTAATGATCAACTCTACGCCGATAAGTTTGATTACATGCTCTCTAATCCGCCGTTTGGTGTGGACTGGAAAAAGATTGAACAAGCGATTAAAGATGAAAACACCTTAAAAGGCTTTGACGGTCGATTTGGTCCAGGCTTACCCCGAGTCTCAGACGGCTCCTTATTATTCCTGTTACACCTGATTAGTAAACTGCGTGGAGCAGAAAAAGGTGGAGCAAGAATCGGCATTATCCTTAACGGCTCGCCCTTATTTACTGGGGGTGCAGGTTCAGGTGAATCAGAAATACGCCGTTACATACTCGAAGCCGACTTATTAGACGCTATTGTCGCTTTACCGACGGATATGTTCTATAACACGGGTATAGCTACTTATGTCTGGGTGTTATCCAATAAGAAAGCTGATCAGCGTAAAGGTAAAGTACAGCTGATTAATGGCGTAAACTTATGCGGTAAAATGCGTAAATCATTAGGCTCCAAGCGTAATGTGATGGATGAAACAGATATTGCCACTATCACCCGCAGTTTTGGTGATTTTGAAACAGTTACCAGAGAATTAGATAAACCTGCCGAACAGAAAAGTAACCGAGGCCGTCAGTCCGCTAACCCTAAAACTGAGGCACCGAAAACCTTCTCCAGTAAAATATTTAACACCCATGAATTTGGTTATCGTCGAATCACCATAGAACGTCCTTTAAGAGAATCTTACCAATTCAGTGATGAACGCATAGCTGAACTGCGCTTTGCACCCAAGCCACTTAATGCAGTAATGAAATGGGTCTATGCTGAATACGGTACTAGCTGGTCTGATAATGAGGGCTGCGAAAACTACGGCGTTTTAACCGAACATGAAGAAACCATACGCAAACATATCAAAAGCCATTTCAGCGAGCTAAAAGCCAAACAGTTACAACAAAGCATCGGCACAGCACAGCATGATGATATGAATGGCTATGATGCAGGACTAAAAGCCACAGATATTAAGCTAGATACCAAACAGAAAAAACAAATCACCAATGCAGTCAGCTGGAAAAACCCAGAGGCTGAAAAGGTCATTAAGAAAATACATAAAACTAAAGCCAGTCCCTTGTATGGCTTATTTGAGGTGAATAGCCAAACCATAGAATACAAACCCGATGGTGATTTAAGAGATAATGAAAATGTCGCCCTTGATCCCAGTCAAAGTGTAAACGATATAAACGAAGCCTACTTTAAAAAAGAAGTGCAACCACATGTACCAGATGCCTGGATAGATGCCAATAAGAAAGATGCTAAAGATGAAGAAATAGGCATAGTCGGATATGAAATTCCTTTTAACCGCCACTTCTACCAGTATCAGCCACCACGCGATTTAGTCGATATTGATGCGGATTTAGATAGAGCCAATTTCTTGCGCACCAGATCAATATGTAACATTAAGTTATAAACCTGGTCCGCATAAGAAAGTGGCGTTTTTACCTTATTAACCTCGTTTTCGATCTGCTGCAATTCACGATTAAGCTGTACAAACTGCGCTATAGACAACTGTTGCTTATGCACAGCATCATCTACTTCCTGTAATTCCTTATACCAACGATAAATTTTAGAACGAATCCTCCAGCGGTATAACGGCGGCATAACCTTACCGAGAGGGAGCAGTCACGCTATTAAAGGTACCAGCATAACAATCATTCTACCTATAAATACCGCCGGCCAGAATGGTAGGTAGCGCATCAATAAAGGCGGACCGGCTGAATAATAGCGCTTTGCCTCTTCATTAATAGGGTAGGCAGTAAATTGACTGGATGGAAATTCCCCGGATGCTGAAAAATACTGGCTTGACTATGAATTTTATCTGCGGCGCGAAGTAACAACACAATTAAAGCGGGGTTAAAGTCTTCCGTGATCACCAAGTTTGCCGTAGGTGCCAACAATGTCACTGCCTGGCCTGGAATATTACTTTCCAGATCAATAACCCCCTCGGGTAATGTAATTTTAGAGAGATAAGGTATTAATCGGATATAAGCATCAGCTCGACGTAGGTCCAATAGCTTAAGTTGTTTATTGCGTAACAATTGCTGGATAATTTCTGAATCACTAGATGCCACCATAATGAGCGCATCTATATCGGAGCGTATTAGCGCGTCAGCAGCCTCAGTTGAAGCAAGCGCCAATAATTGAGTCGCTGTATTTTTGATATGATTCAGTTCCAGTATTTGCTTTGCCAGAATGCGCGTACCGCTACCCTCTGGACCGATAGAAATACGGAGCTTAGATAAGTCAGTTATCTTTTTAACAGGACTATTTTTTCTGAGAAAAACCCACAGGGCTTCATAGTAAACTGAAGTTTCCTAGAAATTCATCAAGCGACCATGCGTAACAAAACGGTTACCACCGAATTTACAGGGGAGCTGCTGTATTTGGGGCAAACCCTTTCAAAATACGGG
>NZ_BDMN01000364.1 GCF_002189065.1 Bathymodiolus platifrons methanotrophic gill symbiont
GTTATTAGTATGGATACCAAAAAGAAAGAGTTATTGGGTACTTTTTATCGTAATGGATCGCTCTATACACAAGCAGCCATTCAAACGAATGATCATGATTTCCCTAGCTCTGCAACAGGCAGTGTTATTCCTCATGGGTTTTATGACCTCAAACGAAACACAGGATATATCACGCTTGGAACGAGTCATGATACCAGTGAATTTGCCTGTGATAGCTTATTTCAATGGTGGGTAAACGAGGGTATTATTCATTATCCTAAAGCAAAATCATTGTTGATCCTTTGCGATGGTGGAGGGAGTAACAGCTCACGGCACTACATTTTTAAAGAAGATTTACAAAAGACTGCGAATGCACTTGGATTGGAAATTAGGATTGCCCACTATCCTCCTTATACCTCCCAGTATAATCCCATTGAACATCGTTTTTTTCCTCATGTGACTCGTGCTTGTGAAGGTGTTGTATTTGACTCGGTTGAAACAGTTAAAACATTGATTTCTAGAACATCAACGTCAAAAGGACTAACAACAATTGTTCACATACTCGACAAAATATACGAGACAGGACGAAAATATGCCGCTGACTTCAAAGAAATAATGCCGATTGTATTTGATACACATTTACCAAAATGGAATTACCGTGCAATTCCTCAAGAATAATTAATATCGGGAAGTTGTTTCGTGCTTATTCCTAAGCATAAAATTAGTCAGGTTAGGCAGTCATAATCAACTGTTTAAAGGATGATATGGATAATTTATTACAGAATAACGAATACAAACACTGGCTAAAAGACCTCAAACAAAAGGTATTACAATCACAGCTTAAAGCCGTGGTGAAGGTTAATAGCACGCTGTTAGAATTCTACTGGGAATTAGGCGAAGAGATTGTTCTTAGGCAAGCTCAAGCAAGCTGGGGGGATGGCTTCTTAAAACAACTAAGCCAAGATTTAATGGCAGAGTTCCCTGAAATGAAAGGCTTTTCAGAACGGAATTTAAAATATATACGCCAGTGGGTGGTATTTTATTCCAGCAATAAAGTAATTGGGCAACAAGTTGTTGCCCAATTGACTCAAATCCCCTGGGGACATAATTTAAAGATTATCACCAAATGCCAAAGTGTTAATAATGGGGACAGTGAATATAAAAATATTTTTGGGGTGTATTTATGACATCGCCTATTGCTGAGCAAGGTGATTTTGTCGAAGTTATCCAGCTGATTGAAAATGCCCGGCAGCGGGTTAATTACAGAGTTAACGTTGAACTAATTGACCTCTATTGGAATGTCGGTGAGTATGTAAGCCTTAAAATAGCGAGTGAAGCATGGGGTGAAAATACGGTTAAATCCCTAGCTGACTATATTAAATCTGAAGTTTCCCAATAATTATTTATGGTAAAATTGAAACTATGC
>NZ_BDMN01000365.1 GCF_002189065.1 Bathymodiolus platifrons methanotrophic gill symbiont
AATAATTACTTAAAAAATGGTACAATTTTTAGTTGAGCATGCAAACCTACTTTGGGTGAAATTAAATCTTATGATCGTAGGAATGAGCTTTCGCAAAAGTAGGGACTCTTACATTATGATCGACTGCATCAACTATTGATCCTGCAGAAAATTATCCAGGCCGATGAAACACCGCTGAATGTTATTCAGGATGGGCGAGAGACGAAATCAAAATCCTATATGTGGCTCTACCAGAGTGGTGGCCATGAGTCCGGGCAGCCGATTGTTTTTGTATGATTACCAGGCAACTCGATCGGGGGGCGCATGCGGCTAGCTTTTTACTGGGATTTTCTGGTCACTTACAAGTGGCCGGCTATGCCGGTTATCACGCCCTTGCATCAGATAACTGTACCCTCGTCGGGTGTATGGCGCATGCACGTCGCAAATTCGATGAAGCTCTCAACGCATTGCCCAAAACGAGCCGTAAAGATAAAAATGGGCATGGCGAAAACTGCATTACGCAAGTTTACTCGTCTCTATGCGCTTGAAAAAAAATTAAAGACCTGACGATAGAGCAGCGTTATTTGTTGCGTCAGGAAAAAAGCAAACCTTTGCTGGAAGACTTAAAACAGTGGTGCGATGACAATGTTACCAGGACCGCAAAAGACAGCTCAATAGGTAAAGCCATACGCTATACCATTAACCAGTGGGATAGTCTGGTTCGTTATATTGAGGATGGAAATTTACAGGTTGATAATAATGCCGCTGAACGCCATATCAAACCGTTTGTGATTGGGCGTAAAACTGGCTGTTTAATCAGACGCCACGGGGTGCTAATGCCACTGTACTGCTATACAGCCTTGTGCAGACGGCGGTGGCCAACAATCTGGAGCCGTTTGATTACCTAAAGTATTTACTCACTGAGCTACACAGCCTTGGTAGGCATTATGAACCAGATGCACTGGATCAATTTCTACCTTGGAACTTAATCGAAAAAATTAAGTCTTTAAAGTAAATTGTGTAGCCTGTCTAGGTGGGAAGAATAGACGCTTACGTGGGTAATAGGCTATTTTTGATTTTTGCGACAGAGCCCCCTACGCTTTTAATAATCATTGCGACAGAACCAAAAATAGACACTTACGTAGAAATGGAACCGATAGAGACCAATCAATTGAGTGAAGATGAATTTGAATCCGAAGATTTTGGTGAAGAAGAAAGCAACGAGAAGCCTTTTGACCCGAGTAAAGTGGACGTTACAATCACAACTCCAAATTTAGGGGCATTGATTTCAAGGCTAGATAATGACGAAATTGATTTGATGCCTGATTTTCAACGGTCTTCCGATCTTTGGAGCAAGCAGGATCAAAGTCGCCTAATTGAATCAATACTTATAAGATTGCCGATTCCAGCATTTTATTTTGATGCCTGTGAAGATGCTAAATGGCAAGTGGTCGATGGGTTGCAGCGTTTATCTGCAATAAATAATTTTGTATTAAAAAAAAACTTAGTTTTAAAAAACCTAGAGTTTCTTACCGATTATGATGGTAAGAAATACGATGCCCTTCCTCGCTCTTTGACGCGAAGAATAGATGAATTTCAAACATCAGTGTATTTAATAAAACCAGGAACACCGCTGGAAATGAAATATGCTCTATTTAATAGAATCAATACGGGTGGATTAAAGCTAACACCTCAAGAAATCAGACATGCTATGAGCCAGTCTGTCCGAAATGGTGTTGCGTCAGACTTCCTCACTAAGATTGTTAGTGAAGGCACATTTAAAAAAGTAGTTGAAAATAAAAGTAATCGACAAGCTCATCAAGAATTAGTTCTACGGCATATGGCATTTGTTTTGTTTGAAGTTGATGATTATAAATCCTCACTTCCTAAATTTTTAGACTCAGCAATGATTGAGTTAGGTAAGCTTGAAGATAGTCATCTAGAAACTTTACGCAATAACTTTCTTGATGCAATGAAAGTAGCATTCGATATTTTTGGTAAGGATACATTTAAACGATCACTCGCAGCACCCACTGGAAATAAAGTTGTTAATAAGCCTTTATTCGAAGCTATTTCCGTTTCTTTTGCTTCAATTAATAATTCTGAAAGGCAGAGACTTGTTGAATGTAAAGTGGATTTTAAAGAAAGTTTAAAATTAATGCTAAAAGAGACAAAATTTGTTAATTCAATAACCCGTTCAACGGCTAACACAGAAAGTGTATTAACACGCTTTAAAATGGTACGTGACCTCATTGAGAATCAGCTAGTTAAGGACTTGGTATGATCGAACGATTAAGCTTAAGAAATTTCAAATCTATTAAAGATGAAGTCTTTGACTTTGAGGGGCTAACATTGTTTTCTGGTTTGAATGGCATGGGTAAATCCACTGCTCTTCAGTCAATGTTAATCTTAAGGCAATCATATGACAAACACCTTTTACCTGACATAGGCATATCTTTAACTGGAGAATATGTTTGTATTGGCAATGGTAATGATCTGCTTTTTAATGATGCTGAAGAAGAGCTTATAGATATAGAGGTGATTTGGTCAAACTCTAGTCTCGACTTACATTTTGACTATAGTGAAAAGTCTGACATGCAACCTATCAACAAGAATGATGAAGATATTAAGGGAACCCCATTTGAGGAGTCTTTATTTACACCATCCTTCCAATATCTTTCTGCTGAACGAATCAGCCCAAGGAGTACTTATGATGTATCTGAATACGCTGTTAATCAACGCAGATCATTGGGCGTTAAAGGTGAATACACCGCACATTTTCTAGCAGAACACGGTAATGATGCCATATCAATAAAGGCCTTTAAGCATCCTGATACTTTAACCGACTCTTTAATTGACAATCTTAATGCTTGGATGTCAGAAATCACTCCAGGAACCAAAGTTATTGCAAAATTAATTCCTGAAATAAATAAGGCTAGCCTGCACTATAGGTTTTCATCGGCCAATGCAATCACAGCAAATTTCCGTCCTGAAAATACGGGATTTGGACTAACCTATGTGCTTCCTGTTGTAACAGCAGTATTAAGTGCTCGCTCAGAAGATCTCTTACTGATAGAGAATCCAGAATCGCACCTACACCCAGCAGGTCAAGCTTTGATTGCAAAATTAATAGCTATTGCAGCGGATAATGATGTCCAAATAATTATTGAAACTCATAGTGATCACTTTTTAAATGGAATTAGACAGTCGGTAAAGTCAAAGCTAATAGATGCTGACAATGTGTGTGTGTATTTCTTATCGAGAGATATTGATAGTTCTGAGCATTCAGTGCAAGTTGAAAAAGTTGCAATAGAACCCTCTGGTCGTATTGAATATTGGCCAAAAGGTTTTTTTGATGAATGGGAAAAAAGCCTAAACAAGCTTATTGAAAGTGATTAATTATGTCAAATAGCATTATTATCAATGATGCATCTCTTCCATTTAGCTCTTCGGTAGATTGTAAAAGTGAATTAGAAGATTTTTTTAAAATTATCCAGAGTGCTGATTCTGCTGGGGTTCGTTTCAACCAAGCAGATGATAGACATGGTAATTGGAACACTTTAAATTACGCCGAAGGTTTTATATTCGGAGAATGGATTAATCATATTGATAAGGACATCTCTTTAATTGTAAAAAATGTTATCAGTAAAGTTCACTGCCCTATAATTGAGCTTGAAGAAGATAAACGTGAGGCCTTGAGCGGCATGTTATTTATGCTTTCGAGTGATAGAAACCTAGAGGTAACAAGCTTGGGGGTAGCTTCTAATATTGACTCACACGCAATAAGCTTTCTATCACATAATAACTGGGCATCAAATCCAATATCGATTGTAAGACAATGGGAAGAAAACGAGGAATGGAAAGAACAATTAATTGATGTGCCGAATATATCATCTTTAGAACACTTAGAAGCTTATATAGCTGAGTTAGAGAATGAAAAACCGCAAAACAAAAACTACCTTCGAGACCTTGTTTTGCAAGATAACAAGGATTTCCCAAATCTTATATTTTGCAATTCTGCATTAAAAGATTTTAAATCTCCTTCTGTTACCGTAGATGATTTTCATAAAATTATCAAAGCATTAGAAAAACTTAACAAGGCAATCTTGATCTCTAATGATATAGAGGCTTTAAAGTTAAATTCTGAGCTAACTATTTCTGGTGAAAGCAGTGCAACATTGGAGAATGGAAAATATGCGAGACAAAGAGAATTTAAACATCCGACTTTAGGAAAAAAACTCTTTGAAAAACACGTCAAAAATTTCCCTGATGCTAAAAGAATGCACATTCTAGCGGATTTTAACAACAATAAAGTATCAATAGGATATTTTGGAAGTCATCTACCTACAGTAAGACATCCAAAGTAAAACTCGAAATCACGGGACAGCCAACTTAAAATGGCACTAAACAACCACCCGCTAAAAGCGGGTGGATTAGATAGACTGGCGACTAAAAGTCGGAATACAGGGCAAATAGCCCTAATGTGGTTTGTCTCCTGCAGGACAGTTTTATTCATTAGCCGCATAAAGACCAGTTATGACCGAGTTTTACACGCACGATAAACTTTTGTGACAGAACCACTTAAATTATACTGAGTATTTACCCTGCTTCTGGATATCTATTCAGAATTAAAACTTCTTTTTAGTTTGGCGAAGGTATTGACAATGAAAAAACTATTATTAACTTCATTACTATTTATTTCCTTAAATCAATTGTGTAATGCTGGATTAGTAGATGCTGAAGTTGTGTTTAAAACTAAGTATCAAGCACACACAGGAGGAAAAGCGCTCACCACGACGATTGCTGGGCCTCAAACTATCGTTGAACCAGGTGTTGAATTTCCAAGTGATACTAGCATCGCTGCTATCGCTGCTGGTAAACGTGGCGATTCTGTTACTTACCAGCATAATCATGAAACTTACTATAGTGTAGTTGATGTAGATATGTACCCAATGATAATTGTTGGTGTGAATATTGGGAATGACTTTATTGAATTTGATTACACTGATTCGGGAAAGTTCTCACGCGTATTTCAAAACACCTATATTTTTGAGTTCAATAATGATTCTCTACCTGTCGATATCACAAGCGCTACAATTGATAGATCAGTTACGACATTTCCGTTAACTGATGATGATGTTCAGTTTGTTGGGAATCAACTGTCCATAAATGTTCAAGGACTACTCTTTAACTCAGATTCATTTATTCGCATTAATGTAGGTGCAGGGGATCCGGGATATGCAATTGGTGATACGGGTCCAGCTGGAGGTTGGGTGTTTTATGTTACCGATGGAGGCGCTCATGGCTTAGAAGCAGCTCCAAGGAATCTACAAAAATATACATGGGGGTGTTCTGATACAAATACTGGAGCCAATGGTGTAGATGTTAATACAGGAAAGCAAAATACAAGGGCGATCATACATACTAAGTGCAAGCACCCAGGCCAAGTAAACGATCGCGTTGCAGCTAAACTAGTAAGTTCTTATGAGCATAATGGGCACAACGATTGGTTTTTGCCATCAAAAGATGAACTAAATTTAATCTACAGTAATTTATACCTACACGATTTAGGTTATTTTCCTCGGCAAACCGAATCATACTGGAGTTCGACGGAGGTGGATGCTACAAGTGCGTACGTGACGCATTTTACCTATACTAGCGACAAAGAGTATGGGGCTACTAACGGCATCGTCTTTAAAGACATTGCCCTTAGCATACGTCCTATTCGATCTTTTTAAAGGGTTCTGTCGCAAGGACTTATTATGCCGGTAAAGATTGGTCATAACCGACCTTTATGCAGCGAATGAATAAAACTGTCCTGCAGGAGACAAACCATCCCCTCCGAACATTTGTCCTTTTTTGATCATTTTCATTATCTCAATACCTGCTAATGTTTTTTGGGCGCTATGGAAGTTTTTAAAACCCAACATAGGGCGAGTTATTCGTTTAATGTTCCTATGATCTTGTTCGATAATATTATTCAAATATTTACATTGACGGATTACAATGGGTTCCACTTTAGGGGCATCTGAGTCTTCCTTGTTGATGCTATTAAGCGCTGCTTTATTGGAACCACTCTTATCAATATTGACCAATTCAGGACGGCCATTTCTCTTAATGGCTTTCTTAAAAAAGCGCTT
>NZ_BDMN01000366.1 GCF_002189065.1 Bathymodiolus platifrons methanotrophic gill symbiont
TACGCAGCGAATGGGAGATGCCCTGGTCGCCCTGCGTCCGTCCCAACTACTCACAAAACCCTGCTCCGTTTCCCTGATTTTAAGCGTTTGTGGAATGCGGTCTGCGGTACATCTGGCTTTCAGGACATGTAAAATTTTCATGTCATACTTTCCACTCTCGCAAGTACAACAGGTTGCGAGAAAGATAGCAGATCTCTGAATTGTTAACAACTCATCAAAGGGGTTACTAGCCACCTTGGGGCGGGGGAAAAGCTTTATTCAACAATCCGCTCGCCAAAGTTCTTCTGTAAAAACAAGTTTCACTCTCGATTCTTTGAATTTTCACATAATGAAAGTTCGCTATTTGCGAACTTTTTGTTGACATTCAAATATGATACTTGTTACTATAAATGCGCGACAGCATTGAGAGGAACTCGCCAAATAATTGAGTGTTTTTAATGCTCGTGGAAAGTCAACGCTTTCTAACTTCTTCCTTGCGGCCAAATTATGCTGCTCCCATCAACATCCGATGGTTAGTAACGCGATAATAACGTTGGGTACTAAACAGTGGGCGAATCACTGTATGAAAATAGGGGTTTACTGTTGGACTCTCTCATATCTCTGAATTAGGGCGAAACCATCTACATTTCGTAGAAGGATAATTTCGAGAAAAAAACTATGTTAGATAAAAATGCTATTCGTGTTCAACAGACACAACGTAAGAACAAACTTAAGAAGACTAAAGCCTTAATATGGAAACTTTTAAAGTGGTTAGTAGTAATCTGCCGCTTTATTTATAGAGTTTGGCGATTCTTTGAGGGGGAAGACTTGGGTTAGTGTTCCCCTCTTTTTTGAGGTATTCATATCATCAACAAAGCACTAAAAATAATCAGGCAGTTTCACGAATATAAACAAACTGATTTAGCTAAAGAATTAGGTATATCCAAATCTTACCTATCAGAAATCGAGTCGGGGAAAAAACCGATCACTTTTAAACTACTGAATAAATACTCTGATATCTTTGATATCCCAGTATCATCTTTATTTTTTTTCTCTGAAAACATAGGAAAAAGTAACCTTTCATCTACAAAACTTAAGAAAGTGGTTGCTTCAAAGATCCTTAATGTTATGGAATGGTTTGTAGAGCGATATGAGAAATAAATCAAAGCATAAGCTCAAAACATACGAGATTTGTGATTCCCCTTTATACAAATTAAGAAGCAAAAAAAAACTTCTCTCTTTGCTTTATATGTCAAAAGAAGAAATAGGAATTGCGGTTCAAGATACAGACAACTATGTGGTTTTTGAAACAATAAGAAAAAAAGGTAAGTCTCGAACCATTCAACATCCTAAAGATCGACATAAAGAAATTCATTGCCGCCTTGCAAACCTACTTATTAAAATAAAAGTCCCAAATTATCTTCACTCAGGAAGAAAAGAACACTCTTACGTAACTAATGCCAATCAACATTTAGGTGAAAAGAGAGTATTAACTACCGACATTTCCGCTTTCTTCCAATCAACTGCCCGAGATAACGTTTTCTGTTTTTTCTTAAATATAATGAAATGCTCTTCAGATGTGGCTGATACACTATCCCATATTTGTACATATAATGGTCACATTCCAACAGGAAGCAAGTTAAGTATGCCTTTAGCTTTTTGGTCTAACTTAAGAATGTTCGATCAACTTGAAAAACTATCTATAAAGCATAACGTTTGTATGTCCGTATACGTTGACGACATCACCTTTTCTGGTAATTCAATTAATAGATTGTTTCTATCGACTGTAAGAAAGATTATTACTTCAAATGGTCATACTCCCCATCCAGAAAAAACTAAAATCTTTGGAAAAAAAGACATAAAGGTGATTACAGGAGTAGTGATTAATGGGGATGATACTCTGATAACTAACAAACAAAACAAATTGATCTTCCAATCTTTTGTTGAATGGAAGGCTTCTAGAGATGAACCGTTAACCGAAAGATTAATAACTCAGAAGTTATTAGGTCGATTGAATGCTCTTTCTATGATAGATCCAAAGCTTAAAGATAAAGCCAAAAGTGTTACCAGCTATAAAAAAATTGTAATTAAATATGTAACTACTCAGCGTGTTTTTTAACTTTAAAATCAAATGGATATATTTTAATTTAACCTGACTTTAGTCATTTTCACCTTTAAAAAGTGGTGAAAATTGGACTAAAATTCAGAGAGATACATTAATTATTATTTTAAATCAATCTGTT
>NZ_BDMN01000367.1 GCF_002189065.1 Bathymodiolus platifrons methanotrophic gill symbiont
GCATTTGAAACGAATTAAAAGACTATTTTTTTCATATAGTTGTAGCATAGCTTCAATTTTACCATAAATAATTATTGGGAAACTTCAGTTTTTTAGTTAAAAGCAATAGATAAGTGTCTTTTTAGCGTATCGTAAGAATTCCTATTAAAAAGCAATGCATGTATTGCTATTTGTATTTTCATGTGCTGTCATAAGCTAGCAATTCTGGCAAATAAAGAAACTAATTGTTGGCAGTGATAAAAGCATCACGAGCTGTTTGATTCGCTCAACTAGCTCGTGATATTAATTAGGAAATTACAGCTTACTCGCCTAATTTTCTTACAGCTGGTAATCCTGCCTGAGCCTCAACTTCACCTTCTACACCACAAAAAGGATGTTCCCAGCCTAGCGATCCACCGCCCATAAAGGTAAGATTGTCATCACCATCTTTACTAGGGCCAGCTGGAACATAATCAAGCTGTGCCAAGTGGCGTACTTTCCATGCAATTACATGATCTTCACAAGATGAGCTACCACTCACTCCTAAGCCTCCAATTAACTTTCCTGATGCATCATATAAGCCTAATCCACCACCGAACTGGATAAGGCCGCCATGTACTTTTCCTAGCATGGGATCGGATGCTGTGCCAAAATCTTCAGCAGGACCCATATAAGCAACCGTAGTATCTACTGGAGATGCGTTTGATACATGCCAGAGACTCCCGCCGGGTTGAGTAGGTTGATATAAGTTAGCTGTAGATAAGGAGAACCCTGGAAGGGTTAGTGAATTTGCAGTATAGGCTTTTGCTGCTGCTATATTTCTACTATCTGGCCATTGATCCCCTCTATCGTCACCGGAAAAAACAACCGCACAAACTTTACCGTCGCGATTGACTACATTAGCCCACATGTGAAAGCCAAATCCGCCATTTTCCTGAGCTTGAACTGCTTTTAGCAAGCCTTTAACAAAATCATGTATAACAGTTTTGCTGGCATCATCGGGACAGATATCAATAACGGGTTCTGCTGAAGCGGCAAGAGGACTTAAGGTAATTGCACAAGCAAGTGCTAGTTTTTTAAAGTTAGCTGGTTTTATCATTTTTATTTTTCTTATTTATTGTTTTATGGAATTACGCACAATAATGTGTTTCTTTCTTGGTGTCAATAATAAGTGAGGGAGGAAATGTCAGTGTTAGTTATTGTTAATATTATGGTTTTCTGGTTTTTCCCCTTTATTTTTACCATTAAATAAGGCAGGTGTATCTTGAAAATATGCTAAATTTAATGGTAAAAATAGTCTTCTATAGGGCAGTTAACTGGGGTGAGAAATTGGTTTTATCTCATTTTAATAGGGAACTATTATTCTTAATTTGTACCACTCCCAAGTCTTCCAATATGGTATACAGGCATGGGACAACAAATAGCACCAGCAAAGTAGAGCTAAGAATACCAAAAACAATACTGGTTGCCAGTGGAATTAAAATCTGCGCTTGCGGGCTTTGCTCAAATAATAAGGGAGTTAAGCCTACAATAGTCGTTAATGAGGTTAACACCACCGCTCTAAACCGCTCGCCACTAGCTTTTGCTGCGGCTTGATGCGGTGTCATACCCTCATTAATATGTTGTTTGACAAACTCGACTAATAGTATCGAGTCATTAACCACAATGCCAGCCAATGAGACAAAACCTAATAAGGACGGCATAGTAATATCCAGGCCCATGATTAAGTGACCAAAGATAACACCAATAAAGGCTAAAGGGATATTTGCCATCACTAAGATTGGTTCTGAATAAGAGCGAAATTGCAGACTTAATAGCGCAAAAATACCGATTAACCCCATTAACATGCTTTTGCGCATAGAGCCGTTACGGGTTAATGGGCCTTCTTTGACCTCACCTTCAAATTGAACGGTGATATCAGGGTGCTGCTGTTTAAATTTAGTTAAAAAGGTCTTTTCCAGGTCATGGAAGATTGCCTGGGTATTATTCACTTCTGCATCAATATCTCCGTATATAGTTACAGCACGTTGAGCATTGATACGCTGAATACGAGAGAAATCACGCGTCGATCTGATCTCGGCGACATTAACTAGTGGAATCATATGTCCCGAAACAGGGTGGATAATAGGGAAATAATCAAAGTCTGCGAGCTCGTCTCTAGAGGCATCATCCAGCTTAACAATGACTTCATAAGTTTCTAGATCGATTGAGGTTTCCAGTACTTCAATACCTTGATAAGCAGCGCGTAATTGTGCCGCTATCTCTTGTGCCGTTAGACCTAGTGCAAAAGCACCTGGTTTTAGATTTAAGGAAAACTCAGGTTTGCCCGGGCGCAAATCATCCATTAGATTACTTACTCCTGGATAGCCTGCTAACCAGTTTTGCATCTGATGCGAAGCTTCTGAAAGGCTGGTAAGGTCGTCACCTTGCAAGCGTATATAAATAGCTCGACCCGCAGGGCTAATGACAGGCTCTTTAATGGCAATATTTAAGGCTTCAGGTACGACTCCAAGATGATTGCGCCATAGATCGGCAATCTGGTTGATAGATTGTTCTCGCTGCTCAGCAGTTAGCAAATCAACGCTGACTGTTGCTAAATGCGCACCGCCTTCAAAAGCATCGGCATTCATACCGTAGTGGACCGTCATGCCTTGTATCAAAGGCGTTTGATATTCCTTCTGGTAATTATTATTAACCGCTTGAATGCTACTGGTTATTTTATCGATAGTTTGTTGGGTTTGTGCCAGAGAACTACCCACAGGCATGAGGACTCGAGCCTGTAATAAATCGCCTTCAACATTGGGAAAGGCAGAAAATTTGACGATGCCAGAGACTAATAAACTGACAGATAAAATAAACACTCCGACGACCGAACCCAGGAATAAATAGCGGTAGACAATCAGTTTTTTTACCCAGCCATTAACCTTAAGGTGGAGTTTCTCAAAATTCAGAGTAAATTGTTGGCGAACTTTTGAGATAGGTTTTTCTGAAGCGAGTTGTAACGAGTGCGGGGAGTCGCTATTTTTGCGAAAGCTTGTTTTGGGCATCCCAGCCCAAGCAAGCGGCAAAAACTTAACGCGACCGCTAATGCCTTCGGCGCCCCAGACGTCCTGCGTACGTGCCACTTCGCCACTACCATCGTAAACTCGGTGCTGGCTTCGTAACATTCCCTCAAATGACTGGACGGCGTTTCGGAATGCCTTTTATTTTGTCTCCACCTACGCTAGCGCTACGATTCCGACAAAACAACGGCCCTACGCCTTCTGGGGACTACCAGCCCTCGCGTTCGCTCTCCATGGCTGGCAGCGGTTGCAAGTGGTGTGGCAAAATCAAAAAGGCCTCAACCAGAGAAATAGTAATTACTGAAATTAATACCGCTGGAATAGTATAAAGTAACTGGCCTATATCTCCACTCAGGAATAGCAAACCCGTAAAAATACACAGCGTGGTTACATAGGAGGAAAGTACCCCCGCTGAAAATCATGGAAACGGAGCTTAGCGAAGTGGTGATTTTTAGTCCCTGATAGGCGACAGGGCAATTCGCTGATTCGACGTGTGCTAGCAGCACGCGAGAGGAGCAAGAATTGCATTCCGAATAGCCGTCCAGCCAGTGAGGTAGTAATGACGAAGCGGCTTTTGTGCGTAGTCGTTGCGGACGCAGGGCGCGCCTGATTCGCTGAAAATCCTGGAAACGGAGCCTTAGCGAAGTGAAGATTTTTAGTCCGTGTTAGCTGTAGGGCTGGGCGTTTTCTCGAAGTGTCTTTTTGCGTAGAGAAAATGCAAAGCATTCCGACACAGCGTCAAGCCATTTGAGTTCGCAATATAAAAAAGCCGTTCAGGATTTTTTATATGGCAAACGCAGGGCGAAACAGGGCATCGTAGATTTTAATCAGTCCCGTTAAGCTGGTTCTGTCGCAATAATTATCAAAAGCGCAGACCTCCTGGTCTTCAGGCATAACTATCCTGCTAAAGCCATAAACTGCTTATAAGCAGGAATATTTTCCTCAGACAATTGTCCCTTTCGGATCATATGTGCTGTTTCAATTCCATCAATGGTTGCTTGAGCG
>NZ_BDMN01000368.1 GCF_002189065.1 Bathymodiolus platifrons methanotrophic gill symbiont
ATGCAAAGCATTCCGACACAGCGTCAAGCCATTTGAGTTCGCAATATAAAAAAGCCGTTCAGGATTTTTTATGGCAAACGCAGGGCGAAACAGGGCATCGTAGATTTTAATCAGTCCCGTTAAGCTTTTGCCGCGAACTTGGGCATGGATGCCCAAAATGAGCTTTCGCAAAAGTAGGGACTCCCCGTTTTTACCGCCATTGTGCCATCAATAGCCGCTTGTACCGGTGTTTTTCCTAATGAAATATGCTTACCGATACTTTCACTAATGACGATGGCATCATCCATCAGAATACCGAGAGCTAGTAATAGGGCGACCATAGAGAGCATATTAATGCTGATCCCCCACTGCGCAAGTATAAAGGCACTTGCTAAAAAAGAGACGGGTAAGCCCATGACCACCCAGAAAGCATAACGGGTACCAAAAAATAGCCACATAACGCCGAATACCAGCAGTAAACCCTGCCAGGCATTGCTGATAAGAAGTGCGATACGGTCTTCGACAATACTGGTGAAATCCTGGGTTAAATTGAAAGAAACCTGTTCTGGTAAGCCTTGTTTTTCTTGTTGAATAAAGTTTTTGACCTGCTCTAAAATACGTAAGCTGTCATCTTTAGAATTTTTGCGTATTTTTAGAAATGCCGTGGGCATATTATTATAAGTCGCTTTGTCTTCAGCCTTTTCAAAAGTGTCAATAATGGTGGCAATATCGCCTAGGCGCACTTCATTGCCATGTTCCCCTTTAATAATAACCAGGTCTTGTAATTCCTTAGGTGATCGGCGTTCATCATTAAAGCGAATCTGATAGTCTCGTTTCGCTGTTAGAATTTCTCCAGTCGGTAAATCAAGATTCTGTTGGGCGACGATAGTAGCAACAGATTGTAAGCTTATGCCATATAAGCGTAATTTATTTTGTGCAAGCTGTATCTGGAACTGACGTTTAGAGAAACCTTCGATGCTGACCAGTGGAATGCCCGGTACGCGTAACATGCGTTCTTTTATGCTCTCAGCCAGATCTTTTAATTCCGGTTTAGGGATATTAGCACTGAGTGCAACAGTGACGACATCCTGAGTGCGCTCTAATTCTTTAATAATAGGTTCTTCGCTGTCACCGGGGAAGTTTTCAACCGCTGAAAATCATGGAAACGGAGCTTAGCGAAGTGGTGATTTTTAGTCCCTGATAGGCGACAGGGCAATTCGCTGATTCGACGTGTGCTAGCAGCACGCGAGAGGAGCAAGAATTGCATTCCGAATAGCCGTCCAGCCAGTGAGGTAGTAATGACGAAGCGGCTTTTGTGCGTAGTCGTTGCGGACGCAGGGCGTTCAGGGCATCTCCCATCCGCTGCGTAGGTGAACGAATTATGGCGACAGGAGTCCCGGAATTTCGTGAGGTAGCATGGCGCGCCTG
>NZ_BDMN01000369.1 GCF_002189065.1 Bathymodiolus platifrons methanotrophic gill symbiont
TTGAAGCAGGACTACCTGGATGCGGGAAACCCTGTTATTAGTATGGATACCAAAAAGAAAGAGTTATTGGGTACTTTTTATCGTAATGGATCGCTCTATACACAAGCAGCCATTCAAACGAATGATCATGATTTCCCTAGCTCTGCAACAGGCAGTGTTATTCCTCATGGGTTTTATGACCTCAAACGAAACACAGGATATATCACGCTTGGAACGAGTCATGATACCAGTGAATTTGCCTGTGATAGCTTATTTCAATGGTGGGTAAACGAGGGTATTATTCATTATCCTAAAGCAAAATCATTGTTGATCCTTTGCGATGGTGGAGGGAGTAACAGCTCACGGCACTACATTCTTAAAGAAGATTTACAAAAGACTGCGAATGCACTTGGATTGGAAATTAGGATTGCCCACTATCCTCCTTATACCTCCAAGTATAATCCCATTGAACATCGTTTTTTTCCTCATGTGACTCGTGCTTGTGAAGGTGTTGTATTTGACTCGGTTGAAACAGTTAAAACATTGATTTCTAGAACATCAACGTCAAAAGGACTAACAACAATTGTTCACATACTCGACAAAATATACGAGACAGGACGAAAATATGCCGCTGACTTCAAAGAAATAATGCCGATTGTATTTGATACACATTTACCAAAATGGAATTACCGTGCAATTCCTCAAGAATAATTAATATCGGGAAGTTGTTTCGTGCTTATTCCTAAGTTAATGTGACAGGTATAGGATGTGCTGAGGCACGAAGCGCATCTTTAGGGGCTGATGCGTTTCCTGTCGTCAACACATCCTATGTTAATCAATTTAACTTAACGGCAGTGATGTTCTGTGTAAGAGTTCATAAATGTAGGTTGGACTTATGTCTAATCTACGCTCTGTTGTATTTAACTCAAGCTACAAAACCCGATTTATAAACGCTGAAATATCCGTAATTTCTTCAATACATAAGGAGTGTTGCATCGGATATTCATGCCAGCTAATAGGGTAATTCATTGCTTGTAAACGATTAAATGAATCTTTGGCAATTTGTGGGTAAACCACTGGATCCATTGTGCCATGTGCCATAAACACGGGTATTTCATTATTAGCCGTAGCTCGCTCTGTTTTAAGCTGCTCGGTAGTTGGCATATAGGTGGATAAGGCCATGATACCGGCTAGTTTTTGTGGATAGCGTAAGCCTGTATGCAAAGCAATAACGCCTCCCTGGGAAAAACCTGCCAGCAAAATGTTTTCTGCTTTAATGCCTTTGTCGATTTGTTGTTGAATAATTTGATCCAGTAATGCAGACGATTGATAAATATCATCCACGGCGACCTCTCTGTCCAGTGATGCTTCGAGTATGTCATACCAGGAACGCATTTGCATGCCACCATTAATAGTAACCGCCTGTACTGGTGCGTTCGGAAAAATAAAATTAATATGAGCCGCATTATTCAGCCTAAGCTCAGGCACAATACTTTCAAAATCGTGACCATCTGCCCCCAGGCCATGTAGCCAGATAACGGAATACTTTGGATTTGAAGTGGCTGGGATTTCTACGCAGCTAAGTGGTGAAGTCATAGTTATTGTTTATCTGCTTGTATTAGGTTTTTATTATATAGTGTTTTGCGTTGTTCTGCATGGCTTAAAATGGTGCGCCTTTCAGGTTCGCTTGCATAGGTCCAATCAGTGATTTCATTGATTAAACGAAAACAGCCTAAACAGACATCCTGATCATTCAGGGTACATTGGCGGATACAGGGGGAGTCAGTTTTTGAGTTTAGATGTTTATCCAGCAAAGCATTAATGTAGGTAATAGTCTTGGTACTATCCAGGTAATCGACAGGGGGAGTGTATATCTCATCTTTCAGGATAAGGAATGTGCACGAAATAACTTCCTGAAGCAGCCAAGCTTGAATAATGAAATATCTCCCCTAAATTAAGGTTATCTTAATTTATTACTCAGTGGTTGTCTTATGTCATTTCCTTATAAAAAAAATATCGAAAAGTCGATGAAGAAATTTTATGACTCACTTTGTGAAAAAAATAAGCGACGGTATGCCGCCATTGAAAGTGAAAAATTATCTCATGGTGGCGTTAACTATATTTCAGCTTTATTAGAGTGTGACCCAAAAACTATCCGCCAAGGAAAAAAAGAACTCACCGAATTAGAACTGGATATAACAGGAATCAGACAACCTGGAGGCGGTCGAAAAAAAAGACCTCTACCCCTGAATACAGTGGAATAGATCAAGACTTTTTAGATATTCTTCAACAGCATACAGCAGGCAATCCAATGAATTCATCTATTAGGTGGACTTATCTAAAGCCGCGT
>NZ_BDMN01000370.1 GCF_002189065.1 Bathymodiolus platifrons methanotrophic gill symbiont
TATTAAACATCGTTTAGAGTTGTTATTTGTAGGTTTTTTTAAGCAAATAAAAATAGAGTATTATCTGATAGATAATTTCCCAATACTTTCTCTAGTGTTTAATTACTAAAATTACTATTTATTTAATTCTGTTTAATCTTACTTGTGTTATTTGTGTTACACAAAGGCACATGTAACACACGCATATTCTATTTAGCTAAATAAACATAGAATTTACTTAATTCTATGTTTAGAGGCTTAACTTTGCTCCTCTATATCTATTTTAATATATGAATAATTTTCGTTATTAATAGGGTGTACCTTAATGACAAAAAAAATCCTGGGTTATTTGAAACGAGAAAATACGGCATTCAGTGCTAATTATTTGTTTTTTTCACAGGATCTTAATCCTAATGAGAAAATATGTTAAAATAAAGTAATATTAAAAAAGGGGTTATTGTGGTTGGTCAAAAAATTGGATATGCAAGAGTTTCGTCGGTCGATCAGGATTTTCAAATCCAGGTCGATGCTCTAGAAAAAGTCGGATGTCATAAAATCTTTACTGAAAAGAAATCAGGTACATCAAAAAATGGAAGAACGGAGTTAGAAATTTGTTTGAATTATTTACGTGATGGTGACACGTTAATTGTTACTCGTATTGATCGTCTTGCTCGGAGCTTACGTGACTTACAGAACATCGTTCACGATCTAAAAGAAAGAGGGATTGATATACAAGCAACAGAACAGCAGATTAATACACAGACTGCGGCGGGTAAAGCATTTATTAATATGTTGGGAACCTTCGCAGAGTTTGAAACGTCAATAAGAAAAGAGCGACAACTCGAAGGTATAGCGAAAGCAAAGTCTAAAGGGGTCTACAAAGGGCGTAAACCAACCGCGAGAGGTACAACTCGTTAAAACCAATGGTAAGGATGCGATGAATAGAACAAGCAAGAAATAGCTGATAGACTCGAAATGAGTCTTGCATCAGTTTATAGAATTTATAATTCTTAATTGGATATTTTTTTAATGAAGAGATGCTCTTTCTATTAACGCCTAACACCTCACTCTATATAATAGAACTAAGACAAATAAAGGGATCATAAACTCAATGACTGAAAATATAAAAACAAATAACAGCACAACCCTATCTGATTTTATCTGGAAAAATGCAGATGACTTATGGGGTGATTTTAAACATACAGATTTTGCTCGAATCATACTGCCATTGCTTTTGTTAAGGCGTTTAGAATGTGTTTTAGAACCAACACGAGATGCTGTTTTAGCGCGTTACAACGAAATTAAAGACTCAGAGATAGATTTAGATTTAATCCTACCAAATGAGTCTGGTTTTTCTTTTTATAATACCAGCACCTATACCTTATCGACACTAGGGGCAACAGATACTAGAGCAAACTTTGAAGACTATATTAGTAAGTTTTCCTCTAATGTTAGAGTTGTTTTTGAAGAATTTGATTTCTTTAATACCTTGGTAAAATTAGATAAAGCTAAACTTCTTTACAGGATTGTTAATAATTTTGTCGTGATTGATCTTCATCCAGATGTTGTTTCAGATCGAGTGATGAGTAATGTTTATGAACATCTCATTCGTAAATTTGCTTCATCAGTCAATGAAAAAGCGGGTGAATTCATGACTCCTCGTGACGTGGTGAGACTTGCAACAAGTTTAGTCCTACATACAGATGAAGAAATTTTTGTTGAATCAGGTGTTATTCGTACAATTTATGATCCGACTTGTGGAACAGGCGGCTTTCTTTCAGATGGAATTGAACAAATAAAAGAACTTAGCCCTACTGCTAAAATTGTTCCTTTTGGTCAAGAATTAGACCCTGAAACTCACGCCTTAGCCATGATATCAATGATGATACAAGGTTATGAGACTGATAAAATTAAACAAGGCAGCACGCTTTCTAACGACCAATTAACAGATAATAAATTTCATTACGGTCTCGCTAATCCTCCGTTCGGAATTAAATGGGAAAAAGATCAGAATGCCGTTGTAAAAGAACAAAGTGAATTGGGCTACGCAGGAAGGTTTGGGCCAGGATTACCTACTATTAAAGATGGTTCAATGCTTTTCTTAATGCACCTTGTTTCAAAAATGGAGCTGCCTGAAAATGGTGGTGGTCGAGTTGGAATTGTTCTATCAGGATCTCCTTTATTTAACGGTAAAGCCGGTTCAGGTGAATCAGAAATTAGACGCTGGTTATTAGAACAAGATTATGTTGAAGCGATTATTGCTCTTCCAAATGATTTATTTTTCAATACCGGCATCGGCACTTATATCTGGGTACTTTCAAATAAAAAACCAACGGAACGAAAAGACAAAGTTCAGTTAATTAATTTAACTGATGTTTGGACATCAATGCGTAAATCAGAAGGTAAAAAAAGACGTTATATTAATGACAAACAGATTGACGATATTTTAAGAGAATACGACTCTTATACCGAATCTGAAATCACTAAAATATTTGATACAACTGACTTTGGTTATAGACGTATTGATATTAAACGCCCATTAAGAGCCAAGCTGATCATCACAGAAGAAGGGATTGATAAACTTGGAGAGCAAACGGCTTTCTCTAAATTAAAAGAGGAACAAAAAACAGCTTGGAAAAATTTCTTAAAATCAGAGATAGGTGATAAAGACTATTACTGGGCTGAAGAAGTCGTTAAAGAAAAAAATAATACCGGTAATTTTGGTAAAGCAACTAAAGCAATTGCCACTGCAATCATGAATATCTTTACCGTAATCGATCCAGAGTTTGATGTCGTATTAGATAAAAAAGGTCAGACAATACACGACTCAAACCTTAACGATCAAGAAAATGTACCACTCAATAAGGATATTGAAGAGCATTTTAATGAAGAAATTTTACCACATGTTCCTGATGCTTTTATTGACCATAGTAAACGTGATAAAAAAGATGGAAAAACGGGTGTTGTCGGTTACGAGATTAACTTTAATCGTTATTTTTATAAATATACTCCACCTAGAGTATTACATGATATTGATGCCGACCTAAAGGCTTCAGAGGCGAGAATTGCTGCATTATTGGCAGAGGTAGCGGAATGAAGCCTTACCCAAAGTATAAAGAATCAGGGGGTGATTGGCTGGGTAAAGTTCCTGAGCATTGGGAGATAAAAAGGCTCGGTGGTTATTTTTTTGATAGGAAAGAAAAAGTAAGCGACACCATATTTAAACCTCTTTCGGTGACAAAAAATGGAATAGTTCCACGATTAGATAATGCTGCTAAAACTGATAATGGAGATAATCGTAAAAAAGTCTGCATTGGTGATTTTGTGATAAATAGTCGATCAGATAGAAAGGGGTCCAGTGGTCTATCTGAACTTGAAGGATCAGTTTCTGTAATTAGTATTGTTCTAAAATCATTGCATGGAAACCCTAAGTATTTCCATTATTTATATAAATCACATAATTTTAAAGAAGAGTTTTATAAGTGGGGAAATGGAATTGTTGCCGATTTATGGAGTACACGATACTCAGATATGAAAAATATATTAATTCCTATTTTTAATATTGAAGAACAAGATTGCATCGCAAACTTCCTGGACCGCGAAACCACCCGCATAGACTCCCTTATTGAAGAAAAAGATAACTTCATTGCTTTATTAAAGGAAAAACGCCAAGCATTGATTAGTCATGCGGTTACAAAAGGCTTAGACACAACAGTTAAAATGAAAGACTCTGGGGTTGAATGGTTGGGGGAAGTGCCTGAACATTGGGGTGTAAAAAGGTTTAAATATTTAGCCAAAGTAAGAAATGGTCAGGATCAAAAATCTGTTTTAATTGATAATGGAGGATTTCCTATTTATGGCTCTGGTGGAGAGTTTGGAAGGTCTTCTAAATATTTATATAACAAAGAGAGTGTTTTACTTGGAAGAAAAGGAACTATAGATAAACCATTATTCATCCAAGAACCATTCTGGAGTGTAGATACAATGTTCTATACTGTAATTTTTAAAAATGTTGTTCCAAAATTATTTTTTTATTTATCCTTAACAATAGAGTTTAATTATTATCAATTTGGTAGCGCTGTTCCTAGTATGACACAAGAAAACTTACATAATATAAATTTTTCTATACCAAATTATAAAGAACAAGAAGTTATTGTTGATTTTCTTGATACTCAAACAACCAAAATCGATTTATTAATTAAAGAAACTCAAAACTCAATAGAACTCCTAAAAGAACACCGAACCGCATTAATCAGCGCAGCAGTCACAGGAAAAATAGACGTAAGGGAAGTCGCATAATGGCAGATCATCACGAAGTAAATTTTGAAGATAATATTACTCAAAAATTAGTTAATCAGGGTTGGCTTGAAGGAAAACCTGCCAACTATGATAAGCAACGCGCTTTATATACTGAAGATGTTATAAAGTGGATTAAAGCCACTCAACCCGAAGTATGGATAAAATTAGTTAAATTAAATGGTTTATCCGCTGAAACAATTTTATTAGATCGATTAGCAAAGGGATTAGACTCGAAAGGAACAATTGAAACCCTAAGGAATGGATTTAAAATTGCAGGAGCAGGACTAATTAGCATGGGTCAAAAAGCCCCTGAAGATAACCGCAATGAAAAAGTTAATAAAAAATACAAAGAAAATCGCTTACGAGTCGTTAGACAATTAAAATATTGTCCTACTCGCGAATGGGAAATTGATTTAGTTTTCTTCATTAATGGCTTACCTGTTGCAACCGTAGAATTAAAAACAGATTTCACTCAATTAGCTGAATTAGCCGTAAAACAATATAAAGAAGACCGTTTACCCATTGATCCAAAAACGAAGCGTAAAGAGCCGTTATTAACCTTTAAACGTGGTGCTATTGTTCACTTTGCAATGTCTGAAAGTGAAATTCAAATGACAACAAAGTTAGATGGTAAAAATACTTATTTTTTACCCTTTAATAAAGGAAATAATGGCTATGCAGGAAACCCAGCAAGAGAATACGGCGAATATCCTACCGCTTATTTCTGGGAAGATATTTTAACAACAGATGCATGGCTAAGGATTTTCCATAACTTTATTTATATCGAAACAGATAAAAATAAAGTAGATGCCAAAGGCAAACCTTACACAAAAGAAACTTTAATATTTCCTCGATTCCATCAATTAGAAGCCGTCAACAATATGATTGATGATGCTAAAAAGAATGGAGCAGGACAAAACTACCTTTGTGAACACAGCGCTGGATCAGGAAAAACCAGCACGATTGCATGGACAGCCCATGATTTAATTAGTTTAAGATCACCCGAAGGAAATGCGATATTTAATTCAGTCATTATTGTTACGGACCGCAATGTTTTAGATGCTCAACTTCAAGATGCAGTACAACAAATTGATCATCAATTTGGCGTTATCTCTGCGATTGAAAGAGAGAAATCTAACGAATCAAAAAGCAAACAGTTAGCGAAAGCATTAACATCAGGAACGCCAATTATTGTCGTGACAATCCAAACATTCCCTTACGCTATCGAAGCTATTCTTACAGAAAAATCACTATCAGATCGTAGTTTTGCCGTCATTATTGATGAAGCTCATGCCTCTCAAACGGGGAGTAATGCTCAAGGATTAAGAGCCGCTTTATCAATGGATTCAAAAAAGAAAATGGAAGATATGTCCGTTGATGATTTACTCCTAGAAGTTCAAAACTCAAGAGTAAGGCCAGCTAACGTCAGTCACTTTGCTTTTACTGCTACACCTAAGCATAGCACTATGACTCTTTTTGGCCGTCCAGCTGACCCAACACAAGCCGTTTCAGATACAAATAAGCCAGAGTCCTTTCATCGCTATACAATGCGTCAGGCGATTGAGGAGGGCTTTATCTTAGATGTATTAGAAAACTACATGCCTTATTCAGCGGCTTATACTTTAAATGAATCCATGAAAGAAGATAAGCGGGTTGATAAAAAATCAGCTCGACGATCATTAGCAAAATGGATTTCCCTGCACCCTACGAATGTCAGTCAAAAAGTTGATTTTATTGTTAATCATTTTAAAGACAATGTTTCACATTTATTAAATGGTGAAGCAAAAGCAATGATTGTCACCAGCTCCAGAGCCTCAGCGGTTAAATATAAACTCGCTTTAGATAAATATATTAAGAAAAATTCAATTGAAGGCATACAAGCCCTTGTTGCTTTTTCTGACAAAATCAAGGCAACTGATTTAGGCGACCTTACAGGATTTAACGTAGCTGATGATGCCGAGTTCTCTGAATCCAATATGAACTCAGTCGGTTCTCAAGATTTGCGCCATGCTTTTGAGCAACGAGAATATAGAATCATGTTGGTTGCCAATAAATTCCAAACAGGATTTAACCAACCTAAATTGGTGGCTATGTATGTTGATAAAAAAGTGAGTGGAATTGAATCTGTACAAACTTTTTCAAGATTAAACAGAATTTATCCTGGAAAAGATAAGACATTCATCATTGATTTCGTGAATGAACCAGACACTATTTTAGAAGCGTTTAAACAATATGATAACGGTGCCGAACTAGAAAAGGTTCAAGATCTAAATGTCGTTTATGACATGAAAGATATTTTAGATGAACAACATATTTATAATGATAAAGACCAGGAAACCTTTAAAAAAACCAGAGACAAATCGTTATTAAAAGGGGAAGTCAGTCCTTCCATGCATAAATTGCTATACGCTGCGACTCAACGACCGACTGATATTTTTAATGAAAAAATAAAAAATCTAAATGACAGTATCCAAATATGGGATAACGCATTTGAAAAAGCATATGCTTTAGGTGACAAGGTTGCAGAAAAACAAACAGAACATAAACGCAGTGAGTTCACCAAAGAACGCGAAGAATTGATGCGTTTTAAAACAAATTTAAGCCGTTTTGTTAAAACCTATAACTATATTGCTCAACTCATTAGCTTTGATGATCCCGACCTAGAAAACTTTGCCGCTTTTTCTCAATTATTAGCAAAAAGATTAAAGGGTGTCTCTCCAAAAGATGTCGATTTAACCGGCTTAATGATTTCAGGATATAGCATACAAGCCTTAAAACAAGATGAGCAGGAAGATAAAGCAGCAGAAAAATTAAAGCCCTTAAAACCCAATGAATCTCCTGTAAGTGATAGAGAAAAACAGTTCTTATCTGAGATTATTGCCAAATTAAATGAACTTTTAGGCGATACAGGAACAGAATCAGGACAAAAATATTTTGCAGTACAAATTGCTAATGATGTTACCAATAATGAACTGGTTTCAGAACAAATTAATAAAAACACAAAAGAACAATCAAAAAATGGTGATTTACCTAAAGTGGTCACTCAGTCAGTTATCCAGGCGATGACCTCCTACAACGCTATTGCTAGCGTGTTATTAAAAGATAAACAGGTAATGGAGGATTTTGTGGGGATTGTTTATGACTTGGTGAAGTCTGGGGATAGTAATGGGATGTTGGATATATAGTGCTACGTAAGTTGTAAAAATTACTTATCAATCTTCATATCACACCACAAAGTAACACTTTTCTATTTTACCATTTTATATCTAAGCGTTAATACTAGCTAAACATTATTATATTTAGCTATTAAAAAGCAGATTAATAAGCGCACATCATACCGGTATTTGTTTTTATTTGTATGAAATAAAATCTTTCTATTATTTCAGCTAAACATTATTATACTTAGCTTTTAATTAAATTTAATAAAACAGCTGTATGCCTTATTGTTCTTACTGTCTGGATTATCTTTGTTTATTTAACCCACGTTATTAACAGATCCTGTTTTTTTAGCTATAATTTATATATAGATAATAAAAAGCGGGGAGTCGCTATTTTTGCGAAAGCTTGTTTTGGGCATCCCAGCCCAAGCAAGCAGCAAAAACTTAACGCGACCACTTATGCCTCCGGCGGCCCCGATTCGTCCTCGTCACCTCGTCCCGACCCAACAAGGGGTCGGAACATAGGCTCCAAATGACTTGACGCCGTGTCGGATGGCCTTTTATTTTGTCTCCACCTTCGCTAACGCTCAGACTCCGACAAAACAACGGCCCTACTGCTATCGCGGACTAAAAATCATCACTTCGCTTAGGCTACGTTTCCCTGATTTTCAGCGTAAGACATCATCCAGGAGAAAAACTTTCTCATCCCATCCGATAAACTAGT
>NZ_BDMN01000371.1 GCF_002189065.1 Bathymodiolus platifrons methanotrophic gill symbiont
AAACATACCGTCCAAGATCTCCTTTTAAAATTTTATAACGATACTTTGGCACAAAGACAATATGGTACTGGCAAAACCAGACCACATGTGATAATTTTTGAAATCTGCTCATTTGTTTCTCCTAGTTAAATTGCGGGAACAACTTAACTAATTGATACTCTTGAGCAGACCTTTACGCAAAGCTTTTTTACCCCCGCCCACAGGGCGCGGTTATCTAAGTTGTAATATAAGGAAGAATTACGGCAGTATGGAAAATTATAAATTAAGTAAAGAAGCTGAAAAAGATCTGATAAGAATTCACCAATATGGCGTTATTAAGTATGGAGAAGCACTGGCAGATCAACATTACTTTGCACTCCCTGTTTTTATAGGGCTGCAAGATAAAAAATTAATCTCTGGAAAAAATAAATGAGTAATGAAATAGAAGGGTGTGAACTGATTGTTAAAATAAATCATGTCTCAAATAACCCGAATGCTGGGACTGTTGATATTTTATTTGTATCCTACGATAACGGTAAGAAGATAGAATTACCATCAAGAGAAGAGTTTCCGACGCAAGGCATTTTTATTAGTACTGGTTTTGAGGATGTGAGTGCTCAATTTAAAGAAGGAGAACTGTTTCGCCTACAAAAATGGACTCGGGATAATGATTATGATGATAAACGCCCTGGCGACCATAATCATTGGGCTAAGGGGGGAGATGTTAAAAATATAGACCCTCTTTCTTTTATTCCTATCTTTGATGGAAAATTACCCTCCATTTCTACAGGGGAAGTTGATATTAACGGGTTGCCTGTTAATAAACCTTTTTTTATCCGAGATAAGCAAGAAATTTATGGACCTTTTACTGCAAATGCACGTCAAGCAGACGAAGCAATAAAGGCGAGTCCTTTTTCACAAACAGTGCTTACTATTCAAAATAATTATATCTTAAAGATTAGCGAAGCAACGCTAGAATCTGCCTCAGCTATTGCGACAACGCCTAATCAACGTCAACAATATATTAAATCTTTGCGGATGCTACCAGGTATTCCAGCAGAAAATAAAGAAGAAGTTGATTTTATTTCGGATGTGAAACTGGTTGATTATTTTTCTAGGCTTAAAATTGGTAAAAAAAGGATTGTAACTAAAAAGGAAACAGACAAGTTAAAATCCGGTGTTTCAGATGCAATTAAAGCGAGGAATCTTAATAAAGAGGATACGCGTGTTATTAGGCTTACGGGTATTTTAGATAACTATCTCACTGAAGCTGACTTCGGTAGTGAGATAGTTAATGAGTATTTTATAAGTAATTCAGGGAAGAGTTTTTTAAAAGATTACTTAGAAAAAAATAAAGGGGTAAATGCGACATCTGCTTCAGAATCAACAGAAACCAAGCAGGAAATTGATGCGCAAGAACAATTACGACAGTTAAAAAGTCAAGTTCAGGCTCAACAATACCGGGTTGAAAAAGCTAAAATAGATGCGAGTAAAAGAGTTGAAGCCGCAAAGGATCAAGCTGATAGTGAAATAGCTGAGATTCAAAAAAAATCTAAAGAAGAGCTTGAAAAAGAAAAACAGGAGGCTCTAGGTGAACTACAACTCAATATTATTGAGTTGGAAAATAAAAGAAATAGTATAAAAAAAGAGAATGATAACTTTTATATAGAAAATGATAAAATTAAAGATCTTCAAGGTTTAGAAAAAAGGGCTACGTATTTAGATGAGCATGTCAAGCAATTAGAGCAGTCTGTTCAGGCTCAGGAAGAGGCTTTAAGTAGCCCAAAAATTGGGGCGAAACTTTCTGAATTCGATGCAGTTTTAGGAGTTCTTCAAGGGCGCTCACTAGATCAAGATAAAGAAAATTACCCCTTTAATGATGCGCCAAAGGTTACTACGATAATTCCAGATCAAGCTGACCAATATATTCAAACTTTAGTTGAGTCTTTTGATGAGGAAGACCATGCAATTACTTTTGAAGAGGTAGCAAATTTATTAATTAATATTCAACAGTCTTTTTTAACAGTACTTGCTGGTTTACCAGGTACAGGTAAAACCTCTTCTATTATGCGGCTAAGTACTGCGCAGAATCTATGCCCTAAAGAGAGTAGTAGTTCTGATTGCTTCTTAAATGTACCTGTCGCTAGAGGCTGGGTTTCATCACGTGACTTTGTTGGCTTTAATAACTCTTTAAAGGGGGTATTTCAGCCCGCAAAAACAGGAGTTTATCAATTCTTAAGGCAAGGTGAGCAAGCGGAATCAGATCAGTTTTTGCGCATGATTTTATTAGATGAAGCGAACTTAAGTCCGATTGAACATTATTGGTCCGAATTTCTAGCTATGTGTGATAAAGAAGGTCGTAACCGTGGCTTAGATACAGGGATTTCTGGTAAAAAACGTTATCTTGATGTTGCTAAAAATATTCGCTTCATAGCAACGATAAATAATGATAATACGACTGAGCCATTATCAGCACGCTTATGTGATCGTGTTCCAGTTATTTCAATGGGTTCCTCTTCAATTGAAAGCTCAAGAGAGCAAATTGCCTCACTATCACTTGATGGGGCTATTGATTATTCCTTATTAGAAAAATGGTTTGGTATTTCTGAGGATAGTGAGTTCTCTACGCCATCTCTTATTGAAACATTTTGTGAAAAAATGCAAATAAAGGAGTCTGAGTTAGGTGCAGAAATACATATTAGCCCACGAAAAAAGAATGCGATGACGGCATATTGTGAGAAAGCAGAAAAGCATACCGGCTCTATAATTGCTGTTGACTTTGCTTTATCGCAACATGCATTACCGTTAATCAATGGTCATGGTAAGGACTTCAGAAGGCGTCTAGAGGGTCTAGAATCGTGGGCTAAAAGTAACAACTTAATGCGTACTTCTAATTTACTACAAGATATATTAAAAGCGGGTGAAATGTATGTAGATAGCTATAGCTTTTTTTAAAAAAGGACTCCCTATGGAACTTATTATTAACGTTTTGACAGGAAAGAGAAAGAAGCAAGAGGTTGTTTTACAGCCTGAAAGGGGTGATAAAAAAACTAAGGCCTTACCTTACTTATTAGAAACAGAAGCTATATCATTAAAGTTAGAGTCTAAAGAACCGTATTCAACGGTTATTTTACTAATGGATGATAGTGAGTATTTATTTCACGAATCTGCTATGAATGCAGATTTTTTTCATTATAAGTTAATGCCAAAATCCATAGCTAATGGACACTATCAGTCATTATTCTTTAATTATTTTGGTGTTGCCAACATTACTTTAAAGTTGGTAACGGTAAGTGGTGAAACTCAATTCATTTCTTTTGGTAATATAGAAATATTAGCTCGTAAATTAACAACTGAACAAGCGACGTCCATGATCGATTTTATCCTTCAAGAAAGTGGAGGTGACTTATATAGCTGTTTAAGTGCGACACGAATGACTGCAGACTACAATGAGGGTGGGAGCACTCCGCAGTTTGTTCTTAATAAGTTGTTAAAAACCATTAAAACACTAGAAAACATCTTACCGTCAGTTATTAATCGCCCTATTACACGTGTTTCGAGTGAAACGCGTATGCAAAATGGTTACCAAGTTAGCAGTATTGATGAGCAGGGTTTAGCGTGGTTAAATGAAAATATATCGGTACTTGAAGAAACAGATGATAGCGAGCGAGCACACCTGCACTATGATAATACTTATTATTTAGCCCGAGAGATACAAACACCTGTCATTATTGAGCACACAGATATAAATGAGAATAGAGCAATTTATGGTTTTTTGCTGGAGCTAAAACGCATTGTTAATAAGTTAGAGGTAGAGTCCCCTGCCCAGCCTAAAAATCAAGTTAATCAACATGAAGAGGGATTTCGAAGTTTTTATTCAGTAATGGGGCGCAGGTTATCTAAAGCAAATGGAGTGGAAATACTTCAACTAATTGAATGTAAGAAAAGAATTTCGCATTTAATTTATTTCTTTAATAAATATATTCCTGTTTCTTTTCCTAGTAAGGGCCTTCCCGTATTAACACAGAAAGCAAAAGCTAACCGATTTTATACCACGATCTTTAGAAGTATGGTGGAGTGGTATCAGTTTAATAAAATTGATTGGAGGGGGCAAGAGATGCTATTTTCAATCAAGAGCATTCCTAAGTTATTTGAGTATTATACGGTTTTAAAAGTACGTGCAGACCTTAAATTAATTTGTGAAATAAATAATAGTCCTCAAATTAATTCAAATAGTATTTTTCAAGCATCTTACCGAGAAACCCTAGTTGAACTGTATTATGAGCCGAATTACTGGATGGTCGGACATAATAATGCATTGGGTGAAAAATATTACAATACGGAAATAAGGAAGTTTGAACAAACTACAAGCGGGAAAGGATTTAAGCCATCAAGCCATCAAGATAGAAGAAGATCTCCTGATATTGTTATTGAGTTAACACCTCCCAAAGGGGATAGCCTCTTATTAGTTTTAGATGCAAAGTACTCTAAAATGAAAACAGCTTACGAGGAAAGATTACCTGAATGCATCGTGAAATATGTTCATGGCATACATGGTGAGCATGGTAGTTCGCCAGTTAAAGCAATGATTTTAATAAGCCCTACACAAGAAAGCATAGCGACACTTGCTGATATGCATGCGCCTCCTTATGGACTATTTGATGATAAACCTGTTATTCCAGTCTTAGGAGTTCAGGGCGTGCAGTTAAATAATGAATCAATAGAAAGTGGTGAGTTTACTTTACGACATACACTTGAGAATTTATTAAACCTGAATTCAAGTCATAAGTGCATAACCCAATAAATTTTTCATATCTATCCCAGTCAGCTCTTCAAATACCTCATAAGGTGTTTTGTAATTGAGACACTTTTTGGGGTGCTATAAAAACGTACATGAACGGTGTAACTTAGGCGCCCGCTATCGTTGGGCTATTGAGGATAGCAATCATACTGAAAGTGCATAAATGCTTTGATAAACATACCGTCCAAGATCTCCTTTTAAAATTTTATAACGATACTTTGGCACAAAGACAATATGGTACTGGCAAAACTAGACCACATGTGATAATTTTTGGAATCTGCTCATTTGTTTCTCCTAGTTAAATTGCGGGAACAACTTAACTAATTGATACTCTTGAGCAGACCTTTACGCAAAGCTTTTTTTACCCCCGCCCACAGGGCGCGGTTATCTAAGTTGTAATATAGAGCACAATAAGGTGATCTATGAGGAAGAAGTTTTGCATGCTATAAAGACACATGAATATTGCAAGGTTCATGCGTCAGGGCTGAAGAAAACCCAGTTATTGAAACAGTAAAAACAGAAATAAAAAAGAGGTTATTCCTAAAGTAATTGAACAACCAAAAGAAGCTAAAAAAAAAGGAGAATGATAAAAATGGACAATTTGACTTATATGATTAATATTCTCTATATATTATTTTAGCATAATTATTTCCGTAAAAATTAACTATTACTTTACTAAAAATAATAAATAATAAATATATAATAAGTGTGGATATGCTTATATAAACAGCTAGATTACTTTCAAAATAAAATTTAAAAAATATAATATTAAATATAGAAAATAAAGCACCTAATACAGATCCACCTATGGTATTTCTCATTGCGCCATACTCAATATTATGTTGAACTAAAAAAGCATTTTTTCTTAACTTCTTTCTTATTAGTGCCATTGTTTCTACAATTTTTCTTCTTGCTTCATTTTCATCTAAAATTTCTTTTTTACTAGATAAAAGCTTTATTCCAAAATCAGATAATACTTTATTATGTATTCGTTTTTTAAAAGAAGAACTATATTTTGTATTCTGAAAAAGTAAATAATTAGTAGTAGGCATATACATTTCATCTTTAAAATAAATTTTTTCAAAAATATTTTTAGAAATAAACCTTCCTGCTTCAGATAAATAATATAAACAAATTAAAAACATAGAAATATTAGAGACAAATTTTGCAAACAAAACATTATCCATAAATTTATAAAGCTCCTCACTTATATAAAAATTATTAAATATCATTATTGGAATAATGATTGAAAAAAATGCAGGAATTATTCTTGCTTTTAATGAATATTTATCAAACTTCATAAATTTCATTATTATAAATAATTTATCAGTCCCAAGATTCTACTACATCAGAAAATGGAATATCTTTAGCTGTTGTCCACCCTGAACGAGCTGGTGTATTGTGATGATTACATATAGTACTTCCTTTAGTTGGTGTGACTTTTGCCCCTCGTCTTATAAAAGCATTTACAACCATTTCTTTAGGGTGTTTACTTGCTTCCTTCCCTACAGATACAAAAGCTGATTTTTTTGGAGATGTTTCTTTTGGACGTATTTCCCCAACAATTTTATTAAGAACTTCTGGAGATACATTATGTCTTCCTCCATGATGTGGAATTTGATAAAAATTACAATTAGGTAAATCTTGACCATAAATATCAGTATATTCTGAGGCATGAGACAACCCTCGTATACCAGCATCACCACATAAGAAAATACCTTGGCTATCTATGTTTGCATATAGTACAGCACTACTTTCATTATCAGCAGATGTTTCAACATCATCTCGTAAAGTTTCAATATCCCAAGATTCTTGAACACAACAAATATCTTTATGAAGTGGATCCAAGGTTTTAGATACAAATGATTCTTCAGTAATATCTTTTGCTTCAGGTGTTTTTGTAAACTCAGGAATAAGAGTATGCAAATACCAATCTTTTGAGGGTGATAAAACAGTAAATTCTCCTATTTCACTGCCCTGATATGGTTCACATATTTTTATTCCTTTTTTTACTGCTATTTCTTCTAAAGCCCAAGAATAAGGCACTTTATCTTTAAACCTTTGAACAAGACTATTTTCAGTTATTCTCTCATCCTTAAAATGATGGAGAACTTCACCAGCATGAGCCCAAGGGCGATGTATCCACAGTTCACCTACATTTAGGTTTTCCATTACAACAGACAACCCCGATGCATGATCTTGATCAGGGTGTGAATTTACTACAAAATCAACATAATCCGTTTCATAATATCTTTTTATATGTTCAACAAGTTTTTTTCCAGATTCCTTAGTACCTCCATCATACACCATCACTTTCCATTCAATACCATCACCATAACGGATAGCAATAGCATCTCCACTTGTATCACCATTACCAACGGGTAAAAAATCAATTTCATATTGTGTAGGAGTATCCATATTTTTTATAAGTTACTAAGATAATTTATATGATATGAGGGCTTTATCTAATTTTTAAAGCCTTACCTTCTTTCTAATTCTGCCTGTTTTTTCTGAACAACATCAAACATAAGCCCTAGCACATCTTTTTTAAAATCTTCTTTATCAGAAAAATCTTTATATAAATCAGTCTTAGATTCAACTAACAAGTGCAATTCATTTTTAAGAGACTGAGAGGGCCATCTGATGTATAAGTTCAGGCTTTTTCAATCCGACCAAAGATGAGGAAGCATATGAATCAATACAAGCAACTGACCGAAGGACAACGATACCAGATTTCAGCCTTATTGAAAGTAGAAACACTTCAAAAAGACATCGCCCTAATTCTTGCGGGGAGTCGCTATTTTTGCGAAAGCTTGTTTTGGGCATCCCAGCCCAAGCAAGCGGCAAAAACTTAACGCGACCGCTAATGCCTTCGGCGCCCCAGACGTCCTGCGTACGTGCCACTTCGCCACTACCATCGTAAACTCGGTGCTGGCTTCGTAACACTCCCTCAAATGACTGGACGGCGTTTCGGAATGCCTTTTATTTTGTCTCCACCTACGCTAGCGCTACGATTCCGACAAAACAACGGCCCTACGCCTTCTGGGGACTACCAGCCCTCGCGTTCGCTCTCCATGGCTGGCAGCGGTTGAGGTACCTA
>NZ_BDMN01000372.1 GCF_002189065.1 Bathymodiolus platifrons methanotrophic gill symbiont
AAACCTTGCCACCCACGCCTTTAAATTTCTCAATAAAGTCGGCAATCTTTTGAAATACACTTTCGCTGTTAATCCTGGATGGATTAATAGTCCGTGGTAGGCGAAGGGAAATGTGCCAATCCGAAGTGCTCTAGCTGCGCGCTCGGGTCGGGAGGCTAAAATTTTATCCCGATGAGCCGTAGAGCCATTTGATGGAGCCTTAGCCATGCGGGTTTTGTGCATGGGTGAGGTGGACGCAGGGCATAAATGATTCGCCGTGCAGCGAATCGATTTTTGTGACATGAAGTCCCAAAATCTATCATGAAGACGCGCAATGGCGCGTATATGATTTTTACACAAACATTCATTTTTTGCGACAGAATACTTATGCGTAGTCAATTAATCTTATAACATCTGCCATTGCTTATCTTTTTCTCATAGTAAAACACTAAATTCTTTTTCAAATTCTGGCTTAGTATCCGTTTCATTATAAAAAGGCATCCCCCAAACTATGTAATTTCTATCTTTCCATAGCTGTTCAATTTTATGTTCTGCCTTTAACTGCATTAAAAAATTATGCTTCCATTCATCCTGCTTAATAAGATGGCTTCCTTTCGGCTCAATGAATACTTGGTAATGCATAACTGGACTTATATCGTCTTTAATTAAAAACAATACAAAATCAGGTTCAAAAACTCGTCCATCATCAAAATTAAAAAGTTTGAAATGCCGCTCATTACGCAGCAAATACACTTCTGAATATTTTTGTTGAAGTTGTGTTATTACTTTATCAATATATTTCACCAGATATTTTTCTTCTGATGTCCCATAGTTTTCATTAAATACAAACCAATCTTTAGCGGATAAATCCATATATAAATCTTGATTAGTTGTTTCACCTTGAGCAATTCCAAACTCTTGATCGCTATTACCGTCATTAACAATATTCAGAGTTTTATCTGTAAAGGTATCTTTCACCATGAATGGTTTAAACTCTTTCGTGCCTTTGTAGTCAATTTTTTCAGCCTGTAATTGGCTGCTTAATTTATCCAGTAAACGCACAACGCAATCTAGTTTATTATCTTGAGTTAGGTTATTTACTACTATTTCAGAGCCTTCAACCTCTATTCTTATTTTTCCAAGGTAGCTATCGGACTCAATAAATTCTGAAAGACTTTTTAAGTGAGGAAAGAAGCGTTTTAAACTTGAAAATTGATATTCAGGAAATTTACTCAAGGCCTTTATAATAACGCTAGAACCAAACGATTTTATAAAATAATCCTTTTGTTTCTTGTTGGCTTGCTTCTGTTTTTCGTCTTCAAAGACTGTTAATGATTGAGAATACCCCGATAATAAGGGGGTTTTATGTATGGTTTCAATAAACGAAGCATTTAAGCCTAATACGTCCTCTCGGGCGTATTTAATACGTTCATTTTTGAAAATAATTCCCGCTTTATAAAAGGATTTATCCTTAAAACCGGGTTTTAAAAATAACTTACATTCAAGGCTAGTTTTTGCTTTGATACCGATCTCTTCTAACGCGGTATGCAATTCTTGGATATAGCGCGGATTGTAAGCACTATGATAATAGAGTTCTTCACATAGTTTTAAATCATGTTCTTTTTCATCATTCAGAATATCGTATTTACGTTGATAAAGTGGTTGGTCATTTTCCAATCTAAAAGGGCAATATCTCGCACCACGTCCAATTAATTGCGCTTCTGCTAAAGTAGTCTTACCAGGCTTACCTTTTTTTGCGTCTCTCGTGTCGTAAAGCCGCACAATATCAAACAGGTTGAGAACGTCCCAGCCTTCATTGAGCTTATCGACTGCAAAAATAGCGCGGTATTCATTGTCGCTATCTTCTAGTGTGTTGACGGCTATTTGTTTCTGTTCAGATTCATCTTTAGAATTAACAGAGATACACTTATTTTCTGCAAATTCCTCCTGTAATTCTAAAGCTAGGTTTTCCAGTGTAATTTGATTGGATTGAAAATAATAAAACACCTTTTCTAAGTTACTATCTAAATTAGGGTTGCTTTGAATTTTTGCTAAGTCGCTTTCTTTCAAGCCTTTTATTTTAGTCATGAACTCATCAAAGAAGGCGTTAGAATCTTTGATTGTTTTTGACTTGAACAAAATAACAGGCTTAATCATCCAGCCGTGTTTTTCAAATATTTTGCGTCTAAATTGACTTAATAGTAAGGCTTGTAATGCGCGATCAATAGGCTGAATATCAGATTGTAAAACCTTCACTTCTTTTGAGTAGCCATCCATCCTAAAGGACTTTAACGGGTAATCAAAAATAATTTTATCTCGATATTTTTCAATAATCTGCTCATTCGTTAAATCTGCGGTAGCAGTAAATTCAAGCAGGATATTTTGATTATTAGCATTAAAAATTTTATTAACAGTCGATTCCCAACTATTCAAATCAAATAATTCTGCTTGATTTATATCTTTAGTTTTTCTGGTTTCAGCATTTATATGATGCGCTTCATCCGAGATGAGAACGATTTTTTCACTTTCAAAATCATCATAAGTGATACTGTTTTCTTGCGGTGTATTTAGGCGGGTATGCAATCCCTGAATGGTTGAAAAAACAATGTTTATATCGTCAGGGTTAGCCGCCTGAAAATTATCGACTTCCTTAATGCGTATCTGATGGTTATTGATCTGTACTGTTTCACTAAACAGGTACTTTGAAGCAATGGCATTAAGAAAATTATCACGGGTTTTATTGATAATATTGGTACTGTTTACAAAAAATAGAAAATTACGGTAGCCCTGTTCATATAAATAAAGCATCAATCCCGCCATAATAAGCGTTTTACCGCTACCAGTAGCCATGTGGTACAAAGCTTGTGTAGGTGCGTTATTGGGGCGGCTATGATAGCTTTCCATGTAATATTTGAAGCGTCCAAAGGCTTCAAATTGATAAGGGCGTAACTGAAAATTAGGATTCAGGTTACTAGCGATACAATCAGGGATATTTTTTTGATAAAAATCACTACCACCTAATAATTCTGCACCTGTAGTCAGTTTTTCATGAAGCAAAGGTTTATCAGCCATGATTAAACCTCACCATAAAACTGCTTATTCAACTTTTTATCTTCATCCGATATTTGATAATCTTCATCTTCAATTTCTGAATAATTCACATAGAGTTGATTTTTATCCAGTACAGCAATTAAGAATTGTTTTTGTTCTTCGATTGTTAAGGCTTCAAATTCATGGATATTTTCATTGATGGTTTCAGGGTTTATTTTGTAACTGATAAAACCCGTTTTTTCTATTTCTTGCCAGATTGATTTTAAGGCTTCTGTGGTATCTTCTTGTTCAATTTTATCTATGATATTGGCGTTATGTTGAGTTAGTTCACAGTAGGTAAAAGAGCCGCCACCTTGCCAATCAACTGATTTTGAAATTCCTGATTTATCGCCTTTTATGACATTATTTAAACGTACAAAACTATCATTTTCATCATAATTTAGCTGCTCAACTCCTATGTATCGCCTTCCCATTTTATGGGCAACTGCACAAGTTGTTCCGCTACCAAGATGAAAATCAAGAATAAGGTCATTTCCATCAGTACTCATTTCTATAATTCTTTGTAGTAATTTTTCAGGTTTTTTCCCTGATAAAAGTTTGACGCTACCTTCCTTAGTTAAATTGTTTGTTTCACTAACAAAGTCCCACAAAGTGCCTTGCATATCTTTTTTATATAATGTTCCATCTATTTCTTCAGATACATCACCAAGCCATGCTAGTAGCCTAAAACTATTTCCTTTGTAAAACTGTTCATACATAACACCTTTATTTTTCCCTGATTTTGGCACGTACTCAATAGAATAAAAATCGCCAACAATATTTAGATCATTAACTTTTTTCATGACCCTAGGTCTAATTGAACTTTGAGGCATTGCTGTTTGAAATATTTTTTTTGCATATTTGTTATATGCATCATTTTCAGATAGGTTTTCATCTTTAATTATTTGATTAATTGATTTTATAATGGCGTTATTACGTGAATATATCTTTATTTCAGCCCCACTACCATCAACTGTTGACCCTATATATCCTTTGTCTCCTGAATATATCAATACAGTAGTGTATTTCCAGCTAACGCCATTATCTCTATATTGTTTAACTAATTCACCTATAGGAATGTAGCTATAAACACCTTTAAATGGAGAGAATAATAAATAATTCTTCGCGTATACGTGCAAATATTCAATATTTTTTTTGAGCTTTTTATCTTCTCCACCACCAGATGCACCAGCAACATTTTTCATTTTAATTGAGATAGTATTTATATGATTTTCACTACTGAAAATACTATCCATTAATACTTTTAAATAAGCTTGCTCACTATCATCGCATTGAACAAAAATCACGCCATCATCTCTTAATAATTCTTTGGCAATTTCCAGCCTATTTTTCATAAAAGTTAGCCAAGTAGAATGGTTAAAACTGTCGTTATAACCAAAGCTGTCTGAACCAGTGTTATAAGGTGGGTCGATATAAATCAACTTCACCTTACCAGCATATTTATTTTTCAAAGAATGCAAAGCTAACAGGTTATTGCCTTTGATAATCAGGTTATCATCAAGGCTGATAGCATCTACTTTATGCTCCCCGTCTTTATCGTATTTCTTGAAATTACTTAATGCCTTGGGGGCAAGCAAGCGGTCAATTTCATCAGGTGCTAGGGTTTCATTCCAAAATATTTCTTTACGTTTTTGGTCTTCTTTAGTTTGCCCGCCTTCTAACACGCAATCCTTATATGCCCAAGAAAGCACAACTTCTTTGCTTTCTGTTAAATACTCCCTATCAGCGGTTAAACCAATTTTATTTTTAAATGCGGTATAGCTATCAGGTAAAAATTGTTTGTTGCTAACAAAGCTTTGAAACGCCACTTTATCAAATACTAACGCCTTACCTATTTCTTTGAAAAAATGCTTCTTAATTGACTCGTTACCAAGTAATAAAGAAATTAATCCTTCATCCATTGCAAGAGCAAGTTCTACAACCTTATTTTTTACTAACCTACCATCAATAACCAGACGTTCATCATTTTGAAGTGTACCGATCAATTCTTGTAATAAATTTTGCATACCTGTTTTTATATGTCCCTTATTTGATGGTGCTTTAGCAAGCTTTCATGAAGCAAAGGTTTATCACTCATGGATTAAACCTCACCGTAAAATTGCTTATTCAGTTTTTTATCATCTTCTGGAATTTGATAATCTCCATCCTCAATTTCTGAATAATTCACATAGAGCTGGTTTTTATCCAGTATGGCAATCAATAATTGTTTTTTTTCTTCGATGGTTAAGGCTTCAAATTCATGGATATTTTCATTGATGGTTTCAGGATTTATTTTGTAACTGATAAAACCCGTTTTTTCTATTTCATGCCAGATTAATTTTAAGGATTCGGTGGTGCTTGCTTTCTCAATTTTATCTATGATATTGGCGTTATGTTGTGTTAATTCACAGTAGGTAAAAGAGCCGCCACCTTGCCAGTCAACTGATTTTGAAATTCCACCTTGTTCACCATCTATTACTTTTTTTAGCCTAGTTTCTGGTAATTCATGTATATAGTCCATTTGTTCAATCATAATATATTTTCGTTTCATTTTATGTGCAACTGCACCAGATGTTCCCGAGCCACTATAGAAATCAAGAATTAAATCTTTTTCAGTGCTACCAATAGCGAAAATACGTTGTAAAAGTCTTTCTGGTTTTGGTGTAGAAAAATTAAAGTCTTCTACAACTTGTTTAATTTCTTTATTTGCTTCATCGTTATTTCCAGCTTCTTGATGCAACCAAATTGTAGCTGGTCTCACATTCCCCATATCTTTTAAATACTTTTTAAGCCTTGGGACAGCCTTACCATCTTTGCCAAACCATAAACGGCTTTCAAATTCAAATCTTGAAAGAGATTCTTTAGAGTATCTAGGGTAGGTTCCTCTAGGCGGCTCCCACACAACTCCATTTTTAAATTTATAAGAAAAATTAGTATCATTTCCGCTTTTTGCGTGTAACGGTTGCGTCATCCATTCACCGTTAATATCATCATCTGGATTTTTATACCGTGCATTTTGTTCTTGAGTTCTATCAATACCATTAACAACAAACATTTCTTTGTTTTTAGCAAATACTATTATATGGTCGTGATTATCAGAAAAATATTTTGCATCATTTGAAATGGTGTATTTTTTCTGCCAAACGATATTTGCTACAAAATTTTCTCTACCAAGTACCTCGTCACAAAGTATTTTCAAATAATGAGATTCATCATCATCTATGTTTATCCAAATAGAACCATCATCTCTTAGTAATTCTTTGGCAACCTCTAGCCTGTTTTTCATAAAAGTTAGCCAAGTAGAATGATTAAAGCTATCGTTATAACCAAAGCTATCTGAACCCGTGTTATAAGGTGGGTCTATATAAATCAACTTCACCTTACCAGTATATTTATTTTTCAAAGAATGCAAAGCTAACAGGTTATTGCCTTTGATAATCAGGTTATCATCAAGGCTGATAGTACCTACTTTATGTTCGCCGTTTTTATCGTATTTCTTGAAATTACTTAATGCCTTGGGGGCAAGCAAGCGGTCAATTTCATCAGGTGCTAGGGTTTCATTCCAAAATATTTCTTTACGTTTTTGATCTTCTTTAGTTTGTCCGCCTTCCAGCACGCAATCCTTATATGCCCAAGAAAGCACAACTTCTTTGCTTTCGGTTAAATACTCCCTATCAGCGGTTAAACCAATTTTATTTTTAAATGCGGTATAGCTATCAGGTAAAAATTGTTTGTTGCTAACAAAGCTTTGAAACGCCACTTTATCAAATACTAACGCCCTGCCTATTTCTTTGAAAAAATGCTTCTTAATTGACTCGTTGCCAAGTAATAAAGAAATTAATCCTTCATCCATTGCAAGAGCAAGTTCTACAACCTTATTTTTTACTAACCTACCATCAATAATTAGACGTTCATCATTTTTAAGTGTACCGATCAATTTTTGTAATAAATTTTGCATACCTGTTTTATACCCTCCTTAATTTTCAGGTTACTAGAGATGAAATAAGGAATATTAGTTTGATAAAATTACTACCCCCCCCCGCTGAAAATCAGGGAAACGTAGCCTAAGCGAAGTGATGATTTTTAGTCCGCGATAGCCGTAGGGCCGTTGTTTTGTCGGAGTCTGAGCGTTAGCGAAGGTGGAGACAAAATAAAAGGCCATCCGACACGGCGTCAAGTCATTTGGAGCCTATGTTCCGACCCCTTGTTGGGTCGGGACGAGGTGACGAGGACGAATCGGGGCCGCCG
>NZ_BDMN01000373.1 GCF_002189065.1 Bathymodiolus platifrons methanotrophic gill symbiont
TTTCCCATAGCCGCTGCAGCCAATCTTAATTTTGCGTGAGTCATCTTATACTATCTATCTCTTTATTCTTTTAAAAATACAATTGATTATTATTGATGCGCGGAGCGCGGTTTAAGAGAATACATATCGCTGGGATTGATAGTGATTGTGGGGAATGTGTTGGTTAGGGGTGGATAACATTTTTTCGTTATCCATGCTTTATCAACACGCCCGCAGGGAACCAACACATTCCCCACATGAACGGTATACAGCAGAATTTGTGGAATGCGGTCTGCGGTACAATAGGTAGGCGCGAAAAGATAGCCGACCTCGAGCTTATAAAATTGGTGTTATATCTGGAATCTGCTGTTTTTGATTGAGTCCGAAAAGGATTGTTTATTCTATCTTGGAGTATTCTACAGCTTCGGCAATAGGGTGCGCTAGATACTCTATAAGGCGGTTTAATGCCTTACTCCTGCCCCCCCACACTACCAAAGACTATTTTAAGGGGCTTAAAGGCTTCATTCAGCCCTGTGTAGATTGTATATGTTCCCAATTAGGTTATTGTTCAAGTAAAGCATGATTTAGCGTTACACTTAACTTGAACAAGATCCAGTGGAAACAGCAACAGAAGCTTATCTTAATTTAAATCCTAAAAACCCCGTATCAAACTTTAGAATGTTTATAAATGCAAAATTAAGCTCCTCTAAATCCCTTGGAGGTCTTTAGTTTAGTAGCTTATAGGGATTTTAGGATTTCAAAAAAATCAGATTTTTTTCGGATGCTTCACAAGTGGATGTTAATGTTTTCGATCAAGATTAAGTGGATGTTTCCATCTTGATTATTGTTAGGCTATTGTTCAAGTAAAGCATGGCTCAACGTTACACTTAGGAATGTGCACGAAATAACATCCTGAAGCAGCCAAGCTTGAATAATGAAATATCTCCCCTAAATTAAGGTTATCTTAATTTATTACTCAGTGGTTGTCTTATGTCATTTCCTTATAAAAAAAATATCGAAAAGTCGATGAAGAAATTTTATGACTCACTTTGTGAAAAAAATAAGCGACGGTATGCCGCCATTGAAAGTGAAAAATTATAAATAGATAATGATTAAAACATGATTGACGTGGTCTAATTGATTAGTACAACTCATTTTTCAATAGTCTCTTTTATCTTATCTGGGTCATATTTTTTAAGTCGAGCTTTAAAACATAATTAAAACGGTTCTGTCGCAAAAAATAAAATCACCTTATTACCTACGATTATAAGATTTAATTTCAGCCAAAGTAGGTTCACATGCTCAACTGAAAATGGCTCTATTTTTCAAGCCATTACTTTCCTGAATACCCCATGGTAATTGACTTTAACACTATATTATCGTAATTTTAATGATGGGATGAGACTGTTTTTATTTATATCATGGTGGGTAAAATTCCAACAGAATACGTCAGCCTAACTTTTTGTCAAACACCAGATCTAATCATAACTCCCTAACCACTGAGATAACTCGAGATTACAGTCGGTCGCCCAGGTATCATCGAAATCTGTAAAAGGTGTATCAGCCACCTCTTGACTCCCCTCTTGATCGCTACTCCAAGGCCCCTTATACGAGTGTATCCCATCCACGCCAAACAGACTCTGAGCTATATCGTCTCTGTGGGTGACTGAAGAATGGATTCCCCAAAGCTCCTCATCTGAATTTTCATCCAAATGCCTTTTTACTTCGCCGGTCAGCATCACATGATGAATGCTGGTTGTTTTTATCTGATAATATTTCCACTCCCCAATCTTTGTGAACCTATCCCAGAACTCTATTGGATCCCATGTAATAGACTCATTCCTCAATTGATTCTTGTAAAAGATATCCTGCGGAAGCATGCAATTAGCGCGGGAAAGGTAGACACGATCCTCCTTGCCATCTTCGTCTTCAGCATCAGCAAAAGCATTCTGAGATAATAATAAAATAACCCCAACATACACAATTTTCTTAAATAACATATTATTTTTATCCTGTAAATTACAAGTTGAATTCTGGAGACTGTACAAGCTGTTAGACCAGAGGACCCCCACATGAACCCAGAAATCCCCGTGGCTCAACAGAGCCACAACCGCCAAGTATCTCAAGTGCGGTTAAGTACTAGAGATGCTAATCCGTATGATTTTTAGCCAGACCCTCAGCCATATTAAACAACTCATCCGTAACTAACTCCAGATTCGGTTTGTTACTCGAAGACTCTAAAAGATAAACCTTATGACCAATTTTCCACCCGAGAGTATGATGAGAGAACCCCGACGGTGATTTTTGGACGACATAATAAGAATCATTGCCATTTACCGAAGAGTTGACTATCCCAGCGCCAATCGAAGTGGGCTCATTGTCGGGTATATAAGTCTCTGACAGTTTCACAAAGCCGATATCCAGGTACTGATAGTACCTGGAAAATTGACCTTTTCGCCCATCCTCATTTTCCCCCACCACCCCCAACTCTGTTTTATGACCAAGATACCTCCCCTTGGGTGGCTCAGGATCCTTCACAGGGGTAGGGGTGAACATTAGGAGCGAGGACTCCTCTCGCAGAGACTTAGACCCATCTGAAACAACCGCCATCGCTTCCATTGCTATTAATGCAGCATCATAATCATTTGATAATGTATAACCCTGTTTTTCCATGTCGGAAGTCCAAAGCGACACTTGCTTATCATAAATAGCGGAGGGGGCATTCTCTCGTTCTTCCATACCACGACCGCGTACTTTATATCCGGGGCGGTCCTTTTTATTAATAATGTGATTGTTCTTGGGAGATTTGATTATTCGACTGTTTTTATACTCTTGGACCTTATTGCCAGAGAGGTGTTTATCCCGTGGGAAATCCTTAGACTGAGGAGGTTTTTCAGATTGAGCATCCACGCCCTTGATCACAGAGTCTGCAGAGCCTCCACGGTCAGGTAAACCTCCACCTCCACTAAAAAAAGGTGTATACAAAGCCGTAGAGGGGTTGTTCTGTAAAGAATACGCTGCGGCAACAATCGACCCCAACACAAATATTATAATAAATGTTCTCATAGTATTTAAACCCCGGGGTTAGGTAAAGACTCCGCCAGTCTAAAAAAGTATGCCCTCGCTTGCGAATCAGTCCCTGTGTTCCATTGAGCAGTTATCACGTACATGTTTTTACCATTCACCCACAACAACTGAGCAAGAGGCAGGCCGTCTGGATCTACGGATACCGTATACCTTGCAGGCAAGCCATTTACAGTTTTATTTAGTTCCTCCGGTAATACGTGCTTAGTACGCCCCCCGGGTCCCGATCGCCTCTCGTCCAGCCTAATCACCCCGAGATATGGATCGTCAAAAATATGTTTTATCGCAGACCATCTATCCCCAGCAAGGGAGCCATAGGTATTGCTGGATATACGAGGGATTTCGGAAAACAACGAATTATTTATATCAGTCGGTTCAAACCTCAAATAATTACTAATACTCTTGATGTCAGCATGAAAACTTTCTGGAGCAAGACCCTTAGCAATCGCCTTTAATTTTGAAACTATCCCCAAATGGTCTCTTAAATTAGTATTGTTACGCTTTACTTCATAGTATCCTTTTACCTCCATATCGTGGAAGTTATCGCGGATCTTCTTCAAACGAGACTCCGAACCTCCTTTTACCTCAGGAGACGCAACAATTAAACCGCCCTTTAGATAGAAATCCCTTTTCCTGATCTGTTCCATAGTTAAATCATCACCCCAGGAAACAATTTCATCTAATTTACGCTTCGTCCCGAACTTAATTAAAGACTCTATTTCAGCATCCTTCTTCTCCTTCGCTCTAATCTGGTGGGTGGTAGGTTTTGGTGTCGCTACTTCAAACTCAGCTTCTTCCTGATTGAGTAAGAGGAAGGCAAAAAACACAACCCCCGCCAGTGAAACCACAACCAACCAATCAGTTTTTACCATATTACTATCTCCGGAATTAAACAGAATTAAACAGAGGTGGATTCGACTCATAAGTGCACCACCCCTAATTTACTGACATCCACGCCAGTATTTTCAAAAAAACACCTCGTAAGGTGTCTTAAATCCCAAACACTTTCTAGGTCTGGAGTTTAGCTTATGAATAGCTATCCTAACTTCTTCATAGGCAATATCACCCGAATTCATATAATAACTGAAGTTTCCCAATTATTGAGTAGCTGAAATACACAATGCTGGTGTATCGAGGTTTATTTTAGGTGGTTTTGCCATGTTTATAGCAAACCCCTACTTAATTCCCCTTAGGCAATAGCATTTGAAACGAATGAAAAGACTATTTTTTTCATATAGTTGTAGCATAGTTTCAATTTTACCATAAATAATTATTGGGAAACTTCAGTCTTACAATACCTTCGCCAAAATTAAAATACACTCATTTTTATGAATTTTATAGCCTATAAGCGATTGATTTATATGGGTGTAAGATTGTCATTTTTGGCTTAAATTAAAATTGGCGAAGGTATTGGTCTTACTTTGGTCATATTTTTAAGTCGAGCTTTAAAACATAATTAAAACAGGTATATCACCATGACAAGTACACAACAACGTAGCGAACTACAAAGCCAAATTTGGAAAATTGCGAAAGGCGCAGGGAAATTTGCCAATCCGAAGTGCGCGATAGCGCGCGAGGGAGGCTAAAATTTTATCCCGAATAGCCGTAGAACCATTTGAGGTAGCCATGACTGAGCTGCTTTGTGCTCAGTCTGTGGCGGACGCAGGGCGGCTGGAGCATTTCCTATTCGCTGCGTAGGTGAACGAATTACGGCGACAGGAGTCCCGGAATTTCGTGAGGTAGCATGGCGCGCCTATGCTTTTTCTCCTAGTTTTTGTTGTGGCGACAACATGACTAGAATGCATGAGTAGACTTTACTTGTCTCTCCAGGCGGAGCCTTTCGACCAACTCCACGTCCTAAGGACGTGGTTTAATTTTTAATTAATAACACAGCAATGAATACCATTACTGAAGTTCTGAAAGGGATAGTAAACAGAGTCACCTATCATAACCCAACGACGGGCTGGTCTGTTTTACGCTTGCAGCCCTTTCAGTCACCCCAGCAGCAAGAAACAGTGACTGTTCATCAGACCAAAGTCTTTGCCGGTGCAACCATGGAATTTCGGGGTGCCTGGACGATTGATCATAAATATGGCCGTCAGTTCAAGGCCACCGAAGCCATCGAGAAAAAACCCGCTACTACGGCTGCGATTGAAAAATATTTAGGCTCTGGTCTTATTAAAGGCATAGGCCCTCAGACAGCAAAGAAAATCGTTAAATACTTTCAGAAAGAGACGCTGGATATTTTCGAGAACGATATAAAGCGATTGACTGAAGTCCCTGGTATTGCCACAAAGAAACTCAAGACTATTGAAGATGCCTGGACTGAGCATCGTGCTATTCGCGAAGTCATGATGTTTCTTCAGGGCCATGGAATCAGTACCCTGTTTGCTGTGCGCATCTATAAACAATATGGCGATAAAGCAATAGCGATGGTGACAGAGGATCCCTATCGTTTAGCCAATGATTTTTACGGGATTGGCTTTTTCTCTGCGGATAAAGTGGCACTGAGTATTGGCCTTTCTAAAGATAGTCAACAGCGAATGGTGGCGGCAATTAAACATGTTTTAGCGGCCAGCCGTGAACAAGGGCATTGTTATCTGACTGAGCAACAGATTAACCAGGGTATCGTCGATCTGATTGAAATGAATTTAGGTGAACGTCTAGATGATTATCTTGGCTTAATGCAACAAGAGGGGCAGCTTTGTACCCGACAGCTTAATAAAGAAGGTGTTGAAACGACGGGTTATTACTCAAAAACACTTTATTATGATGAGACAACAGTCGCAACGATTCTACGGGGAATGAAAGGGTCTATTTCGAGTGATCCAGAAAGAATAGCAAACTGGATCAGTCACTATTGTCAGATTAAATCTATTGCTTTAAGCGATGAACAGGCCGATGCAGTTAAAGGCGTTGTGCAGCATCGCTTCTCGGTACTGACCGGAGGACCTGGCTGCGGTAAAACCACGACGACATTGGTAATTGTCCGTCTACTAGAAGCCATGAAAAAATCAGTTTTACTAGCGGCTCCTACCGGGCGAGCATCACAGCGAATGAGCGAGGTTATTGGCCGAGAGGCGAAAACCATTCATCGACTACTGGAGTGGAAAGGCGGCGAGTTCCAAATAAATGAAGAATCCAGGCTGAAGACTGATTTTTTGATTATTGATGAATGCTCAATGCTGGATATCAGTTTAACCGCTTCTTTATTGAAAGCGGTACCCGATAACTGTCAGGTGCTGTTTATTGGTGATCCCGACCAATTACCTTCAGTGGGTGCAGGCAATGTGCTTAAGGATATTATTTCCTCTGAGCTTATCCCTTGCTTTCGGCTAACCCAGGTATTTCGTCAGGCTAAAGAATCTTTGATTATCCAGTATGCGCATCAGATTAATAAAGGTGAAACACCTTATATTTCCTCCCCTTTTAAGACTCCTGACATCTGGAAAAATGGAGCAGATTGTCTGTTTATTGATTCAGATGAAGCGACTCAGGAACAGCTTGGATTTATTACTCGCGTGAAACGTCATTTTGACTGGCATACAAAAGAATTAGAGAACCTTGGTGCAGATAAAGTCAATCCCTCCCCTTTTGAATTCAGAATCGAGGAGGCCATTACTTCAGCTTATGAAGTTAGTTTTGTTGTCCCTGATAAATTCAAGCATGTGGATCTTGAGCAATTAACTCAAACTGATGCGCAGGTTGATGCCTTAAAGTCCGTGGTAAAGAAAATACACCCCTGGTCTTCATTGCATTACGGTCTGTCTGCTGTTGATAGCGTGGTTAAACTCTATCTTGAGTGGATTCCTAAATATCATGGGGCAGGCACGGAAATACAGATTTTAACGCCGATGACACGGGGTAGTCTGGGTTCTGCTAATCTCAATAAGGTGATCCAGGAAAAATCTAACCCACCCCATCAAAGTAAGTGCCAGTTGAAAGTAGGTGAACGAATATTTCGAGAAGGTGATCGCGTAATTCACCGGCGTAATAACTACGATCTTAATGTGTTTAATGGGGATATAGGGAAAATTATAACCATCAACAATGAGGAACTAACGGCTATGGTGTCTTTTTATCCTGATAACCGGGAAGTGCATTATAAGAAAGAAGATATTATGGAGCTAGATCTGGCTTATGCGATTACAATTCACAAGTCTCAGGGCAGTGAATTTAAGGCGGTGATTATTCCTATCCTCACCCAGCATTTTAAGATGCTGTATCGTAACCTGATTTACACGGGATTAACCAGAGCAAAAGATTTAGCTGTGTTTGTAGGGACTAGAAGAGCATTATCTATGGCCATAATGCAACAAGATGTGAGTCAGAGGCAGACAGCTTTAGAAAATTTGATTAAAGCTTAGGA
>NZ_BDMN01000374.1 GCF_002189065.1 Bathymodiolus platifrons methanotrophic gill symbiont
ATTTTTAGTCCGCGATAGCCGTAGGGTCGTTGTTTTGTCGGAGTCTGAGCGTTAGCGAAGGTGGAGACAAAATAAAAGGCCATCCGACACGGCGTCAAGTCATTTGGAGCCTATGTTCCGACCCCTTGTTGGGTCGGGACGAGGTGACGAGGACGAATCGGGGCCGCCGGAGGCATAAGTGGTCGCGTTAAGTTTTTGCTGCTTGCTTGGGCTGGGATGCCCAAAACAAGCTTTCGCAAAAATAGCGACTCCCCGATAGGAGAATGATTTCTTTTTCAAAATGACGCCATTTAAAACTAAGCATATGAACCTTATTTTATTCGAATTGTGACTCATAATCTCCCATTGAGCGGGTATGGATTTATATTTTTAGATTAACTTTTTATTTTAAAACAAATAGTTACAATAAGTTTAGTAGATTTCAATGGTCTATATGAAATCATTTAAAATCAATGTGTTACATGAATAAATAAAGCCATGGATTATAATATTAGGGTTTTATTATTTATGCGTTTTTACATAACACTCTAATTCAATACCTTCGCCAAAATAAAAATACACTCATTTTTATGAATTTCATAGCCTATAAGCGATTGATTTATATAGGTGTGAGATTGTCATTTTTGGATTAAATTAAAATTGGCGAAGGTATTGCTAATTATTAAAGTATTTTTAATATAAAAATCAGAAAATAGACCCGCTCAATGTAAGATGATAGCAGGTAACGCGGAGAAGTGAACTTTATGCGACAGAACCCGTTATGGCTGTGTTGGTGTGATTGTTGATGCTAAAGTTGAGAGCATTAGCTTTTATCAAAAATTAGGCTTTACCTCCCTGTCTGTATTAGCGGGAGAGCTTAGTGATAGACCTCAGCCCCAACCTCTCTTTTTAGCGATAAAAACTATTGAAAACGCTAACTAACCCTCCTTCAACCCATTTTAACTAAGATATGGAAAGCTTGATTATTCCCTTCAACCCTAAAAAAGCCGCTTTTGGACGACATGAAACCTTCGCTTTACGCTATTCATGGCTAACAAAAGGTTTTCAAGCCTTTACTAAAAATCCTGATATATTTTCATCCGATGCCGCTACGGTAGAATTGGGTGTGGGTAAAAACATGGTGAATGCGATTAAATATTGGTTGCTCGCTACAAAAATGCTTAAACGTGTTGATAATGGTTATCAAACTACGGCTATTGGCGAGGCGATTTTTTCAGAAAATGGTTTTGACCCATATTTAGAAGATGAAGCAACTTTATGGTTAATTCATTGGTTATTAGTCACTAATTCTGAATCAGCAACGGCATGGTACTGGTTTTTTAATCATTATCATAAAGCCGAATTTAATAGTGATGAAGCAGGTTTTGCATTAGCAGATTTTGTTAAAAATAAATTGGCTGGTAAACATTCAGAAAGAACCGTTAAACAAGAAGTCGTGTTGATTTTAAGAATGTATGCTCAATCGCGTTCACAATCGAAAACAGCTTTAGATGATTTATTAGATTCACCGTTAGCTAGCTTAAAATTAATTAATTATATTCCTGCGACTAAAAACTATCAGTCCCTCCCTGTCGAACGCCCTCAGTTAGCGGTTGATATTATCGGTTTTGCGGTGAATGAGATTTTAAATCAGCATCAAGTTAATCAATTACCGATTGAAGAATTAATGTATCGCCATCAACAAAGTGTCGCCTTAGGAGCTGTGTTTAGATTAACGGAAACGGCATTATTGGCAAAACTTGAGTTATTAGTGGCTAAATATCCTAATGATTACCGAATTGATGAGATAGCGGGTATTCATCAATTTAGTCGTTTAAATAAAAATATAGAGCCACTACAGCTTTTAAAAAATCACTATACAGACAAGGAACAAGTGACAGTCTAATGATAAATACTTTAATTCGAGTAGATACCCACTACACCCGCTCCATCAATTTAGAACGCGATGCTGATTCAACAGACGTTTTAAAAGCGTATATTCCCACCACGCGAGCGATTCAAGTTTTAGAACGGATTGCCAAAACCTTTCACACTCAATCAGAACTTAGAGCATGGTCTTTAACTGCGCCTTATGGTTCGGGAAAATCTTCTTTTGCGGTATTTCTGTCGCATTTGTTAGAAGCTAACGATTTAGCGACTCATCAGTTAGCGAGTGGAATTTTAATAGAAAATGGACAATTAGCATTAGCCAATAACATTTCAAAACATCTCATTGAGAAAGGTAATAAAGGCTATTGCAAGATTTTATTAACAGGTAGCCCAGAGCCATTAAATACGCGTTTTGTGTTAGCGATGTATAACGGCGCGGAAGCATTTTGGAAAAATACCCGCTCACCGTCAATCGTTAAAAAACTCTCCGATGCAAGACAAGAAATATTAAACGTCAGTGAAGTTTTAAATCTATTAAAAGAATTACAACAAGCGGTTGCAAAAGCAGGCGGTGCAGGCTGTTTGTGTGTGATTGATGAAATGGGTAAATTTTTAGAATATGAAGCCCGTCATCAAGGCGTAAACGATGTTTTTTTATTGCAGGAATTAGCTGAGTGGGCGCATAAAGGTCATCAAGCGAACTTGTTATTATTCGTGTTGATGCACCAAGATTTTGAGCAGTACGCGAAGGGGTTGGCTAAAACACAAAAAGATGAATGGCAAAAAGTACAAGGGCGTTTTGAATCTATCCCTTTTTTAGAATCTACCGAGCAGACTTTAAAACTGCTAGCCGCCGCGTTTAAAAATGATTTAAGCGAGACAGAAGAACAGCAACTTAATAGCAAAACCACCGAAATCACTACAATACTAGCGGCGCAAAACTCGCTCTCCGATACCTTAATCGGCAGTGATTTATTTGTGCAATGCTACCCCTTACATCCTTTATCGTTGCTGATTTTACCTGTGTTATGTCAAAAGGTTGCCCAAAATGAACGCACCTTATTTAGTTATTTAGGCAGTTCCGAGGCTTTTGGTTTTAAAGAGCGTTTACAAGGCATCAAAACCTTAGAGGATTGGATTTTACCGTGGGAAATCTTCGAGTATTTCATCCACAATCAACCTACCGCTACCACTGACCATTTAACCCATAGACGCTGGAAAGAAGTGGTGAGTGCCTTAGAGCGTTTAGGCGATGCACCCGCAGTAGAACATCAACTGCTTAAAAGCATTGGTTTATTTAATATCATTGGTAATCAAGGTAGTTTTAAAGCCAGCCCCGAATTGGTCAATTTATGTTTAAGTGATAGAGAAACGCTTAATATGGCATTGGAGTCATTACTGGAAAAATCGCTGATTAAATACCAAAAATTTAACGGTGAATATCGAGTTTGGCAAGGTAGTGATTTTGATTTAGAGCTGGAAATTAAAACCCTAAAGCAACAATTAGGACGTGATTCTTTAGCCGATATTTTAAGTCAACGTAATCCTTTATTACCGTTAGTGGCGCGTAAATACTCAATTCAACAAGGCACATTACGTTATTTCCTGCCGCTGTATGTAGATCGTTACAACTACAAACAAATTGATTTAAGCTCTCAAACTGCAAAAATCATTATTTTTTTAGCCGAACATGAGGATGATATTCAGTTATTTACTCAGTTACAAAAAAAGGATGGTAAGCCATTAAACCTTTATTTGTTAGCTAAAAACGCTCCGCAATTACGCGAGGTTATCACCGAAATACAAGCCTTAGAACGCATTGAAAATGAAAACCAAGCTTTAAATGCTGACCCTGTTGCCCAACGTGAATTGAAAGACTATTTATCCCATGTTCAGCAACAAGAAGAGCAATTATTGAGTCATTTTTTAGAGCATCCTGAGCTTAATGACTGGTTTCATTTAGGGGAATCGCTGAGCTTTAAAAGTCGTCGCCAGTTACAACAATATTTATCGGTGGTTTTAGAAGGCGTTTATGACCAAGCCCCGTTGATTAAAAACGAGTTAATTAACCGTGACAAACCCTCGTCACAAGCAAATTCAGCGCGTAAAAAATTAGTCACGTTAATGCTGTCTCATGCTCATATTGAAAACTTAGGCTTTGAACAGAATAAATTTCCGCCTGAAAAATCTATTTATCGCGCCTTATTTAAAGAAACAGGCGTTCACCGTAAGCAGAATGGGGTATGGTCTATTGTCGCACCTAAAGCGAATAATTATCAGATGCACAAGGTTTGGCAGGGAATAGATAAATTTATTGATGAGCAAGATAAGGCTGTCAATTTAAATGCATTATATCAACATTTACAACAGCCGCCTTATGGCATTAAAGCGGGAGTACTGCCGTTATTGTTTGTGGCTTATTATCTCGCCAATCAAAGACGCTTAGCACTTTATGAAAATGGAGTGTTTTGTCCACAAATGAGTTTGGAACATTTTGAAATTTTGTTGAAACGTCCTGATTTATTTAGTGTGGAAGTGTTTGCTATGGAAGGGGTGAAAGCGAATTTATTTAGTCATTATTTAAAAAAATTATTAGATAAAACCCCAGAAGACGGCTCTTTGCTCGATATTATTAAAGCCTTAGCAAGATTTATTCACAGTTTGCCAGACTATACCCAGCATATTAAAAATCTGGATAAGCAAACCTTAACCGTGCGCGATGCGTTTGCAAAAACTCAAAGCCCGATTCAGTTATTGTTTGAACATTTACCTAAAGCTTGTGGTTTTTCTGCCTTTACTGAAGATGAGTTAGTAGCAGAAAAATATCCTGAAGAGTTTATGAATGCGTTGGTGTCGCATTTAAAACAGCTTAAACAAGCTTATCCTGATTTATTAATGAATTTTCAGCAGCAATTAACTCATGCTTTAAAGTTAGAGCCGACGTTAAGCCGTGCGGAATTACGCCAATACATTCAACAGCATTATCAGGGTTTGGATAAATATAATCATGAGCGCGATGGTTTGCAGGCGTTTATTAAGCGGTTACAGAATAACAAGACCGATGATGAGGCGTGGTTGGAGTCTATCGCAGCATTATTAGGTAAAGCACCGCCGAATAAATGGCGAGCTGAGCATCAAGCGCAGGCAGAATATCAACTGGTTCAACAATGTGAGCGTTTATTGGAATTAGCGAAGTTACATACTCATCAGCTTAAGATTGATCCTCAGAGTGCTTGTGATGCGATGTTATTGCGTTTAGTGGGAGCTGAGGGTGATATTAATCAGGTGGTGTATGTTGATAATGATTCTAAGCCTAAGGTAGATTCTATGTTGTTGGATTTAAAAAGTAGTTGGAAGCATCAGGATAGGCGGCTTCAATTGGTTGCCTTGGCTAGAATGTTGAAAGATTTGCAGGAGGAATCTTAATGGCGCAACACGATGGCAGTTATAAAAATATTTTCAGTTATCCGCAGATGGTTCAGCAACTTTTAGAGGGATTTGTGGATCAACATTGGGTTGCCGATTTAGATTTTAGTAGTTTGGAAAAAACCAGTGGTCATTATGTGAGTGATGATTTACGCGAGCGCAGTGATGATTTGGTATGGAAGGCGCGTTGGAAGGATACTGAGGTTTATATTTATTTGTTGTTGGAGTTTCAATCTACGCCTGATTATTTTATGGCGGTGCGGGTGAGTAATTATATTAGTTTGTTGTATCAGGATTTGATTAAGAGCAAGTCGGTTAAAAAAGGCGATAAGTTGCCTTTTGTGTTGCCGATTGTGCTGCATAGAGGGGATGAGCTGTGGGATTGTGTGGTGGATATAAATGATTTGGTGGTTGAATCTGCACCTGAGCTGGTTCAATATAAACCGAGTCAGAAGTATTTGTTGATTGATGTGGCGGCGTATGAAAATGAGGCGTTGGAAGCGGTTCATAATATGGTTTCGACGCTTTTTCAGTTGGAAAATAGTTCGGATGATACGGCGGTTTATTTGATTAATCGGTTGTATGATTTGGTTAAAAATGGTGATTCGGGGAGTCGCTATTTTTGCGAAAGCTTGTTTTGGGCATCCCAGCCCAAGCAAGCAGCAAAAACTTAACGCGACCACTTATGCCTCCGGCGGCCCCGATTCGTCCTCGTCACCTCGTCCCGACCCCACAAGGGGTCGGAACATAGGCTCCAAATGACTTGACGCCGTGTCGGATGGCCTTTTATTTTGTCTCCACCTTCGCTAACGCTCAGACTCCGACAAAATAACGGCCCTACGGCTATCGCGGACTAAAAATCATCACTTCGCTTAGGCTACGTTTCCCTGATTTTCAGCG
>NZ_BDMN01000375.1 GCF_002189065.1 Bathymodiolus platifrons methanotrophic gill symbiont
TCGCGGCAAAAGCTTAACGGGACTGATTAAAATCTGCGATGCCCTGATTCGCCCTGCGTCCACTTATAAAAACCCTAGAGGGGTTTTTATTTAGTTACCTCAAATGGCTTGACGCGATGTCGGAATGCCTTGTATTTTATCTACGCAAAAAGACGCTTCGAGAAAACACCCGGCCCTATCGCTATCACGGACTAAAAATCTTCACTTCGCTTAGGCTCCGTTTCCAGGATTTTCAGCGTTTGAGAAAGGGTTTAAGAAAGGCGTTATGAAAAGTCTTGTGTTGGTATCAATACCTTCGCCAATTTTAATTTAATCCAAAAATGACAATCTTACACCTATATAAATCAATCGCTTATAGGCTGTAAAATTCATAAAAATGAGTGTATTTTCATTTTGGCGAAGGTATTGTTGGTATTAAAAGTACATTTTAAATTTGTGCCAAGCTGGGTTATGGAAAAAGTTGAGAAAGCGTCTATTGAAGAGTTAACTAAACAACCACCCGCTAAAAGACGGGTGGGTTAGAGAGCTTGGCGACTGAAAGTCGTGATACAGGGCGAATAGCCATATGCGCCAACTTAAGAGTTCATAGTGTTGATTTTTATTAATTTTTTGGCAAAATAAACCCTTTTTCCAAGAAGAAACAATGCCACTAAGTCTATCAGACGAACAAACTATTGAAGGATTACTTGAGAATTTACCACTTGATTATCAGCAAACAGCAATAGAAAGCAAAGCTTTTCTTCGTGCTCGTAAAATTAAAAGCCCAATGGAATTGATGCATTTAGTGATGATGTATTGTGGTGTAGATCAGGTATTACGCGAGGTTGCAGGAAACGTTACCTTGTTAAATGAAAAAATAACGGATACAGCCATACAAAAACGGCTGAGAGCTTGCGGTCCCTGGCTAAAAATGATTTTAGAACAAATGTGGTTTTCAGGTGTGACCAAGTTACCGGGGGCACTACGTTTTGTATTGGTAGATGGGAGTTCGCTAAGTGTTGCTGGAGCTAATGGCACCTCTTATCGCTTACATATTGCCATTGATTTAGTCAGTTTAAGCATCGTTCACATTGAAGTCACCGATAAGTATGTCGGTGAAAGTCTGGCGCATTACCCGTTTATCGAAGGTGATATTGTTATAGTGGATCGTGGTTATAATCGGGTGTGATTAAAACTGCGGGGATTTGTTAAAATATCACTATTTCA
>NZ_BDMN01000376.1 GCF_002189065.1 Bathymodiolus platifrons methanotrophic gill symbiont
TGGTAAGTTAAAATTCGACTACCCACTGTATTTCACATAGAGCCTAAATTCTACTGTCAGGAATGAATATGTTATTAAAAAAGTTAATCGTATCAGGCTATAAAAGTATCTCTGTGGAAAACCCACAAACGATTGACTTTGAACCTGATGTTACTGCATTAATTGGTCACAATGGCACAGGGAAAAGTGCAACTCTAGAAGCATTAAATAAACTTTTTTCAATTGATCATTCATTACGAGGAATAAGCGCATCTGATTTTCATTTGGAAGATGATGCTGAAAAAGGGGATGCCAGAAATTTATTTATTGAAGCGTGGTTTCATTTCCCAGAGGTCAACGATAATCCATCAATCCCGTCCATAATTAACGGGTTAGCTGTATCAAGTATTAATGGTGAATTGATTTTCAGGGTTCGTTTAGAAGCTAGCTTGAATTTTGATTATAACCCTTTAGGTGATGTTGACGAAGATATATGGATTGTTGATGGTGATATGGAGCAACCAGAAGCTGATAATAAGCATAGATTACTAGCGACTCAACGAAATGGGATTCAAGTTAACTATATTCCAGCGAATAGAGATCCATTAGTTCAGTTAAAGTATTCTTCAAAAGCAATTTTAGGTCGATTACTTAAAGCTATTAAGTGGTCTGATGGTGAGCAAGAATCATTTGAAGAACAAGCTCAAACGCTTAATGGCTTGGCTAAAGATAATCCTGCACTAGTACAAATAACAGATGCGATAAACCAGAATTGGACAAAAATATATAGAGGTCGTCATCTAAATCAAGCAGGCTTAAACTTCCCTGTAGGGGACGTTGATGAAATATTGAGGTTGATACAGCTCCAATTTATGCCTGACGCAGCAGGAAATAAAGTAGATACAAGCCGATTAAGTGATGGCCAAAAGTCACTGGTTTATTTCGCTTTAACTAAAGCGTTATTTGATATAGATAAAGCTACTAGGCAAGCAATAATAGATAAACAGCCATCAAATTTTGATGCAGATAAAATGAAGTTACCTATTTTTAGTCTAATTGCACTGGAAGAACCAGAGAATCATTTATCCCCACATTATCTGGGGCGAGTGATGAAACTAATTAAAGACTACGGAACTAGTGACTTATGTCAGTCTATTGTATCTACACACTCAGCTTCATTAGTGGGGAGAGTGAATCCTAAACAAATACGCCATTTCCGACTAGATAATGAAACGAAGAGCACTCATATTCAGTCATTATCGTTACCTGAAGACGCTGACGAACAAGCAAAGTATATAAGCGAAGCGGTAAAAGCTTATCCTGAAATTTATTTTGCAAAACTTGTTGTTCTTGGTGAGGGTGATAGTGAGCAAGTTATTTTACCCAAAATACTTGAACATTATGGACAAGATATAGATGCACATTCTATATCTGTTGTTCCATTAGGTGGAAGACATGTAAATCATTTTTGGAGATTACTTAATTCTTTAAAGATACCCTATGTGACTTTATTAGATTTTGACATAGATCGAAATGGTGGTGGATATGGGAGAATTAAATATGCAGTCGAACAACTATTAAAAATGGATGGTGTGGTAAACGAATATATAACAAAGGAAGTACCAGACTTGGTTCCTGATTGGGATAGCCTAGACGATCCTAATTTATTTAACCTGAGCTATGGGGGGGAGCTAAAAAATATCGTAAATGAGCTAGAAACCTGTGATGTTTATTTCTCTAGCCCTCTAGATATCGACTATTCAATGATTTGTGCTTTCCCTGAAGTATTTTGCTTGAAAGATGAAACATACGGTGAAAGAGGCCCAACAGAAGGTAAAGCAGACGAAGAATACGATGATCGAGAAAAAAGAGTAGAAGCACTAATTAAAGCTGTACTTAAAAAAGGTAATGCAGGAAAAAGGTTTGCTTTTGGTGATGGCTGGGAGCGAAACTTTCGTTGGTATCGTTATCGTTTTTTATCTAATAAAAGTAAACCTGCATCTCACGTAAGAATGTTTATGAAGATTGAAAGTGAATATAATTCCGAAGAGATAAAAGCTAAGTTACCTTTAGAGTTAAATAGGCTGGCAGTGAGAGTTATAGAGCTTGCTCAACAGGTTGTTGAGTAATGGGTATAGAATGGTTGCCCTCCGAAGGTATTGAAGCGACAGAAGAGCTTATGGACATTATTACCTGTGATGAATCTGTTGCTGTTCTTGCAGGTGCTGGGGCTGGAAAAACAGAATTATTAGCACAAAAAGCTAATTATTTATTTTCTACTGACAAGTGTTCTTGGCCTAAAAGAATATTATCATTAACATTTAAAACTGAAGCTCAAATAAACATAAAAAGTAGAATAAACAAACGTTGCGGACTCAAAGCAACTCGTTTTGACTCTTTTACATTCCACGCATTTTGTAAAAGTATTGTTGATAGATTTAAGAACGCTCTTCCAGAGAATGAACGCCCTGCAATTAATTATGATATCGTTTTTCATAAGAGAGAAGCCAATGGTATTGATAAAATCCTTATGGATAGTTTGTTGTTGTTGGCTATTAAAATTTTGCATATTAGGTTAGATATACGAAATGCTTTTTCATATTCGTATGACTATGTTTTTGTTGATGAGTTTCAAGATACTACAGATAAGCAATATGAACTTCTTAAGTTACTATTTCAAAATACAGACACAAAATTATTAACTGTTGGAGATATCAACCAAAGTATTATGCTTTGGGCTGGGGCTAGAAAAACCGTATTTACTGATTTTCAAAATGATTTTTTAGCAAGCAACAAAATTTTAGTTAAAAACTATAGAGCTTCGAAAGAAATTCAAGATGTGTTAGATATCGTTCTCGAACACGTTAAAGACCCAAGTCACTTGATCAATGAATTACTTGAACAATCAAAAAATTGTTCTATACATATATTCCAAGATGAATATCAAGAGGCATCTTTTATTGTTGATAATATCAAAGCGGCTTTAGCTGCGGGAGTAAGTGAACAAGATATTTGCATTTTAACAAAGCAGCATTCTTCTGACTATACGGAAATCGTTAGAGCTGAACTTACGAAAGCTGGAATACACAATCTGGATATGAGTGATTTACAAGATGCACTGAAGGAACCGTTAGGTCAGTTGTTCTCTATATTTTTAAAAGTTTTATTATGCCCAACGCCAAAGGATATGACAGAACTTTTTAGTATTAATTTGGCTTTAAATAAAGTTGAATTAGGTGATAATAAAGAAGAAGAGTTAACGACAAGTATCGTAAATTTTATATCATTAAAACGAGAAGAATTAACAATAAATACAGGCGTTGACGACTTAATTTGCTATATGCAGAGTTTTATTCAATTTTTGGGTTCAGCAAAAATAAAAGGCAGATGGAAACAATATAAATCTCCAGAATATTATAATTTTATATGGAAGAATCTTGAATTACATTTAAGAAATATGTGTAATCAAACTCAGTCATTAGAAATAGCTGTTGAATTATTTAATGCGGAAAAATCTGTGCAAATAATGAATATTCATAAATGTAAGGGACTTGAATATAATTCTGTCTACTTTATTGGTCTAGAAGATCAAGCATTTTGGGATTATAAGAAAAATCCATTTGAAAATAACTGTGCTATTTATGTCGCTTTATCGAGAGCTAAAGAATCATTGAATGTAACTTATACCAAACGCCGTAAACATAGGAAGTATGACAATCGCCCTTCGACCTATAAAAATACTAGGGTGGTAATTGATTTACTTGTTAAGAAATGCAAATTTAACGCCATAAATCATACGTTAACGTAGATTGGTAATTATCTTTTTTGATTTATGAACAATTATTTCTAAAAGTGGTCTTTAGATTCTGAACGGATTTAGCTGGTTTAAATTCATCAATTTCAAGTGTAATATCTTCTAGAATTAATTGACGCTCTTCACCTGTGTTATTTACCTGTCCTTTTTTATTGAGTGATTGAAATGATTTATTCAAGCTAAATATTCTTAGTTCATAGGCGCGCCATGCTACCTCACAACATTCTGTGACTCCTGTCACCAACATTCATTCGCCTACGCAGCGAATGGGAGATGCCCTGGTCGCCCTGCGTCCGTCTCAACTTATAGCACCCCAAAGAGTCAAGACAGATTTTTCAACAATCCTTATTCCATATTCCTAAGCCGCTTCATTCTGCTGTTCATTAGCTAAAATACTTTCTCTATATACATTCATTGGTTTTTTATAGTCCAGGGTTTCATGAAACCGTTGATGATTATAAAACTCAATATAGTCATCAACATCTTCTATTAACGCTCTAATTGAACCATATTCATTTAAATAAATACGCTCACATTTTGCACTTCGCCAAAACCGTTCAATACAAATATTATCCGTTGCTCGTCCTTTTCCATCCATAGAAATAGTAATGCCTTTGTTTTTTAGTCGTTGGGTATGAATTTCACTGGTGTATTGACTGCCTTGATCCGTATTAAAAATTTCAGGTGTTCCGTAGAGAGAAAGCGCTTCATCTAATACATCCATAACTAAAAAAGAATCCATTGTGTTTGATATTTTATGGGCGAGCACTGCTTTTGAGTGCCAATCAATAATCGCCGCTAAATAAACCATCCCTTCTTTGGTTTTAATATAGGTTATA
>NZ_BDMN01000377.1 GCF_002189065.1 Bathymodiolus platifrons methanotrophic gill symbiont
CACCAACATTCATTCGCCTACGCAGCGAATGGGAGATGCCCTGGTCGCCCTGCGTCCGTCTCAACTACGCACAAAACCCTGCTCCGTTAAGACTACCTCAAATGGCTGGACGGCTATTCGGAATGCAATTCTTGCCTCCCTCGCGCGCTACTAGCGCACTTCGGATCAGCGAATTGCCCTGTCGCCTACCAGGGACTAAAAATCATCACTCCGCTTAGGCTCCGTTTCCCTGATTTTAAGCGGATGCTTTTGAAGAAAGGCAAGATGAATTGCTTGAGCTGTTTAAAACCGAAAGTGATGACAATATCTATTACCTTCCCTCTGAAGATTATGATTGTGATGACTATTATCAAACAGCCATAGCCGAAGAGCTGGAGTTGTTAGAATATTACCAAGAGAAAAATGTATTCTGGGTGCCAAAAACAGCACGCTGGAGTATTTTAAAAAATAAAGCCACTTTACCGATAGGTAGTGTACTTTGGCAGGATTCACAAGGGCAAGATGTTAAATTTCGCTCGGTTTCTTGGCTCATTGATAATGCTCTGGATGAAATTGAAAAATCCAACCCTAAACTGAAAGGCATTTTAAACCGCATCAGCCAATATCAACTGGATAATGACAAACTCATTGGTTTAATCAACACGTTTTCCGATACAAGCTTTAGCAAACCAGAATATAAAGGTGAACGGCTCAACCTGCAAAGTAAAGATATACTAGGTCATGTTTACGAATATTTCTTAGGTCAATTTGCGCTGGCGGAAGGTAAACAAGGCGGTCAATATTACACGCCTAAAAGTATTGTTACCTTAATCGTAGAAATGCTAGAACCCTACCAAGGGCGTGTGTATGATCCTGCGATGGGGTCTGGTGGGTTCTTTGTTTCCAGTGAAAAATTTATAGAAGAACACGCAAAAGAACAGCATTACGACCCAGCTGAACAAAAAAAGCATATTTCCGTGTATGGGCAAGAGTCGAACCCCACCACTTGGAAATTGGCGGCCATGAATATGGCGATACGCGGCATTGACTTTAATTTTGGTAAAAAGAATGCCGATACGTTTTTTAGATGATCAACATACCGATTTAAGAGCGGACTTTGTGATGGCAAATCCGCCATTCAATATGAAAGAGTGGTGGCACGCAAAATTAGAAGAAGATGTCCGCTGGCAATATGGTACGCCGCCACAAGGTAATGCCAACTTTGCATGGATGCAACATATGCTGCATCATCTCGCTCCGTCGGGCAGTATGGCCTTATTACTGGCTAATGGATCGATGAGTTCTAATACCAATAATGAAGGTAAGATAAGAAAAAACCTGATTGAACAGAATTTAGTTGCTTGTATGGTGGCTTTACCTGGGCAACTGTTTACCAATACCCAAATTCCCGCCTGTATCTGGTTACTGAGTAAAGCCAAAGCTCGTAAAGGTGAGGTGCTGTTTATTGATGCACGTAATTTAGGGTTTATGAAAGGCCGTGTTCTGCGTGATTTTAAAGCTGAAGATATTAAACAAATTGCGGATACTTATCATGCTTGGCAGCAAAGTGAAGGGTATGATGATGAAGCAGGTTTTTGTTACTCTGCTAAATTAGCTGATATTGAAAAACATGATTTTGTATTAACACCTGGGCGTTATGTGGGAGCGGCTGAACAAGAAGATGATGGAGAGCCATTTGCAGAGAAAATGGCTAGATTGACTGAGCAGTTGAAGGGGCAGTTTGTAGAGAGTACAAAATTGGAGGCTGAGATTAAGGATAATTTAAAGGGACTAGGTTATGAGTGTTAATTGGCCTGTTCTGACATTGGGCAATGTTTGTGAAAAGATAACTGATGGAGCGCATAAAAGCCCTAAATCAGTAAGCATTGGGAGACCAATGGCATCTGTTAAAGATCTTACTCGATTTGGAGTAAACTTGAGCCACGCAAGATTAATTAGTCAGAAAGATTTTGAAGATCTGGTAAATCAAGGATGCCAACCTCAAGTTGGTGATGTATTAATTGCCAAAGATGGTAATAGTGCATTAGATACTGTTTGTACCATTGATAAGCCACTTGATGCCGTAATGCTATCATCAGTAGCTATATTACGACCAAATAAGGCAAAATTAGATTCAGATTTTTTAAAATATTATTTTTGTTCTAGAAACGTAATTGAATATTTAAAGAACAACTTTATATCTGGTGCTGCAATACCTAGAGTTGTTCTACGTGATTTAAAAAAAGCTGCAATTAAAGTACCTAGCCTTGAAGAACAAAAAAATATTTCAAAAGTATTACGTTCTTTAGATAATCTGAAGTTTCCTAGTTTTTAAAGCATAAGAATATTAGTTAGTGCTTATTTTTAATAAATATTAGCATTCCCTAATAACACTGGCATTCCGTTTGCTAAAACCCTTGAATTTACTTAAAAAACAACAGGTTAATGATGAATGAGACCTGTTTTTACTGTATAATAAAAGATGTTAACTCATTGATTATACAAACAAAACGGCCTCATTCATGTTCATTTTACGCGATATTTTACTCCCGCTTCAAGATCATTTTTCCGAAACCACTTTAGGCCGCGAACGAGCCTCTCTGTTTGTTTACACGATCCTGTCCATTATCGTTCCCTTTACGTCGTCGATGACATCTAACCTTTGGCGTTGCCTTGATACGCTGTTTGGGTTTGAGATCAAGAATAAGCGATTTTACACTTTCATGGCTTCTCCAACGCTACCGTGGGC
>NZ_BDMN01000378.1 GCF_002189065.1 Bathymodiolus platifrons methanotrophic gill symbiont
AGCATAGTTTCAATTTTACCATAAATAATTATTGGGAAACTTCAGCTAGAGATACAAGTTTCTTGTTGGTTAATTATTTTTTCCACTTTTAGTGTATTTTTTTCCTTTCTCCCAAGCTTGAGTTATCCCACTATAATCAGGAAAATCATTAGTAGGCTCAGTTAACCAATTAGAAATAAACTCAGGATTATTACTGTTAGGGGTTGGATCGGCTGTTTTAATTTTTGTTTGGACAGGTGTTCTTACTGCGTCCCCCATAACAATTGCATGTTGCTGGGGGAGTATCGGTAATTGTTTCAGAATATCTTCATTAGCTGCAGATACCAGTTGTCTAATATATTTTTGATCATCCGGGTTTTGCAACCTATGAATGATAAAAGAGTTGCACTGAGATAATACCGTTTTAGATAGCTCTGAAGGGCGCTGGCTGGATACTAACAACGATATTCCATACTTTCTTCCTTCTCGAGCAATACGCTCAAAAACCTTCTTTGAAACTGATACTCGATCCCCTTTATTTTTTTCTGGAATATAATTTTGAGCTTCTTCGAGTGCAATAACAATTGGTGTTTTCCCCCTTTCAGATTCATCAAAACGTGACACGAACTCCAAAATAAGCCGACCTATCAACCCTGTTATTGTTTCCAATACATCGTAAGGTAATAGCGACATATCAATAATAGTAATTTGACTTGGTTTATCTTTATCTAATTTATCAAAAGCATCCTTACTTATTTTACTTTTAAAATAAGTAGTAAATTCATCGCCTTGACTATCTTGGAAAATTTTACAGGTATCACCTAGAATAAAGGCTAAAAATTTGGCTAAGGCTTGTGGTATTTCTTCATTTTTACCCAACAATAATGGCTCACTAATACGATCATCAGTTAAATAAGACTGTAACCTTAATCTAAGAGTAGAAACAAACTCTCTTAGCCTATTACTGGAGCTGTCTTGCTCATCAATGGCTTCATCAAAATATCGATTTATCAGCTCATTAAAATTAAACCATAATGGCAAGTCTATATTTTTATCTAAAGCAATTTGTTCTTTATTTTGGCTGATAGAATATTCATGATAATGCTCTTTTAAACTAGCTAAAGAAATTAGCTCATTACTCAAGGTATTGCCACTTCCAAGGGTTCTGTCGCAAAAAGTGTAAAAACCGACTATATCCTAGTTTTATGCAGCTAATGAATAATATTTCATACAAGATAAAATCTCGCTTACCCTATCGTTAAATTTTCGACAGATAGCTTTTCAAGTCATATACCACCTAGCATACAGATTAATAATGCCTTAAAAAATACCGCCATTTTTAGCTGAACATGTGAATCTTTTTGGGATGAGATTAAACCTTATAATAGTGGCTTTCGGTTTTTTGCGACAGAACC
>NZ_BDMN01000379.1 GCF_002189065.1 Bathymodiolus platifrons methanotrophic gill symbiont
GTATTTTAGCTAATGAACAGCAGAATGAAGCGGCTTAGGAATATGGAATAAGGATTGTTGAAAAATCTGTCTTGACTCTTTGGGGTGCTATATAGTTACCTATTTTTTATTATTCAATTTTTGAGCTGCCTTGTACGCAGATTCAGACCGTTTACCAGCACAGTTTTCATTGAATGAATTTATCATGCTGGAGTGCTTATTTACCTGCCTATTATAATTATCTACAGATACCTTATTATAATTATTAACTTGCATAGTATTAATTTCATTTCCTAGCCATTTTGCTTCATTATAAAGTTTGACACACTGTTCCATTGCTAGATCTGAAATATATGGAACGTGTGAACTTGTACTTATTGAAGGTGGAGGCTCATATGTCTTTGCAATTATATTTCTGCTAATTAAAATACATACTAGAAATAAAAAGGTGTTAATTTTTTTTGGCATATTTTTCATTATAAATTAAATTGTTTTAATCAGGAGATAAATAGAGCTAGAACGTGTGTTTTAGAGTTCAAATAAAAGGTTAACTTTTTACGAAAAGGCAGTCACCGCTAAATGGGTAGGCTACAAAAAAAAATTGTAGCCTTGAACTAATACACTCTAAGAGTTTAAGAATTTATACAATTCCTGTAAATAGGCGATAACCGTCTGCCTCTCTTTCTTTTTCAGGTACTAAGTCCCATAATCTACCAATTACAATACGAAGATCATCCCACGATTCACTTTCGATTAAATGTATACCATTTTCAATAAGGTTTTTAGCTTGAATTTGATCATTCATTGAGACGCGACTTTCAACCAAGAGTTCAAACATGTGTACTAGGTAATTTGGCATTCGCATTAAAATCTTATATTGAATAGAACCTAGTTCATCAGTTGCCGCCTCAATTGTATTTGGATTGTTAGACATTAGAAAAACTTGTTCTCGGCCAATTACTTGACGGACTTGATGTTTTTCGTGATCATTGCCATTTTCTTGAATCAGTTTCGAAACAGATCCTTTTAGTTCTTGATAATCTTGTTTAGCAGCATCAACTCTCTTACTTGAAGTTAATTGGTGAACTTGTTGGGCAAGTTTGCGTTTTTTATCTTCCAACTGAAATTTTTCATCAGTGACACTATCCTCAGGTATTTCCCCTGCATCTAGCATCAGTGTCTGTACATCTTTTAGGGATTTGCCAAGATTTTCTTCCATATTATAGTTTTTATTTTCAGCCGCCTCTTCTTGCTCCTTATGGATCATCTCTTCAAGCATTATTATTTCAGTACCTAGCGTTTGAGGGCTGACCTCTCTTTTTTTAGGGTTGAACACTTGTGAAAATTCTTGACCTGTACCATTTAAATAAGCTGAAATAGTAAGATCTCTAGACTCTGATAATTCAAAAGTAAGATCGATTTCTGTTCCTTTTAACAAGTCACGTTTTATATTTGCACCAGAAATTTCAAGAGTTCCAATTGGTTTATTTGATAAATAGTGATTGTCGGACGAGCCTTCAACAACCATTACTCTAATTACATCTTGCTCCGAATCTTTTAAAACCGTTTTACCAGCCTCTACAGTCTGACTTGCACGACTAGGCAAAACTGCATTTTGTTCAAAAATACAATCTAGTTTTGTGTCTTTTAAAATTAGGTCATCTTTAACTAAACATAAGTCTTCTGGGAGCATTTGCCCTGCAACACTATATTTTCCTTGCGCAATTTGAACTTGCTCCTGAGCATGGTGAACTTGGTTTCCTAAAGAATTAAGAATATTAAATTCAAAGAGATTATATTCCCCTTCTCTTAGAGGAAGGTCTTCATGAATTCGTGTTTTTAATTCTTTAGATCCACTATCAAAAGCGCCATCTGCACTGATAATACGGTAGGTCATTCCAGCAATATCACCTTCAATTTTTGCAGAAAACATTTCTTCTGAGTCTTGTGAGTTCCGCTCATATATTGCACGTACTTTAATATTAGACTTGTTATCAATTGTTTTTTTTGTGACGGTTTCTTTCTTTTTTGATCCCGCAAAAAAAGCAGCCCCAACTGTGATGGCATTAGTTGGGTCTATATCAGTATTAATAGGAATCCCCATAACTTCTTCAACATGTTGACGTATAAAAGGGATGAATGTAGATCCACCGACCATTAATACAAACTTTAAATCTTGAGGTTGAATTGATTGTCTAGTGAGTATTTTTTTTAGCATTTGAGTTGTTTCGGTAACTTTATCTTTGATCAGTTTCTCAAAGTCTGAACGGGTGAAGGTAATAATTCCTTCAACTTCATTACCATTATCATCATCTAGGACATATTCAATTTCTGTTGACTTGTCAGATGATAATTCAATTTTGGCATCTTCCGCTGCATTTAAGAATCGATACCACTCTTTTTCATATCGGCCTGTTGAACTCTTCATTTCGTTTAATAAATTAGCAAACGTACCTTTTGACTCTAGTTGGGGAACAACAATGTGTTCAACAATTAATGCATCTAAATCAGTTCCACCAAAAAAATTGTCACCTTCATGGTCAACAATAGTTAATTCCCCTTCAATAATTTTCACCAATGCAACGTCAAAGGTGCCACCTCCCAAGTCATAAACAATCCATTGACTGTTCTTTAACTCATTAGAATTATCTTTGTTGGCATAAGAAAGACTGGCAGCTATCGGTTCCTGTAATAAAATAACATTATCAAATCCAGCAAGGTTTCCTGCTTCTTTAGTGGCATTAGATTGAATCGTATCAAAAGAGGCTGGAATTGTAATTACAGCTGAATCTATTGTCTCCCCAGAATGTATAAAGCCTTTTAATTCTTTAAGTACAAGACTAGAAAGTTCTTCAGGAGATTTTGATGAATTAATGGTATCAATTCTGTATGTTTCAGTTGTTCCCATTTTTCGCTTAAAGCGACTTATTACATTTTTAGGGTCTTTATTGGAATATTCTCTTGCTTTGTCACCGACGAGAATCTTATCTTGTCTAAATCCGACAACTGATGGTAAGCCTTCTTTATGGCCTCTTGGGTTTTTAAATACTTCGACTTTCCCTGCATTAAATTTTGATATTAAAGAATTAGTGGTTCCTAAATCTATACCGTAATTGATCATTTCGCTCATTATTCTTCCTTATAATAAAAATTATTTAGACTCAACTGATACGATGCCTCTTTGAACCACATAAGACCTACCCAAAAGTTGATTTTTAACTCGAATAATAGGTTTGACTACATCTATTACTTCTAAGTTTTCAGTATTTGTACCTACAATATGAGCCTCAAGATCAAGCCGTGTTTCATCAAATTTCTGTCCCATAGGGTCTTCATAAGATATTTCATTTCCATCTTCAAGTAGAAAAGCATTTTTTATTTTTTCGATATTTCGGGTTATTTTTTTAAACTCATCTAAATCGCCTACTTTCCTTTCGATTTCATATAAATGGTTAAGTATTGTTAAATACATTTTTGGTACTTTTATTTCTTGCTTAGTTTGAGGTTGCATTCAATTTCCAATTTTATTAGCACATATGTTCTTTTAAGATTTTCAATGTAAAAGCATTATCTACATCTCGAAGTGAAAGATGAGTTTTAACTTTTTTCGAATGTGAATTCCATACTACTAATTCACCATCTCGAAAATAAAAAGTAGCCTGTATCCATGGAATAAATTGAGGTTTTGAAAAAATCAAACCTTTTGATTCAAAATGTATTCCTTGAGCTGTAAGTCTACAATGTCCAATATTGATACTTCCCCCTTTATTCAGCTGCATAATTTGGTTCTCAATAATACTGGGTATGATGTATTGTAATATAGCTTCTATAACTTGATGATTAAATTCATTCTGTTTTTTAATGCTTTTAGTTGTAGCCCATTGAAATTTAATCACAACAAAATCTTTGCTTTTAAATAAAAATAAAAAATCATGTGTAGGGTTGGAAGAGTTTCCGCTTAACATTACACCCCAACGAACTGATCGGATTGAATCTACTGATATGAATTTATCTCCTTGCCTAACCCCCTTCCTTGTAACATTACATGATTCTTCATTTATCGTTAGGTATGACTCATATTGTTTTTCTTCTTGTATAATTTTTTCAATTGCTGTTTTATCCTCTTGTATTCGACGATTAGATTCTTCGGATTTAAAAGAAAACTGTGATGTCAAATTTAGAATTTCTTTTGCTAATTCTGAATCACCATGAATGTTGAAACTAGAAACAGCAACATTACGAATAATACCAACTGCTTCATCTTGTATTTCCCAAAAGAAAGTGGGGAATAAATTCAATATTTGAATTAAAGATTGTTCGTTTAAAAGATTTGTAAGCTTATTTACAGTTGGTTTTTTCTTTTCTGACTCTTGTTTATTATTACGTAAAGGTTCTAACTGGAGATCTATTTTTCTTTTCGCATTTTCAAAGCATTTCTCGGTATACGAAGGATCTATCCACCGCCGACCATCTAATAAAACTTCAATAACAGCAAGATCTTCATTTTCAATTGCTTTTGTAATAACTATGTAAAATTGCTTGGAAAATGGTTCACTTAACCAATGACGAAATCCATTTTTTGTGTCTTCAAGAAATTCTAATGTCTCTAATGGAGACCATGTATTATCGACTATAAAATGCTGATGTTCACCACAAGTAAGAAAATTTAAAAGAGGTTTATTTCTAAAAACATGAAGGTGATAAGACCTTTTATCCTCATCATTCAATTCATCACATAAATTAATTACTTTTGATCGATCAATAAAAAGACTTTCCATCCAAGGAATATGGCCGTCTTCAAGCTCAAGCTCATGAATTAATCTTTTTCGGAGTTTTTGGATTTTTTTAATATCTATATCTTCAGAATCAATAAGTTGATCGTCTTGATAATTTAATAGTTCAAAAGGATTAATATAATTTTGATACCATTGAGCATGATTTAGAACTGTTTGTCCCCTTTGCAACGCCTCTTCTGCCAAAACCAGCAGTCGAGGAAGTAACTTGCTAATGTTATCTTTAACTTTAGTCCTATCTGGATGATGTTTCAGGGTTAATCGCCAAATATCAACAGCATCAGCGTCTTGAGATACTTCTGGATGGTTATATACAAGACCAAGATTAAATAAACTGGAGAACTCAGTATTAAACTGGATATTTCTGTCCCAATATTTGATGGCTTCAAAAAATCTTTTACTATTGTAATAAAGTATTCCTAATCGATTTAGCTGGTTTGAAGTTAGCCCACCTTGGATATCATCTAACCTTGATAATACATAGATTTCTTTGTCCGCATCATCATGATCTTTGCTATCCAATTCTCTATATAGCTCTGCAAGTCCTGTAAGTGCGGTTTCATGATCAGGATCGATTTGAATTGCTCTCTCAAATGCGTCTAATGCTTCAGCATCTGAATCATCTATTTTTTGTAGAGCAGCTCCATACCTTGCCCAACCATTAGCAAAATGTGGGGCAAGATCAACAACAACTTCTAAAGCATTTAATGCTTTAGAAGCATCATTTAACCCCTGATAACTTAATGCTGAGAACCACCACCCATCAACGCTATTTTCATCTAATTGAATTGCATTATCGGCTGATAATATAGATTCTTGATATCTAGCACGTCTATATTGATCTTCTGCTTTTTTTTCCCAGTAAGAGCAATTTTGTTTTTGAGCATTTTCCATGTTTAATTGTCCCGAATTCATATAATAAATGCAACACCTCTTAAAAAGGTTAGATGGTATAGTTTCCGTCGACTAAAACCTGAAACTAAAAGAGGTACTCAATGAATACGTTCAACCATCTAAGCCAAGAGGAAAGATACCATATTTACTTGATGCGAAAACAAACTATTTCTATCGGCAAAATTGCTGAAT
>NZ_BDMN01000380.1 GCF_002189065.1 Bathymodiolus platifrons methanotrophic gill symbiont
ATTATGATAGCAGATAACGTCGGGAAGGGGGATTTATGCGACAGAACCTAAAAGAACTCGTCTTATTGGAGGACGATTTAAAGAATTATTTGCCAAAGGCGAACCATGTTGAGAAGTTTGATTTTAAAATTGAAAATGATCAACTCACTAACTCCTCAAATAAGGTGTTGGGAGGTATTGAGCTTCAGAGAATTAACGAAGATGGATCTATTGGTTGGATCTTAAGAGTGTCAGAAAGTAAAAAAGGGATATATCAGACTGTAATTTGATACAGCATTCATTAACCAAATAAGTCAGCATGCGATCCACACCTCACTAAAATCAGCTCATTCTCTTTATCATTAACATCCCAAATTAATAAAAAATCAGGTTGAATATGGCATTCTTGGTGAGGTTTCCAATTGCCCGTTAAAGTATGTGGCTTATACTGTTTTGGAAGTGACTGTTTTTTAATCAAGTAATCTTTAATCAGTGATTTAAGTAGATTCGTATTTTTGTTGGGGTCACGTTCTGCTTTCTTTAAATCTTTTTTAAACTGGCTTTTTACTCTAATGCTGAGAGTCACTAAGCACCTCATTAAATAATGCATCAACAGAATCATAAGAGTCTTCAGTTACATCATCAGACATTGCTTTTAATGTTGTTTTATTAGGAATTTTAAGTTCAATAGGAAATTCTTGCCTTAGAGAGACTTGCGTTAGAAATAAGCGAATAGCTTCTGTCATACTCATTCCTAAGCCATCTAAAACTTGTGCAGCACTGTCTTTTAATTCTGAACTAACCCGAGCACGAACAATATCATTTTTTAATGTTTGCATAATTATTTAAAGCTAAAAATTATAGAGTTTAAATTGTAGCACTAAAGAGCCACACAGGTAATGACTATTATTTCCTAACCTGGGTGAAAAACTTGTTCAATTAACTTTATTCTCAAAGACAAATAGCTCTTCGTACCAAAACTTCCCTTCATTAGTAAGACGTTCGTCATTAACTTTGACTATTTTAAGGGTTCTGTCGCATAAATCCCCCTTCCCGACGTTACCTGCTAGGTTCTGTCGCAAAAAACCGAAAGCCACTATTATAAGGTTTAATCTCATCCCAAAAAGATTCACATGTTCAGCTAAAAATGGCGGTATTTTTTAAGGCATTATTAATCTGTATGCTAGGTGGTATATGACTTGAAAAGGTTCTGTCGCATAAATCCCCCTTCCCGACGTTATCTGCTATCATAATTCTCAATTTCAATAAAAGGTGGATCACATGCTCAGCTTCAAAGGTACTCACTTTCCAAAAGATGTCATTCTTTATGCTGTTTTCTTTTATGTCAGGTATGGTGTTTCGTATCGCGACCTTGAAGAAATTATGGAAGAAAGAGGTGTTGAAGTGGATCATGCTACGCTCAATCGTTGGGTTATCCGTTATTCTCCTGCCATTGCTGTAAAAGCTAAATCTCAGAAACGAGAAACCAATAAATCGTGGCGCATGGATGAAACGTATATCAAAGTGAAGGGGCAGTGGACCTATTTATACCGAGCTGTTGATAGTCACGGTGATACGCTTGATTTCATGCTTTCTGAGCGCCGTGATGAAGAGGCTGCAACCGCATTTTTCAAACAAACGATTAACAATAATGGCTTTCCTGATAAGGTCGTTATGGATAAAAGTGGCGCTAACTATGCAGGATTAGCCAATATTAACCTCTTGTTAATCCTAGCAGGGTTTACCACCATGATCGACATATTACAGGTTAAATATTTGAATAACATCATTGAGCAGGATCATCGATTTATCAAAAAAATAACAAAACCGATGATGGGCTTTAAAGCGTTTCACTCCGCTCAAGCAACCATTGATGGAATTGAAACAGCACATATGATCCGAAAGGGACAATTGTCTGAGGAAAATATTCCTGCTTATAAGCAGTTTATGGCTTTAGCAGGATAGTTATGCCTGAAGACCAGGAGGTCTGCGCTTTTGATAATTATTGCGACAGAACCTAAAAAACACGTCAAGATCCGGAAATTATTAAACCCTCAATCCTTATTTCATCATATCTATTTACAGGAAAGATTATGATTCCTAGCTTTCTTAAGCACATCTCACTGATCTGCCAATTTGAACTAAAAAGGCTTTTTGCTACCCGAAAAGGTCTTCTATATATGATCACTTTTGCCTTCATCTGGTATTTAATATTGCTTTACCCGATTCGTTTTTCTTCAGATTTTCTAAGCCAGCAAGAGAACACACCTGAAGGTAATAGTTTCTTTCAATTTATTGGCTTTGGTTCATTACTAAACTGGAGAATACCTGAACTTGGCGTGTACTGGAATTTCTCTCTGACTATATTTCCTTTACTAACAGTAATAACTTCTGCAGATCAAACTTGTTCAGATAGAAACAGAGGCACTTTACGCTTTCTATGCGTACGAGTCAGTAGAGGCAGTCTATTCTTTGGTCGATTCTCCGGAATTATGCTGACCCAGGCTATATTAATTCTCGCAAGCTTATTAACTACCATAGCGCTGATCGCTTTTCGTGATACAACACTGCTACCGGTCGCATTCAACAGTGCTTCGGCAATATTTCTTAGCTTAGTCATTGCCTTGCTGCCTTTTACAGCGATGATGGCGGCACTGTCCGCTACTGTTCAGTCTGCCCGGCAAGCTACAACCTGGGCCATCTTAATCTGGATTTTTTTGGCCTGGATTATAAGTATCTTCTCCGCTTACCTGCCTGCATTGAATAGTTTGAAGCTTCTGATTCCTGGCTATCAAATATCAAACCTGTATCAATTAGCAGAATGGCAAATTCTGCAACTGGCATATATTCCCTTACTCCAGACCATAATACTACTATCCATAGGTCGCTGGATTATACATAGACAAAGCTTATGAATGCTCCGATTATAAAATGCCATAACCTTAGCCATAGCTATTCTGGCAAAGCAGCACTGAGTAATATCAGCTTTATTTGTGAATCAGGTGAACCTATTGGCTTAGTCGGCCCAAATGGGGCGGGTAAAAGCACTTTACTCAATATTCTATGTGGCTTTATGCGAAGTGCTTCAGGCAATGTGACCCTATTCGGGCATAAGCCTGGCGCATCTGCACTCAGCGGTAGAGTCTCAGCCTTGCCGCAGGATGCACGACTAGACCCGGCCTTTTCTATAGGTGAGCAGCTGTGTTTCTATGCACGTTTACAAGGCCTAAACACGCAACAAGCCAAGCATGAAACTAGTAGAGTGCTCGAAGCAGTTGCACTGAAAGATGTTTTAAAGGAAAAGCCAAGTGTACTTAGCCACGGCATGGCAAAAAGGGCAGCGATTGCTCAAGCTTTAATGGGTAAGCCGGAATTAATACTTCTGGATGAACCTACTGCTGGTTTAGACCCTGTAAATATGCGTAAAATTCGCACCATTATTACCGAGCTTTCACCCGTAACAACCTTTATTATCAGCTCTCACGACCTAGCTGAACTAGGCCGCCTATGCCAGCAAATGTTACTTTTGGACAAAGGCGTTATGAGCACTATGCAATTAAATGCCTCGGAAAATAATAAGCCTACTCGCTTTCTTACCTTGCAAATGGAGTCTTGCCCGGCACCCGATGTGCAGGCTAAATTTAATAACGTAGCGGGCATTTCTCGAGTTTCTAACCCACAAAAAAATGAGTTTATCATCGAATATAACCCTGAAATACAACCCAGTATGGACCTAAAAATCATTACTTGTATTAATGATAATAACTGGCAATACCGCCAGCTTAGTCAGGGTAAAACTCTGGAAGAAAAGCTGTTTTTTGACGGGATGTAAAAAAAATGGTTCTGTCGCATAAAGTTCACTTTTCCAGGTTATCTGCTATCATTAAGTTTAATTTTCTATATTAGGAACTCTCAAATGCTTAGTTTTAAATGGCGCCACTTTGAAAAAGAGATCATTCTCCTAAATGTCAGATGGTACTTGGCTTACCCACTCAGTTATCGCAATCTTGAAGAAATAGCGGAAGAACGAGGCTACCATGTTGACCACAGTACACTTAACCGCTGGGTTATCACGTATGCGCCTAAATTAGAGAAAGAATTTCACAAAAAGAAGCGTCCTGTGTGTGGGCGGTGGCGGATGGATGAAACCTATATTAAAGTCAAAGGAGAGTGGAAATATTTTTATCGAGCAGTTGATAAAGAAGGCAACACCATTGACTTTTTACTCACTGCAAAGCGTGATATGAAAGCAGCCAAGCGATTTTTTAAGAAAGCCATTAAGAGAAATGGTCTGCCTGAATTAGTCAATATAGATAAAAGTGGTTCAAATAAAGCAGCTCTTAAGAGCATCAACAAGGAAAACTCGGAAGCCCCTAAAGTGGATCCTATTGTCATCAGGCAATGTAAATATTTAAATAATATTATCGAACAGGATCATAGGAATATTAAACGAATCACTCGACCTATGCTGGGCTTTAAAAACTTCTATAGTGCTCAAAAAACATTAGCAGGTATTGAGCTAATGAAAATGATCAAAAAAGGGCAAATGATCGGAGGAGATGGTTTGTCTCCTGCAGGACAGTTTTATTCATTAGCCGCATAAAGACCGGTTATGACCGGTTTTTATGCGCACAATAAACTTTTGCGACAGAACCGGATTTAGAATAAGAGTTAGTAAAGAATTACGACAAGAATTTGTTTATATATGTCGCGCGCAAGGCAAAACGGCAGCACAAGTTGTACGAGAGTTCATGGCTGAATATGCTGATAAAAATAGACAAAAGATAAAAAGTGATTTTTTTGAAAAATAACCAGATATAAAAGATAGGCATTTTCTAAATGAAAAATAATATAAACAAACCTAAAATACTGTCTCTTTTTTCGGGTTGTGGTGGATTAGACCTTGGGTTTCATGATCAAGGGTATGAAACGATTTGGGCAAATGACTTTAATGAATGGGCTGTTAAAACTTTTAAGAGAAATTTGGGTGATGTGATAACCCATGGTGATATAGAAGAGATTAATCCATATTCTTCAGATATTCCTGATTGCGACTTAATTCTTGGAGGCTTTCCTTGCCAAGATTTTTCTATGATCTGGAAAAGACCTGGACTCAATGGGGAAAGAGGCAACTTATACAAAAGTTTTCTTCGATTTGTTGATGCTAAGAAACCCAAGGCTTTTGTGGCAGAAAATGTTAAGGGGCTACTGACAGCAAATAATAAGAAAGCTATAAAAACCATAATAAAAGATTTTGAAAATATAGCTCCTGGTTATTTGGTTAAGGCTAAACTTTATAATTTTGCCGATTACGGGGTTCCTCAGTTTAGAGAGCGTGTGCTTATTGTAGGAATAAGAGTAGATACGGGCTATGACTTTTCACATCCAAACCCAACACATGGTGCAGATCGAAAATATATTCATGTAACAGCTGGAAAAGCACTAGAGGGTGCAGAAAACGTTCCCTACAATAATGAGCATATGAATATAGCGCCTAAAACTGTAGAAAAATTAAAAATTATTTCGGAAGGGGGGAATTTTACGGATATTCCAAAAGATCATCCCTTATACGTTAAAGGCATGATTAGTCATGTGTATAGACGTATTCACAGGGATGAGCCTGCAAAAACCATAATTGCAGCTGGGGGTGGTGGTACATGGGGATACCATTATCCTGAGCCACGCGCTTTAACAAATAGAGAAAGAGCTAGGCTGCAATCATATCCAGATGACTTTTTTTTTGAAGGATCAAATGCTGAAGTTAGAAGGCAGATAGGTAACTCTGTTCCTCCCGTTGGCGTGTGGGAACTTGCTAAAGCTCTAAAGCCTCTGTTTTCAACTGATTATAAAAAGTGTGATTTATTGTCCATTCATAATGAATTACAAAATCTTTCGATAGAGCAGCGGATAAAACATGATGAAGAACAGCATAGGCTTATATCAAAAAGGGCATAATGGAGCTTTTATTATCTGATATACCACCTCTTAGACTTGGTAACCGCAGTTTTTCTGACTGCTTTGCTAGTCTTGTCCGTAATGCAGATTATATGCGGATTGCATCTGGATATATTTCTACAGAGTCCTTGACAGAAATTAAAAGGATAATTGAGAGTAATAACGGACCTTCTTTAGATTTAATAATAGGAATGCATTATTTCGAAGGCATCACTCGACCTCAATATGAAGCTGCCTCATATTTGAATAAATTTCTTATTTCTTCAGATATGGGAAAGGTTTCTGTAGTCACAACGTTCAAATTACATGGAAAAATGTATTCTTTTGAAAAAGAAGGGGAAGTTTTTGCAGGCATAATGGGTTCATCAAATATAAGCAGTATGATAGATAGCCACCGAAATTATGAAACGGATATATTGCTTACTGAAAAGAGTATTATTTATGAAATCAACAGTTTCTTAAAAAAAACGTCAAATATAACATCTAAACCAATATCCGATTGGTTGCCAGATTCATTTATAGAAAATAATAGACTTCTAGAAGGTCATGAGTCGGTTAGAAAAATAGATAATATAGAATTGTTAAAGATAAATAATGATTTAAACGGTGTGGTTTTTGATATTTCATTGAAGGCAACAAAAAGGCATCAAAAGAGTAATCTTAATGTTTATTTTGGTAAAGGCAGAGAAAATAAAAGCACGGGATTTATAAAACCTCGTCATTGGTATGAAGTAGAAATAATTGTTCCTAAATCTATTACAGATAAGAGAGATTACCCGAAAGCTGGCTTTCCTGATAAAGAAAGTATTATTGATGTTTATACAGATGATGGATGGAAATTTCAGTGCAAAATAAGTGGTGATTACAGCAAAAACTTTCGTTCGAATGATGATCTGAAAATATTAGGTAAATGGATAAAAGGACGGCTTGAAAATGCTGGCGTGTTGCATATAGGAGAGATAGTAACCGAAGAAATTTTAAAAAAGTATGGAAGAGATAGTTTTCAGTTAAAGGGTACTAACAGACATAACGTATGGTTTCTGGATTTTGGGATATAAATGAAAAAAATGCATTTGAAAAACTATTTACAACTTTTGGATGAGAGTGTTACTGGTGTGTCTGATTCAGTGAAGATGACAGTAGATGCTATTGTTCCTAAATATATTAAAAAATTTTCTTATCAGGAACATGTAACCGGCCTTCTTCTCGGGAATGTTCAAAGTGGTAAGACGGGGCAAATGTTTGGAATCATAGCTGCCACTGCGGATGAGCTTTTTCCTCTTTTTATACTGCTCACAACAGATAATATAAAACTTCAGGAGCAGACTTATAAGCGTGCTTTGCAGATGCTTGATACATTTAATGTCTGCGGAGAAAATGACGATGTTCGTTTTATACAAAAAGAATTACGTCAGCCTACTCTCGTTATTTTGAAAAAAAACACTAATATTCTGAAGGCATGGAAAAATCATATTTCTTCCTCTAAATTTTGTGAAGGAAGACCAATATTTATTATTGATGATGAAGCAGATGCCGCAAGTCTTAATACGAAAGTTAATCACAAAGAACAAAGCACGATAAACAAACATCTTGAAGATATAAAAAATATAGCCAGCAGCAGTATATATTTACAGGTAACGGCTACGCCTCAGTCAGTTTTGCTGCAAACCAACTTTTCCACGTGGAAACCGTCTTTTGTTCATTATTTTCCTCCAGGAAAAGGCTATCTTGGGGGCGATTTCTTTTACACAGATAAAGGTTCATATGCTGTACGGATTACAGATGATGAGTTAGATGATTTAAAAGAAGGAAGTGAATATATATCGGATGGCCTGCGTAAAGCTTTATTGTCTTTTCTAGTTTCTAGTGCTCATATTTTTTTATCTGGAGAAAAAGTGTGTAATTTCCTTATTCATCCTAGTGTTAGTATCAAGGATCATGAATCTGTTGCTGACAAAATAGGTGGTTTTCTTAATGAAATGCTGTACGGAGATATGCAAAAAGAATTATTGCCACAAATAACAGATGCATGGAGCGATCTTCAACAAACAAAACCAGATATAAAACCTCTATCCGAAATTAAAGAATTTATTGTGCAGGCCTTAAAAGGCATGGATATTAATATCTTAGTAATGAACTCAAAAAGTAACCATGAAATAGATAAAGATAAAGGAATGAATATAATTGTAGGTGGAAATAGTTTGGGCCGAGGAGTGACATTTCCTATGCTTCAAACCGTTTATTATTGCAGACGTTCAAAACGGCCTCAAGCGGATACTTTCTGGCAGCATTGCCGTATGTTTGGCTATGATAGAGACCCCGGCCTCATGAGAGTATATCTTCCCCCTTTTCTGCTTAAATTATTTACTGATTTAAACAGCGTAAATTCTTCTCTTATAAACCAGGTTGTCAAAAATGGGTTAGATGGAATAAGTCTGCTTTTGCCTCCTGGAATAAAGCCAACTCGTAAGAATGTTATTGATGAAGACTTTCTTAACCTTGTTGTTGGTGGTGTAGATATGTTTGCAGGTTATCCAAAGAAAAAACACGTTAGAGATATTGATTTAATGCTGGATAGCTTTGATGATGGCGCGGGATCTTATAATAAAGTGACATTAAAATTTATTACTGATCTTTTAGAAAAGCTTGAGAGTGAAAACAAAATAGACTGGGATCATGAGTCGTATATTGATTGTGTTAAAGCTCTTGAGGCGGATAAAAAAGCACAATCAGGAATTCTAATTGTACGTAAAAATAGAGATATAAAAAAAGCACCAAGAACAATGTTGTCAGAAGATGACCGTATGCTTGGAAGAAAATTCAAGAATAAGCCAGTATTGACTTTATATCGCATAGTAGGTGAAGACAAAGGATGGGAACATGATGGCGGAGCTAGATGGATGCCCAATATAAGACTGCCTGATAACATGGTTTTTTATAAAACATGTGACTGATCATTTATCTAAAAAAAACGCAGCTGGAACATGTCGCGTATTAAATCAGAAAACACATCACCCGAAATAAAAGTAAGAAAGCTGCTTCATAAATTAGGATATAGATTTAGAAGGTTCTGTCGCAAAAAAACAAATCACCCTATTACCTACGATCATAAGATTAAATTTCAGCCAAAGAAGATTCGCATGCTCTACCAAAGGTATTTATATTTTTCAAGCCGTTGCTTTTCTGAATGCCACATGATACTTGGCTTTCACATTAGATTATCGTTATTTTAATGATGTGGTGAGAATGTTTTTCTCCAGCATGGTGTTTTATCCATTTGTCGCATAAAAACAGGTTGCAGTTGATTTTTACACAAATATTAATTTTTTGCGACAGAACCCGGTATCTTCATCAGCACTGTAAGTCTCTATGTT
>NZ_BDMN01000381.1 GCF_002189065.1 Bathymodiolus platifrons methanotrophic gill symbiont
TAAATAAAAACGCCAGATAACAAACAGTTTAACGAGAACCCCTATGACCAACACAAAACAGGTAAACACTTCTGAACAAGACTTTCTAAAAGAGCTCGATAATAAGCTCTGGAAAGCCGCTGACAAACTGCGTAACAATCTGGATGCCGCTAACTACAAGCATGTCGTGTTGGGTTTGATCTTCCTGAAATATGTCTCCGATTCCTTCGAAGAACGACAGGCTGAATTGCGCCACTTATTCACTGAAGATAATAGCGATGACAACATCTATTACATGCCGCGTGACGACTACGATAGCGACGATGAATATCAGGAAGCCGTCGATGCAGAATTAGAGCTACACGAATACTATCAAGAAAAAAATATATTCTGGGTGCCGTTACGCTCTCGCTGGAACAGCTTAAAACAAGCCGCTGCACTACCCATCGGTTCGGTTATCTGGCAAGATGGCAAAGACGATGATGTCAAACTACGCTCCATTTCATGGCTCATCGATCAAGCATTAGAACAAATCGAAAGTTTTAAGATTGATGACAAACTCGTCAACCCAAAACTTAAAGGCGTACTCAGTCGCGTTAGCCCGTATCAAGTCGAAAATCACAATCTATCAGAGCTAATCAACAAATTCTCCGACACCAGTTTTAGCAAGCCGGAATTCAACGGTGAAAAACTAGATCTGCACAGTAAAGACATTCTCGGCCATGTGTACGAATACTTTCTGGGGCAATTTGCACTGGCTGAAGGCAAACAAGGCGGTCAATACTACACACCAAAAAGTATCGTTACGCTCATAGTCGAAATGCTAGCTCCTTATAATGGTCGCGTTTACGACCCTGCCATGGGTGCCGGTGGTTTTTTTGTCTCTAACGATAAATTCATCGAAGCCCATGCAGACGAAAAACACTATAAGGCGGCCGATCAAAAAAAGCATATCTCTGTGTATGGTCAAGAAAGCAATCCCACTACTTGGAAGCTGGCAGCCATGAACATGGCCATCCGAGGTATCGATTTTAACTTTGGTAAAAAGAATGCCGACACCTTCTTAGATGACCAGCACCCCGACCTGCGTGCCGACTATGTGATGGCCAATCCACCTTTCAACATTAAAGACTGGTGGCACGCCAAATTAGAAGGTGATGTGCGCTGGGATATTGCCGGAACACCGTCACAAGGCAACGCCAACTTTGGTTGGATACAGCACATGCTCTATCACTTGAATGACCAAGGTTCTATGGCGCTATTACTCGCTAATGGTTCTATGAGTTCAGTGGCTAATGGCGAAGGAGATATCCGTAAGACGCTAGTCAAAAAAGATTTAGTCGAATGTATGGTTGCCTTACCCGGGCAACTCTTTACCAATACCCAGATACCCGCCTGCATCTGGTTCTTGACTAAAGACAAAGCCAACGGCCTGTCACTGGATAAAAAGAAAAACGACCGTCGCGGCAAAACCCTGTTTATTGATGCGCGTAACTTGGGTTACATGAAAGACCGTGTATTGCGTGACTTTGCCGAACAAGACATCGCCAAAATTGTAGACACTTTCCATGCCTGGCAACAGAACGACGGATACGAAGACGAGAAAGGATTTTGTTACTCCGCTAGCCTAAAAGACATTGAAAAGCACGACTTTGTACTGACACCTGGACGATTTGTCGGCGCTGCCGCTCAGGAAGAAGACAGTGAGCCTTTTACTGAAAAAATGAGCAGGCTAACCGCTCAATTGAAAGATCAGTTTGAGCAATCAGATCGATTAGAAGATGAAATAAGGAAAAATTTAGCAGGATTAGGTTATGACTTTTGACGATAAATTAAACAGGTATGAGTCTGAATTGGGTCTCTTGCCTGAGTCCTGGGAAGTCGTAGTACTTGAGAATTACTTAGAATCACTTATTGATTATAGAGGAAAAACACCAAAAAAAGCAGTGTCGGGCATCACCACGCTGAGTGCTAAATCTGTAAAAATGGGGAATATTAAGTATTCATCTGCTTACTACATTAGTAAAGAAACATATGACAAATTTATGGTCAGAAGTTTCCCTAAAAAAGGCGATGTTTTATTAACTACTGAAGCACCATTAGGATGTGTAGCACTTCTTGACCGTGATGATGTATGTGTTGCTCAAAGGCTTCTAACACTGAGAGGGGAAAAAAGAGAATTAGATAATCGATACCTGCAATATTATTTGATGTCTCATATAGGACAACATCAGTTGTTATCTAGAGCAACTGGTTCAACAGTACAAGGTATTAAAAGAACGGAATTTAGTAAGGTTTTACTTATACGTCCTCCGTTTAAAGAGCAAATTAACATTGCAAAAACTCTTGGAGAACTAGATGAAAAAATCGAACTAAATACCCAAACCAACCAAACCCTCGAACAAATCGCTCAAGCCATTTTCAAAAGCTGGTTTGTGGATTTTGAGCCGGTCAAAGCCAAGATATCAGTGTTGGAAGCAGGCGGCACTGCTGAACAAGCCGAACTTACCGCCATGTCTGTGATCTCCGCAAAAGATGAAGTCGCCCTCAAGCAACTACAAGCCGAACAACCCAAAGCCTACGCCGAACTGGCACAAACTGCTGCGTTGTTTCCGTCGGCAATGGGCGAATCGGAGTTAGGGGATATTCCATATGATTGGTCAACTCCAAAGATTAATGAAATTGCGAAAATTATTAAAGGTAAATCATATAAAAGTATCGAGTTAGAAGAGTCTAATACAGCTTTAGTTACTTTGAAATCGTTTAATCGTGGTGGCGGTTATAGACTTGATGGACTTAAAGAATATACTGGGAAATTCAAACCAGAGCAGGAAGTCTTTGCTGGTGATCTAATTATTGCATATACCGACGTAACTCAAGCAGCTGATGTAATTGGTAAACCTGCAATGGTTATTAGTGATTCTAGGTATGATCATTTAGTTATTTCTCTCGATGTTGCTGTTATTAGACCCAAAAATGATGACCTTAAATATTATCTGTATGGAATAGCAAAGACAAACCGGTTCCAACAGCATACGAATGCACATTCAACAGGAACAACAGTCTTGCACCTGAGCAAAAATGCCGTGCCAGATTACAAGTTCACCAAACCAAATGAAGATTTAATTAAAATATACAGGAAACACACACAACCCATTTTCATGTCTATAAATGAAAATATAGAGCAGAACACGTCTCTCGCGGCAAGCCGAGATGCGCTCCTCCCAAAACTTCTCTCCGGCGAACTAACCATCCCAAGCACCGAAGAAGCCTAACATGAGGAGAAAATACCACCTCAACTCCCCTCTCTGGCCAAATTTTGTTATCAATGGCGACAAAGTGGATGGCAATATTCCGTCAACACGGGTAAAGAGCTGGTCACATTTAATTGAGATTATCAGTGAAGATGCCTTGTTTGATCATACCGATCAAGTATTGTTCAGGGGGCAGCGCCATTCACACTGGGGGCTTACACCCAGCATTGCCCGGTTATCAAACACCGGCATCTACAAAGATGAGTGGGCACAACAACATTTAGAAAGTTTTAAATATTCTATTCGTGGGCGTGCCAAAGTGCCGGTTGCTCAAATGCTCGATGATGACGTCTGGTCGCTTGGCCAGCATTATGGTTTATGGACGCCTTTACTGGATTGGTCACGCTCCCCCTTTGTGGCGATGTTCTTTGCCTTTAACGAACCCGACCCTACCGATGAAACCCCGAAAAATTATAGTCGTTCGCTATTTTTTATTAACAAAACTAAATTAGAAGAATTTCTCACCACTGATATTTTTGTTAATCCATTAAGCAGTGACCATGACAGGTTGATTAGTCAGGATGGTTTATTCACGCTATCACCCAGCGGTGAAACCAGCCTCGAGCTTGAGATTTTAAATGCTCTCGGCGAGAAGGATATCAATATTGATGATGCCGAGGTGTTAAAAGACTTCATCTTCAAAATTCATATCCCCATGGAAGATGAACAGGAACGATTGCATTGCATTAATGCTCTTAGAAGAATGAACCTTCACTATGCGAATCTCTATCCTGATATCGCGGGTTCCTCTTTGCACTGCAACGACCTGCTAACCGAACAAGTACGCGGTGATGACCCGACGGATGAATAATTTATGAACGAAGATGAACTAGAAAATCTCTGTCTGGACTGGTTCCGTGAAGGCGACTGGGATGTATTGTATGGACCGGACATTGCACCGGACGGGCCGAACCCACAGCGGGATGATTATGCGCAAGTTATTTTAAAGCATGATCTGGAAGTGGCCTTTACCCATATCAACCCACACCTACCGCATGAATGCTTCGAGCAGGTTTTATCAAAATTAACCCAGGCAGAAAGTCTGGATCTCGTTACCAATAACCGTGCCTTTCACCGTTTGTTATTGGAAGGCGTACCTGTCGAATATAAACAGGACGACGAGGTACACAACGACCATGCTTTCCTTGTCGATTTTGATCAGGTAGATAACAACCGATTTGTTGCCATCAATCAATTTACCGTCACCGGTACTAAACAACCGCGCCGACCCGATGTGATCTGTTTTATTAATGGCTTGCCATTCTCGGTGCTGGAGCTAAAAAGTCCGAAAGATGAAAATGCCGATATTTGGGATGCATTTAATCAGATCCAAACCTACAAAGATGAAATTGGCGATCTGTTTGTTTTCAATGAAGCACTGATCGTGAGCGATGGCTATATGGCGCGTGTTGGTTCACTCACCGCCAACCAAGAACGCTTTATGCCTTGGCGCACCATCAAGCATGAAGATGATAAGCCGTTACTCGAATGGCAACTGGAAACCTTGGTGCGTGGTTTCTTTGACCGTGAACTGTTTCTGGAATACATCCGCTATTTTGTGTTGTTTGAAACCGATGGCGAGACGATTATCAAAAAGATTGCTGGTTACCATCAACTCCATGCGGTACGTGAAGCAGTAAAAGCGACCGTGATTGCGGCACAAGAGATTGAAGGCGTTGCTGAGAAACGCGCAAGCTATGCCGATGAGGTAGTCCCTGGCAGTAAGAAAGCCGGTGTGGTTTGGCATACCCAAGGTTCAGGCAAGAGTATCTCTATGTGTTGTTATGCCGGAAAGCTATTACAACAACCTGCTATGAACAACCCAACCTTAATCGTTGTAACCGATCGCAATGATCTGGATGGACAACTATTCGCCACCTTCAGCAATGCGGTAGAACTGCTAAAACAGACACCCGTACAAGCCAATGACCGGGATACCCTGCGTCAACTTTTAGCTGAACGTGAATCTGGAGGCATTATCTTTACCACTGTACAGAAATTTGCGCTGATCAAAGATGAGAAACATCACCCTTTATTGAATGACCGCCATAATATCGTAGTGATTTCTGATGAAGCACACCGAAGTCAATATGGTCTAAAGGCGACACTGACTGCTGATGGCCAATACAAATTTGGCTATGCCAAACACATGCGCGATGCCTTGCCCTATGCTTCCTTTATTGGCTTTACCGGTACGCCCATCTCGCAGGAAGACAAGGATACCCGAGCGGTGTTTGGGGGCTATGTTTCTATTTATGATATTCAGGATGCCGTGGACGATGGTGCAACGGTACCCATCTATTACGAATCTCGCCTTGCCAAGCTGGAATTGAATAACGATGAAATTGAAGCGTTATCAAATCAAGTTGATGATGTCGCCGAAGATGAGGAAGACCTAGGGCAACGCGAAAAAACCAAAGGGGAATGGAGCCGACTTGAAAAACTCGTCGGTGCCACACCTCGTTTACAACAGATAGCCACTGATTTAGTTAATCATTTTGAAACGCGTACAGCGACCATGGATGGCAAAGCCATGATCGTCGGTATGAGCCGGGTTATTTGTGCTCAGCTCTATAATGAAATTATCACCCTTAGGCCTGAGTGGCACGACACTGATCCCGAAAAAGGTGCCATCAAGATCGTGATGACCGGCTCGGCATCCGACATACCGTTACTGCAACCTCATATACACAATAAGAAAACCAAAAAACGGCTGGAGAAACGCTTCAAAGATGAGAATGATCCGTTAAAACTAGTGATTGTTCGGGACATGTGGCTAACCGGCTTTGATGCGCCTTGTTGTCATACGATGTATATCGATAAGCCAATGAAGGGCCATAACCTGATGCAGGCCATTGCTCGGGTCAATCGGGTATTTAAGAATAAGCCCGGTGGTTTGGTGGTTGATTACATCGGTATTGCTAATGAATTGAAGCAGGCTTTAAAGACCTATACTGACTCGAAAGGCAAAGGCGAACCAACCCTACGAGCCGAAGAAGCATTCGCTATTTTGTTGGAAAAATTGGATGCCATTCGTGGGCTTTTTGCTAAAACTCCGCAGGCGGATGGCATAGACCTAGCCAACTTTGAAACGGAGGCTCACAAATTGTTAGTGCCTGCTGCTAACTATGTACTAGGGCTGGATGACGGTAAAAAACGTTTTCTCGATCTGGTGTTGGCAACCAGCAAGGCCTACTCACTTTGCAGCACACTGGATGAGGCAAAGGCGCTGCGTAAAGAAATCGCTTTTTACGCAGCCATTAAAGCTGCCATAACCAAGTTCTCAACCGTTGATAAAAAGCGCACGCAAGAGGAACAAAATTCTGCGCTCAAACAGATACTGGATAACGCGGTGATTGCTGAAGGTGTCGCCGATGTTTTTAGTTTATGCGGCTTAGACAAGCCCAACATTGGCCTGCTTTCTGATGAATTTCTGGAAGATGTGCGACAAATGCCACATCAGAATTTAGCTATTGAGTTACTCGAAAAATTGCTCAAGGATGATATTAAATCTAAGACACGCAATAACGTTGTGCAGGAGAAAAAGTTCGCCGACCGTTTGCAGGAAACCTTGCGTAAGTATAACAATCGAGCCATTGAAACTGCTCAAGTGATTGAAGAACTCATTTCATTAGCAAAAGAGTTTCAGCAAGAGATGGCTCGCGAAGCCGAGCTGGGACTCAACCCTGATGAAATCGCCTTTTACGATGCCTTGGCCAATAACGAGAGCGCGGTCCGTGAACTCGGCGATGAGATACTGAAGAAAATCGCTGTCGAAATCACAGACAAATTGCGTAAATCAACCACCGTTGACTGGCAGGTCCGTGATAGCGTTA
>NZ_BDMN01000382.1 GCF_002189065.1 Bathymodiolus platifrons methanotrophic gill symbiont
TGATCCGAAAGGGACAGTTGTCTGAGGAAAATATTCCTGCTTATAAGCAGTTTATGGCTTTGGCAGGATAGTTATGCCTGAAGACCAGGAGGTCTGCGCTTTTGATGATTATTGCGACAGAACCCCCTAAACGCTGGGTTGTAGAGCGTACATTTGCCTGGTTAAATAACTTTCGACGCCTAGCTAAAGACTTTGAAATTTTACCTGCACCTTCTGAAAATATGATAAGAATTGCTATGATAAAATTAACTGTTGCAAAGTGTTTGTAAAGTTTAACCAAACAGCTTCTAAGCTTTTGCCGAGAACTTGAGCTGGGATGCCCAGAATTAGCTTTCGGAAAAGTAGGGACTCTTACACGATTTCTGTGACATGGGACCCCAAAATCTATCATGAAGACGCGCTAGCGCGTATATACCTTGAGTTCTATTTAGGAGTTTTTTATGTTTAAATTAGAAATGGTTTCTGCGGTTGTTTTATTGAGTACAGTCGTCGGAGGTGCATCTGCCGCGGGTTCTGCGGCTCCGTCTAGAACACATTATACCACTCAGTCTGCCGACCATAAGGAGCTTATTGATGGCTGGAAACGGGAGTTAAAGGATAATGGGTTTATAAGGGTTGGGGAGTATGATTCTGTGGTTTCCCATATGGAGGCTATGGACATTAAGATGGGAGGGTCTATACCTTTAAAGGAGGCCCTGTCCAAGTTGTCTTTTGTTCCTGTTTCTACGGGTGGGTTTTCGGGTTTAGAGTACCATGGTCATAGGCTTGGTAGGAGTTCTGGGTCTTCGACCGATAATGTTTTTACCAGATATTATAGGAGTAAGGATATTGGTTTCGTTAAATTAGTGGAGACTTCTTTTCCGGAATGGGACCCTCGCTTGTTTGTGGGGGATTTTGTTAATTCTAAAGTTGGAAATTTAGATTCTTTGTATATGGTTGTTCGAGGACCTACTGGGTTCTCTATTGCTACTTTGTCTTGGGTTTCTGGGGGTAGGATGTTTCAGCTAACTGTTTCTTCTCGTGAGGTTCATTTAGACTCTCTAAAGACTAAGATTTTTAATTTAGCGGAGTCTCTTTAGTGTTTGTGTGTGCTTTTATTTGGAGAAGTAATTAAAATGTCAATTTTATATAAAGTTTTGGCAGTATTTTTGTTCATTTATAGCTTAAACTCCTATTCTGAGGACGCTGCTCTGGAGATGTATTTGGACTATGATGTTAGCATGGCCAATGGTAGTAAATACCATTTTTCTAGGGCTGAATGTCGTTTTCCTACTGAAATACATCTCCCTCGACACATTCACAGGAATGAGTCCATAACTTGGGATGTGGAGGAGTTTCACAGGCGCCTTGAGAATTTAGAAATACACTATACAGAATCAAGTATTCTTTATGCCATACGTACTATATCCGGTCATTACAGGGTCATCCCGAAATCCGTCGGAGGTTCTATAGAGCGATTGTGGGTGCTGGATCATGCGGACAAGGATGAGCGAGACTGGGGTATATGGTCTTATGTAACCCACCTAGATGATACACGGCCTTTTTGGCTTGTTGTTGGCTTGCACGAGTATAAGGGGCCTGTTATGTATAAAGATTATGACTTTTCTGTCGATAAGGTTGCAGCGCACCTGAAAACTAAGCCTTGGATACGTGTATCTGATACGGTGGCCAGGGATTGTAATTTATACTCAGCGCAATTTTTTGGAGACGCTGGGGATTGGAAAAAGATTACCTGGTGGGATAAGTTAATAAACAATTAGGGTTCTGTCGCAATAATCATCAAAAGCGCAAACCTCCTAGTATTCAGGCATAACTATCCTGCTAAAGCCATAAACTGCTTATAAGCAGGAATATTTTCCTCAGACAATTGTCCCTTTCGGATCATATGTGCCGTTTCAATTCCATCAATTGTTGCTTGAGCGGAGTGAAACGCTTTAAAGCCCATCATCGGTTTTGTTATTTTTTTGATAAATCGATGATCCTGTTCGATGATGTTATTCAAATATTTAACCTGTAATATGTCGATCATAGTGGCAAACCCAGCGAGGATTAACAAGAGGTTAATATTGGCTAATCCTGCATAGTTAGCGCCACTTTTATCCATAACGACCTTATCAGGAAAGC
>NZ_BDMN01000383.1 GCF_002189065.1 Bathymodiolus platifrons methanotrophic gill symbiont
GTGACCTAGTATTTTACCGACCTCTGGCCATCCTTCGCTGCCAGCCATGGAGATCGTTAGCGAGGGCCGGTAATCCCCAGTAGGCCTAGGTCCGTTGTTTTGTCGGAATCTAAGCGTTAGCGCAGGTGGAGACAAAATAAAAGGTTTCCCGAAACGCCGTCCAGTCATTTGAGGGAGTGGTACGTACGCAGGACGGCTGGGGCGCCGTAGGCAATAGTGGTCGCGTTAAGTTTTTGCCGCTTGCTTGGGCTGGGATGCCCAAAACAAGCTTTCGCAAAAATAGCGACTCCCCGAAGTTTTTTCTCTCCCTTATTTTGGTGAGGTATTGTGATAGGAGTGTATTTTGTTTAAGTTAAATTTATTATCTTCGGTGCTTGTGTTTTGTGCTTTTTCTGGGTGTGTTTCGGCGGAGGTTCAGTTTCCTGTTGTCCCAGACTCTGTTTTAGGTATTGTGTGGGATCGTTCAGGGGCTTTGCCTACGGGTAGCACACCTCATCTTGTACCTGCACCTGCACCTGATTCTGTTAAGAATTGGGGTAAAAGTTGGAATAATTATAGTACCGATTCTAAGTTAATTGCGGAATTAGAGAAGGGGGATTTCTCAAAAACCTCTTTGGACGCTAACTTTAAATCTGAGGCGGCTACTTTCTGGGAGCTGTCAAATAACTTTGCAGATCGTTATTATAACCGTTTGCATCCTAGTCCTGCTAAAAGTGATGAGGGAATCGTGATATCTTCTACAGATCCTGGGTTCAAAGTTCCCACTTCTGGGATAGGTAGTGGAGGAGGGGAGTCTCCGGAGGGTATTCCTAAGCTTTCTGGTAGTTATAAGCCTCGTGACGTCAGGTACAAGTTGGGTGATGTTGGTCCTGGTGGCGGTATAGTTTTTTTAGTTTCTCCTGATGGTAAGTCTGGTATGGAGGCTCGTTGGAATAATAATCCTTGGCCTGCTATGACTACGTTTCAGGATTGGGGTTGTAATGGAAAACCTTTGTCCTCTGGGTTTGCGGATCGGATTGGCACGGGGTCGATAAACTCTCTATTCCTGGCAGATAAGCCTTGCATGGAGCGCATTCACGGGTCAGATGATTTTGTAGGTGCGATTCTTTTCTCGCAGAGTGAGGTATATAACCATTTCGATGATTGGTATATACCGTCGGCATCTGAGGCGCGGGTTCTTGCTGAGTTAGTTGTTGCTTACAAGGTTCATGGAAAAGATAGGAGGTTTTATGATTTTAAAGGTTATTTTTGGACGTCAACTCAGTATATACCGAGTCTTCCTTTAAGGAATTCAAAGTTTGCGGTTAGCATTTACATTCCTGAGTCTGCTCGTGGGTCGTTGTCTAACCCTTTAAACTATGTGCGGAGGGATTCGAATCTCCAGCTCGTTTTTGTTCGTAAGCTTTAGGCATTGCCCCCCGACAGATTACGGGGATCCTATAACTCTTTTTAGTTAGGGTGTCTGTATATGAGAAGAAATTTTTTAGTAGGACTTTTTATAGGTTCTGTCGCAATAATTATCAAAAGCTCAGACCTCCTGGTCTTCAGGCATAACTATCCTGCTAAAGCCATAAACTGCTTATAAGCAGGAATATTTTCCTCAGACAATCGCTGTCAGCCCCGGACGGGATGATAGTCTCCAGAAGGCGCAGGGAAATTTGCCAATCCGAAGTGCGCGATAGCGCGCGAGGGAGGCTATAATTTTATGCCGAATAGCCGTAGAGCCATTTGAGGTAGCCATGACTGAGCTGCTTTGTGCTCAGTCTGTGGCGGACGCAGGGCGGCTGGAGCATCTCCTATTCGCT
>NZ_BDMN01000384.1 GCF_002189065.1 Bathymodiolus platifrons methanotrophic gill symbiont
GAATAACGGATAACCCAACGATTGAGCGTAGCATGATCCACTTCAACACCTCTTTCTTCCATAATTTCTTCAAGGTCGCGATACGAAACACCATACCTGACATAAAAGAAAACAGCATAAAGAATGACATCTTTTGGAAAGTGAGTACCTTTGAAGCTGAGCATGTGATCCACCTTTTATTGAAATTGAGAATTATGATAGCAGATAACGTCGGGAAGGGGGATTTATGCGACAGAACCCTACAAATGACCACTGTTCGTCTATTTCAGACTCTTCACAGATAAATTCAATTTTTGCATCTGCCGTTGGAATTTGAAAGTTCGGGTTTATCTGAACAAGGCTACTTTCCTTTTTTTTAGCGTATTGCAATACCTTCGCCAATTTTAATTTAAGCCAAAAATGACAGGTAATGGGTCGAATTTGTAGAGTTCCTGTATAATTTGATTTTATGACCTGTTATCAAGAAGTAAGTTGCCCAAAGTGCAACAGTATAAAAATCACAAAATCTGGGACGAATGGTTACGGAAAACGGCTTCCCGTCTAAAGCGGGACAAAATCTAATGTTATGCAGATAATTTTGTATGATAATCGTGTAAGAGTCCCTACTTTTGCGAAAGCTCATTTTGGGTATCTCAGCCCAAGTTCGCGGCAAAAGCTTAACGGGACTGATTATAATCTTCGATGCCCCGATTCGTCCTAAGTCCATCACGATTTCCTACAACCTAGCTCCGCTTGTTGCACTCATCATGATTACCTCAATGACTCTTCGCCATTTGCTAACGCTCATACTACAAGTAGTCATCCACAGCGTTGACTATCGCTGGCTAAAAATCTTCACTTCGCTATGCTCCGTTTCCAGGATTTTTAACGTATGAAAAAAACAATACAACTGCCAAAGAGTACAGGCGGCTAGAAAATAAATTATTAAGGTCGACCTAATATTGCTTTTTACCCCTTGAAATTACTGGGTGTCCCGGCTTAGATGGGAAGCCAGCGGTTAGCGAAGTTGGAGACAAAATAAAGCATTCCGACACGGCGTCATAAATTACAATTATACAGAAAACTACAAGTTCGACCCTTTACCAACAAAACAAACTTATCTAAAAAACACACCTCTAAGAACCTCCGGGATTAGGCAAAGAACCCGCCAACTTAAAAAAACTATCCTTCAAGGAGGATCCTCCCGAAACATCAACTTGAGCTGTCAAAAAATACACATTATCACCATTTTGCCAAGTCAAGGTTGTGTTTGCGCCTCCCGAAACATCAACCTCTACTGTATACCTCGCAGGAAGACCATTTACATTAGTGTTAAACTCCTCCTCTAAGAACTGAACAGTATAACCACCAGCCCCACCCCGACGCTCTACCAAACTTAATAATCCCAAAGAGTCATCCTTAAAAAAATGCATCACTCCCGACCAACCCTCAGAAGAAGCAGAGCCAAAAGTATTGCTCCCCAACCAAAGAAGGTCGGCAAAAGAACTACTCTCCAGATCCGTCGGAACAAAAGAAACATAGTTTTCCAAACCAGAAAGGTCGGCATGAACATCCTCTGGAGAGTAAGTCGCATACTTCGACATCCGTTCCAACATCACTCTCGCACTATCATTCAAATCAGATGACGAAGCAACCATAAAAAAACCAACCTCTTCCATCTCCTTGAAGTTCCGACGAACCTCGGCTACATATTCCGGGTTTTCAGCAACGAACTTATCCGAGGCCACGAGCACCCCCCCATGCAATAAATGATTCTTATCGAACTCCTCCTCTAAAGTTAAATTACCGCCTTTAGACTCAAGATTTGCCAAACTGTGTTTATGTAATTCACCCAATAAATCCAGGTCTCCCTTAGAACCTGAACTCACCCCCCCAGGGTCTAAACTGACATCATCTCTTAAAAAATAATAACCAAAAGCTAAGGCAACCAAGCTAAAAAATATAAAAAGTCCTACTAAAAAATTTCTTCTCATATACAGACACTCTAACTAAAAAGGGTTATGTTGTGGGCAATACAACAGCGATGGAGTGAGGGAGCCTCAAGTCAAAAATCCTGAATTTAAACCACGATCAATAGATGTTGAATGGGAATCTATCTCACCAAAGATAATGTATAAGATCTTGGTTCTCCCAATTAAGATTAAACAAGCCATTAAGCTAATTGATTCTACAATTGAAATAGCGAACCCACCTGATTATGAGGAAATTTTTGAAGAGCGTCAATATCAATATGCTCTAAAAAGAAATATTTGAATGGAATTCACCTCGATTAAATGAAACAAAAGAAAAAATTGAGAGCAATAGAAAAAAATATTAAGCCTAATATAGGGTCTAATCCCTAAGGTGTTTTATCTTTTAGTTTTTTAACGAGGGATTTATTAACAAATTCAGTGGTTTAGTTTTTTAACAGCGTTTATTAACGCTATTTGCGTAGAATCAGGGCAAAATGAAGGTGATTATTGGTGCTGATGATGGTGTAAATAAAACACTTGTTTTTTTAACTTCGCTAAAAACGTAAGAGTTCCTGTTTGGTGGTGTAGGATTATCCCGGCGATGGCGCGATATCCATACTGAACTACCCTCCCCCATCTTTGTGTTTATAGTAACCTTTTGAATCTTACCATTCAGGCGACTAGAAACTTCATTATTACTTGCGGCCCATTAAGGTCAGAAACCTTTGTATTTTATTATATAAGGATTTCTGCATATAGGTAATATACGCTAAAAAAGTTACTTTTCCCTAGGGCTGAGAGTCCTTTAGATTTAGTGTCAAAAAGGGGGCTATCAATACCTCACTGAATGACAAACCACCTTGAGCCCTTTATTTCTCTGGTTTAGTGGCTTTAGGTGTCAACGTAGTAAGAACTTGATGCCTTGAAAATAGAGTCAGATACCCCTATTTTTCTCATATAAGGGTTTTTGCATATAATGGATATACGCTAAAAAAAGTTACTTTTCCCTAGGGGTTAGACCTCTCTAAATTAACTCACATTTGTCCTTTTTTGATCATTTTCATTACCTCAACCTTCATAATAAATTATTGCGACAGAACCCCCTGCTTGCGTTAAAATCATCGTTTTAATATTTCTGGAAATGGAAATGGGTCAAGTAAAAAAATCTGAAAATGTTCCAAAGTCGATGCAAGAAAAATATAAGGCGATTGTGGAACT
>NZ_BDMN01000385.1 GCF_002189065.1 Bathymodiolus platifrons methanotrophic gill symbiont
TATTTTAGTCGATAAAGTTCGTATTGCGGGTTTTCGGGGTATTGCTGAACTTGAAATTACATTGCCTCGCGTTACTGTATTAATAGGAACAAATAATTCGGGTAAAACTTCAGTGATTAAGGCTATGCAATTGGCTTTGGGTGATTATTCTCGTTATTTGGCAGAAGAAGATTTTTATATTGACGCTGATGATAATAGGATTGAGTCCATTCTAGTTGATGTTCGTGTTGTAGCTATGGATTTAGAGGGTAAGGGTAAGCCAGTATTATTTGATGATGAATGGGCTGAGCATTTTGGAGATAAGATTCAATCAGAAGCCGATGGCGATCAATTTTTAGCTCTAAGAACTAAATGTGAGCAGGATAAAATAAAAGGAGGTTTTAGCATTACGCGATTTGCTCTGGATCGCTGGCCTGATTATCCAAATTGGAAAAGTGAAGCAACCAAACATAAAAATCAATTGCGTAAACGATTTGATGCATTACCTTTTATTTCAATAGATGCCCAACGGGATATACATCAAGAACTAAGAGAGAAATCTTCATTTATTGGGAAAGTGCTTTCCAGTGTGGAATATGATAAAGCCGATATTACTAAGCTGGAAGAACTGGTTAAGGCTGTTAATGATGAGGCTGTCGAAAAAAGTCAGCCTTTACAAGACTTAAAAGAACATTTAGAACAACTGAACCAATCCTTTCAAGGTTCTGGAGAAGCTGAAATAACGCCTTTCCCCAAAAAAATTAGAGATATTTCAAAGCAATTTACTGTTCATTTTGGTGATCAGGCGAATAATTCGTTTTCCATGGAATATCATGGTATGGGAACCCGTAGTTGGGCATCCATGCTAACGGTAAAAGCGTTTGTCGAATTAACGGGGAAAAATCATCAAGAAGAAGCAAAACCTTTTTTCCCTTTGATTGCTGCTGAAGAACCTGAGGCACATTTGCACCCTAACGCCCAACGAACACTTTATGAGCAGCTTTCTAATTCCCAAGGCCAGGTAATAGTTAGTACCCACTCTCCTTATCTTGCCGCCATGATTGATATAAAGGATATTCGTTCTTTAATTCGATATGAAGATCGCGTTAGGGTGAATTCACTTACTGCTAAGATGAATCCAGAAGATATTAATATTATCCAGCGTGAAGTAATGCGTTTTAGAGGAGAAATACTTTTCTCAAGGGCTGTAATTTTAGTTGAAGGTGTTACTGAGGAGCAGATTGTTCCTGCAATGTTTGAACATTATTACGGTTGCTCTACCTTTTCTAAGGGTATCAATTGCGTTAGTGTTGCAGGTCACAACTATGCACCTTTTATCAAAATGGGTTGTAGCTTAGGTATTCCTATTTATGTTGTTAGTGATAATGATGGAAAAGAAGGGTATACAAAGAAAAAAATTGAAGCTCAAATTGAGAATATTAAAAATGACACTGGTTTGGAGCTTAGAAGTGATATTTTCTCAATTAGTTTTTTAAATTTAGGAAATGATGTAGAAGCTGAGCTTATTAATTCATTGGTGTTGCGTGAAGAGATCATTGAATCTCTAGTTTTGACTGAAACAAAAGGGACGAGTAACTCACATTATTTAGCAGCAAAAACAACTGAAATTGAAGCCTTAGATGATGAAAGCCTACTTGAAAAAATGCGAGTTTCAAAAGCATCTTATGCAGGTTTTTTTGCTGATGTTATTACTCGAAACCCTCAAAATAGGGTGAAAGGTGATTTGGTTCCCGAAGCGTTTAAAGAGGCGTTTAAAAAGATAGAGGAGTGGGTTAAGTTATGATGGCATTATCACCTAATCAGGAATCTATAGTTAACGCACCTATTGGTAGTGCATTACAAGTTTTAGCCTCTGCTGGTTCAGGGAAAACTCGCGTTTTAACTGAACGTATTCGGTTTATTCTAAGTAATACTAAAAAGGGTAGTGTTATTGCTCTAACATTTACTAATAAAGCAGCTGAAGAAATGGCAGAACGTCTTGATGATGTTGATCTCATGGAGGATAGAGCGTGGATAGCTACCATTCATTCGGTTGCTCAACGCATATTGGAACAATACGGACATACCATAGGGCTACCTTCTGAGTTGCATATCTATGAGCGAGATAAGGATAGAATGGAGGTATTTTTGCAATCGTTACGTGATGATAATATTGATATTGATGAGTATCTTAATGTTTCTGATTCAAGAGAAAAACGTACTCGTGAAGGTGTTATGCAGAAATATATGGATGCTTTTGCAACGATAAAACGCGAGATACTGAATGAAAGTGAGGTTGTTGAAAAGTATTCAAATAATTTGCGACTATGGAAAATATATCAGGATTATCAGGATGCTCTTCTTGCCAGCGGAGGAATAGATTATGATGATATTTTAAAATATGCTTATAAAATACTTTTGCTCCATGAGTGGGTTGCTAATATTTATCGCGCTAAATATAAACATGTTTGTGTAGATGAAGCGCAGGATTTAAATAAAATTCAGTACGAGTTTATAAAAGCATTTTGTGGAGAATCTATTACCAGCGTAATGATGGTGGGAGATCCTAATCAGATGATATATGGGTTTAATGGGTCTTCATCTGAGTATCTTTGTTCCAATTTTATTGCTGACTTTAAGCCATCAGTTTATGAGTTAAAGGAAAACTATCGTAGCAGCAAGGCTGTTATCCATGCTGCAAACAAATTAAAACCAGATTCTCAGAAAGAAAGTGATTTTGCTTTACAAGGTCGTGTAACCATTGAAACTCAAGCAGATGAGTTTGTTGAAGCTGATTGGATTGTAAGTCAAATAAAACATCTTTTAGAGTTGAAAACACATAAGGAAATTGAAGGTGAGATAACGCTGGATAAAATGGTTGTTATTGCTAGAAACCGATATATTTTTTCTGCTTTAGAAGATGCTTTAAAAAATGCGGAAATTCGATTTTCTTTAAAAAAAGGGGAAAGGCAAGTAGAGCCTAGTTCACTGTTTTGTAGGGTACTAGATTATGCTATTCGTGTAAAACTGAACCCTAAAGATTGGGTGGATGGTAAAAAACTTTGCGCTTTATTGGAACTGTCTCAACCCTCTGAATGGGGAGATGACGAAGTCTTAAAGAAATGGTCTCAAGATACTTTAAATTCACAAATTCTATTTCCAGAATTACAGTCAGAATTGTTAGCGGCAATAGATCTATTGGATGTTGACGAACCTAATATAAGAAAGCTAACTAAATTTTTTATTGAAAAATTAGAAAAATTTGCTGATGACACACAATTAGATGGTTATGAATCAGAGTTGGAGATAAGTATTCTTGAACTAAAAGAGTTTCAACAATACTGGACTCGTTTTAAACAAAAAGGGCTGGGTGATTCATTGCAGGCGTTTAGAAATGCTATGGCATTAGGGCAATTAACTGAAGAGCTTATTAATGATGGGTTGACCTTAAGCACGGTTCATACAATGAAAGGTTTGGAAAAAGAGATCGTTTTTTTGATGTCTATGTGTGAAGGTGTGTTTCCTGATTATCGGGCTAAGACTACTGCTGATATTGATGAAGAACGAAACAGTGCCTTTGTGGCAATAACAAGAGCTAAACGACAGCTTTATATCTCATACCCAAGGCAGAGAACTATGCCTTGGGGAGGGGTTAAGGGGCAAGATGTATCTCGTTTTATAGATGAGATTCGCTCCCCGTCTAACAGGCGCGCCATGCTACCTCACGAAATTCCGGGACTCCTGTCGCCGTAATTCGTTCACCTACGCAGCGAATAGGAGATGCTCCAGCCGCCCTGCGTCCGCCACAGACTGAGCACAAAGCAGCTCAGTCATGGCTACCACAAATGGCTCTACGGCTATTCGGGATAAAATTTTAGCCTCCCTCGCGCGCTATCGCGCACTTCGGATTGGCAAATTTCCCTGCGCCTTCTGGAGACTATCAGCCCGTCCGGGGCTGACAGCGTGGGATCAAGC
>NZ_BDMN01000386.1 GCF_002189065.1 Bathymodiolus platifrons methanotrophic gill symbiont
AAAGATGCCAAATCTAACATCTACCAAAAGGTTTTTTCCTTAACGGGTTTTCAACGATTTTCTGATCAGCATCAACAGAAACTGCTGAAGCAAGCGGATTTAGCAGTTGCCATCCGAGCTGATAATAAGACGGTGTTTGATGAGTGTGTCACCTATTTGAATCAGCAATGGATTGCATTGCCAGCCCTTTCTCGAATTCAGAGCGTTGTAAACCAGGCATTGAACAAAGAGGAAGAGCGGCTAGTAACCCTATTTCACAAGCAACTCAAGGGCAAGATTAAGGATTACATCACCACTTTATTGGCACCCCATCAGACAACAGACGAATTTCGAACTCTGCGAAGCCAGGCAAAAGATTTTACTTTTGGAGAAATAAGTCGAGAGTTACAAGATAAACAAAAACTGGAACCTATATTTTTACAAGCGAAAACGATTTTGGAACAGGCGCATATTTCAGAAGGAAATATTCGATTTTACAGCGATATGTTCCAAAATTACCGAACCTCGCAGTTGAAACAATTTACACCGGCTAAGGCCAGTATTTATATTGTCTCATTTCTCTGTCAACGTTATGGCCACATCAATGATAATTTGACTAACGGTTTTTATCGAGGGATCAGAAAGTACGAACAGAGCGCAAGCCAATATAGCGATACACAAATAGCCAAAGAAGCTAATCGGCTGAGCAAACAGATTAAGAAAGTATCGGATGTTTTACATGTTCTGGCCAACAGCGCTAATGATGAGACTATGCTGGCAAAGGCCTTGCTCAAGAATATTTACAAGATATTACCTCAATCAGATTTAGCATCCGTCGCTGATTTTATGGCTAAAGTTGAACTGGATAAGAAACAATTTATCTGGCAATACTATCGTCAAAATAAGGTCACTATTAGACGTAATTTAAGGCGCCTGTTTTTGACTCTAGAATTTGAAATAGACAAAGCTCATTTTGAACTAGCTAATCAAATCATTTTGGCAAAGCAAGAACTCCGTCAATGTGGGGAAATAAAAACGATAGATGAGGATCTGATCCGTCCATCGGATTTACCCTATATCCAAAACGATGATCTAGACGTTCCAACCGTTGATCCGTTTCTGTTCGAATGTTATTTGTACCGAAAGATCCTCCAGGCGCTCGATAACGACATTTGTTATATTCATCATAGCCATCAATACAGGCCTCTTGACGATTACCTCATTAATAAGGTCGATCAAAAACAGTTAAGCAGTTCCATGTCACTACCTATGCTGAATGTGACAATTTCAGAATTAAGCGCTGGTTTAAAAGAGTTACTAGAAGAGCAAATGAAAAATACCAGTAAGAGGATCAATCAGGGAGCAAATGATTACGTGATTTATTCTGATCAGACCAACACCATTAAATGGTCTTTATCAGTCAAAAACCCAGTGCCAACAGTGAATAACCGAGTGTTTGAACAATTTGACCAGGTAGGGATCATTGAACTAATGCGTGTAGTTAATCAGGAAACGAATTTCTTTGATGAATTCACTCACTTTCAATCAAAATACCAGCGAACTCAACCCAACCTTAATGATATTTTGGCATGTATATTGGGTAATGGTACTAATTTCGGTTTATACAAAATAGCTAACATTTCTGATCGCTCATTCAATGATTTACGAGCCACGCAGGCCAACTACTTGCGCCTGGAGACTTTGAGAGCTGCAAACGACGTCATTTCAAACAAGACAGCCTCTTTACCAATATTCGAGTACTACCAAATAGATGAGCGCGGTCAGCACGGTAGTATTGATGGGCAGAAGTTTGAATGTCGTTTTAGCTCATTAATGGCGAGGTATTCACCCAAATACTTCGGCCAAGAAAAAGGCGTATCAGCGATGACATTGGTGCTCAACCACATACCTGCAAATAGCAAAATCATTAGTGCAGATGACCACGAAAGCCATCACATTTTTGATTTACTCTATAACAACACGTCTGAAGTTAAACCTGATATTTTGTCGACTGATACCCATGGGGCAAATAGATATAATTTTGCCATACTCCACTTTTTTGGTTATCAATTTGCGCCACGATACAAAACCTTTAAAGACCATTTTGAGAAAATGTTTCAGGTCGAAAACGCTGAAGATATCGAGCAGCTGATCTCTTTAAGGGTTCCGATTGATTGGGAGTTAATCACAAGAGAATGGGAGAATATTTGTCGATTGATGATTTCACTAGGGCAGCACAAAACCAGTCAAAGTGTATTAATCAAGAAGCTTTGCCGGTATAAATCGAACACAGCTACCCTTAAAGCTTTGGCGGAATATGACAGAGCAATAAAAGCGCAATACATACTGGATTATATTGATAGTGAAACACTTCGTCGGCATGTTCAACGTGCTCTCAATCGAGGCGAAGCATTCCACCAGTTAAGGCGTGTAATAGCTGAAACGAACGGTAAGAAATTCAGAGGCAGTCATCATGCAGAGTTAACACTGTGGAATGAGTGTGCGCGCTTGATTGCCAATTGTGTTATTCACTATAACGCTCAAATTCTCTCAGAACTCAAAGAATTCAATGAGCACGAAGGGCGCTCGGAAAACCTAGAGGCGTTAAAACGAATATCGCCTGTAGCCTGGTTTCATATCAATTTTTCGGGATTTTATTCCTTTGCTGACTCTGAAAATAGCCATGATTTCTCAGCGCTAGCCAGAACAGTTCATTTAGAAGCATAATAAATCTAAATTTGAGGTGATTTTTTGCAGCCGTAAATTACGGAGGAGGAGAGATTACAGCGCATTAAGCGAAAAATATCGCGTTTATGCACAAACCCCCATGCAGGAGAAAAACAGTCTCATCCCATCATTAAAATTACGATAATATAGTGTTAAAGTCAATTACCATGGGGTATTCAGGAAAGTAATGGCTTGAAAAATAGAGCCATTTTCAGTTGAGCATGTGAACCTACTTTGGCTGAAATTAAATCTTATAATCGTAGGTAATAAGGTGATTTTATTTTTTGCGACAGAACCAGAAAGAGCCGCTTATTTACGAAAACAGGGGGAAACCGAAAATATGCGATTTCATAAAAATATTATTCTTTCAGTCAGGAAAAAATACACCTGATTAGAAAAGAAAAAATTAAGGTCTAAAGAATTTATTTTGTTTTTTTGAAGATAAAACGAAAGTTCCATTATCGGCCTAATTAACTGGCTCTTGATCTTTACCCCTTTGAAAGCAAGAAAATATAGGCCGTAATCGCTTGAGGTTGCCCGCTGGTGCGTTTTTATCGCTTAAATGTACGAGATTATCAACCCTATTCAAAACCTTTTAAAATCGCTTGCTGTGCTTTTTTTTGGTAGATATTTTGATAATGTGCCATTGCTTCGGAAATTGTGAGGGCTGACAGCTCCAAGGCTTCAAGTTCTCTTTAACTGCTTGATGATGAAAAGGCGGTGCTGTGTCGATTGGGTCGGCGGTTGTTGCCTGATTACTCGCTTACTGTCCAGCCAGTCGATTAAATCCATTTGCTCCCGCTGCCAGCCATGGAGAGCGAACGCGAGGGCTGGTAGTCCCCAGAAGGCGTAGAGCCGTTGTTTTGTCGGAATCGTAGCGCTAGCGTAGGTGGAGACAAAATAAAAGGCATTCCGAAAAACGCCGTCCAGTCATTTGAGGGAGTGTTACGAAGCCAGCACCGAGTTTACGATGGTAATGGCGAAGTGGCACGTACGCAGGACGTCTGGGGCGCCGAAGGCATTAGTGGTCGCGTTAAGTTTTTGCCGCTTGCTTGGGCTGGGATGCCCAAAACAAGCTTTCGCAAAAATAGCGACTCCCCGCAGGATCTTAGACTTATGTGGGTTAAAACTGAGCTTGTAGGGGTGACACTGATTCCATTAACAAGAGTGAGGTTATGAGCTGATGTAAGGCGTTTGGGGATTAACGTGAGGGTAATGTCCATTGTTGTAGCGCTTCTTGAACAGGGGCACGTTAAAAGTTATATACGAGACAGCGGGGGCGGGTATGTAACGGGTATCCACTTAACACTAAGATAAACAAACTATAAAAGGCACCCATTTATATTTTATATGCCTGTACAAGGTACAAACGAACGTTTATAATTTGTACAGGTATATAAAAAAGGTGTGATTATGATTAAGAAAGCAATCGGTTACGTAAGAGTATCAACCTCTGAACAAGGAAGAAGTG
>NZ_BDMN01000387.1 GCF_002189065.1 Bathymodiolus platifrons methanotrophic gill symbiont
TACATGTGTGCCGTGTACTGCCTACTTACTGTGCCGTGTACTGCCTACTTACTGTGCCGTGTACTGCCTACTTTGATTTTGACTTATCCACAATTTGAAGATCATTTTTAACGGCTTTTTGTTCTATGATGTTAGCTCTTTTATTGGCTGCTTTTTGCTCGCTGGAAAATTCAGAACTTGGCGTAATCCTATATTTAACATCTACAATCTTGCGCCCTTCTCGTTTTTCTTCAATTTCATAACTATAAATTGTCCCGTTTTCTTGTAATTCCTCTAATGCCTTTATAACTTTTATTCTATTATCTATTTCTCTACTCGATCTTAAAAGCAAACTAGCGGCCTTCATTGAGGAATAATATAAATCATGTGTTGTGATTAAACTCGCATAAGTAAACCGCTCTATAAGCCTCCTAAGTATCCAGCCGCTTAATTGCTCCTTACATGATGTAAGCCGCTTTAAATTAAATTGTCTATATTGCAGTGTATTAACAGCATGAGAGATAAATACGGATAATTGCGCGACATGTAAGGCTTTTGTGTCTTCAAGATATTTTTTACGATCTACTTTTATATAATTATTAATTATCGGGTTGGAATAGATTTCCTCACCCTCTTCAAAAACCGTCAAAATACACTTACTCATGACTTCTAAAGAATGCTTAATTTGCTGGTGTGTTCTGCTGCATTTATTCTTTCTAAGTTCCTTATTTATCATGCTATAGCTAAATTTAACCCAACTTTCTGAGTTCCCCGCGTCATGTATTCCTAAATTTTGTTCTGTAAAAATCTTTTTTAATACTTCCTCTATAATTTCCTCTGATTTAGTAGGAAAAAAGGCCATAAACTCGCCGTTATCTTGTTCAATCAAAGCGGGTTGTATTCTTACTTTATAAGGTAAAGGCTCGCCATTTTTCCCCCTTAATATATATTCTTGTGTATAAGGCTTGGCTAAACCCTCGGCAGTTCTAAGGCTTTTTTGTTCCTGTGGTGATAAAAAATATTTAGGGATACGTTCCCAATATTCAACCGTGTTTGAAACTTCACTTACATCATTAGTTAAAAAGTCAGAAAACAAATCATGTTGAATACTTTTTATTGGTAAGCTTGGCGGTTTTTTTATTACCTTTTTAACAGCTTTCTTTTTAGCTGGTTTCTTCTTGGTATCTGCCATTTTCTTTTTCCCCTTGTCAAAATATCGCGGGTCGCTTGTATCATAATAAGGCATTAGTACAGCGTCCTTTGTTTCAAGCTGCTTAACACATGCCTTTGATAATTCAATCATGCTATGACCTCCTTTTAACTGGTTCATTTTCGGTTCAATGGTTCAAATGAGACAATGAAATTATTAATTAAACCATTAAATACATAAGTAATTATATAATAAAATAAGTAAAAGAATAAGTAAGTAAAGACTTAAATAATTGTTTAATTTTTTATGTACGCCTTCATGTGTTTAATAAAGGCATCCGTCATGCTCTCCCCACTCTTCAAAGCTTCCATTTTATAGCCTTGTTGTAATTCTTTGGGTACTTTAAAAGTCATAGTAACCGTTTCACCACTATCAATTTTCATTGCTTCTTTGATAACTTGCTCTTTGGGCGTTAATTCTTTACGTGTTGGTTTAGCTTTCATTGTTCAAAATCTCCATAATTTCAGTGGTCAAGTTTTCGATTTCTTCCAGTGCATCAGCGTTTTTTCCGCTGTGTACAGTCAACCCCTCCCCCATTGTCTGCTTGTAGATTTCCCTACTATATAAAACAGTGTCCAAGGGTTTAAAGCCGCTTTCTTCAATTAACTTTGTATTTTTGGTTGCTGCATTAATAATAAAATGGGTTTGGGGCTTGCCCTCTGTAACTCCATGCCTTGCGGCTATGGCCTCGGTTATATCGGAAGCCCCCCATATATCAAGCGCGGACGGTGCAACGGGTATTAAGACAATATCGGCGGCTCTAATTGCTGCCCCTGCCATTTTTTCGGCCTTGGCTCTCCCGTCAATAATGACAAAATCATAAGGAGCTTTTACGCCTTCAATATCCTTTGCCAGTGTTTCACGATCTAGCCCAATAACAGATACAAGCTCACCCTCATTTGTTGCGCTCCAATCCCGTAAAGAGCCTTGCGGGTCACTATCCACCATAAGGACGCTATGCCCTCGTTTAAGGATAGAAACCCCTATATTAGCGGCTATGTCGTTTTTCCTACGCCGCCCTTTTGGTTCAAAATTGCAATAACTTTACTCATAACCTCACCTTTATATAATTACATAATTAAAAACATAAATAATTATAACATTAAAGATTTAGAAAAGTAAATAATTACATAATTAAGTAAGGAAAATAATCTAGAAGTTACGCATTGACAGGCAATGCTAAACTATGAACATTGAAAACACCAAAGCCATCGGAAAGCCAAGTCTTGATAAGAGAAATAACACGCCCATCAACAGCCCGCTGCACCTTACCGATGTATATTAGCTTTTTATTAAGTGAGCCAAAACAGGCCAGTTGTCGGCGATTAGGAGAAGTGATGTCGATATCACATGATAGTGTAAACCGATTTCTGAATCGCGAACTTTATACTGGACGAGACTTATACAA
>NZ_BDMN01000388.1 GCF_002189065.1 Bathymodiolus platifrons methanotrophic gill symbiont
AAGGGCAAAAACAACACCTAAAAAGGCGGCTGAATAGGGCAGGGCGGGGGCATTACCACGGATTATCCCAACCTAAAGCCCGTCCATCCTCTAAATCAGCCTCAAACCTTTCTAATGTTTCTTGTACATTAGGCTGTATGCGGTGTACAAGGTCACTTAAACGGGCTTGGCCTTCCTCTGTCTGTGTACCTTCAAGGCTATTGATTTCTTTTTGCACCCTTGCCCTTGCTTGAAAAGTTTGAGTGATTGCATTTTCTAAAGGTGTTTTTTCATTATCTGCAATAATGCTTGAACTTTGTTCCGCGTTCTCTGGAACAGACACAAGCGGATTACACAAATATTTATTTTTTGCGACAGAACCTATTTTTAAAGAGAAACAAAACTATGAAAAATTTAAAACTAATAGCAATAGCAGCAATCCTATTAACATCTTCAATGGCTTCCGCAGAGGTTAGTATTATTAGCAGGGCTAATTGTTTTCCACCGGGCGGTATTGATTTGGGAAATGAATCAATATCTTGGGAGGTTGGGAAAGCACATTGGCTTCGTGTACAAAGTAAGCATAGCATGGGGGGGCGTGAAAGACATACTCGGACAACTGGCTGGGAATATACGTGGAACAATAATTATACTGCGCATAAAGACACTATTAGTCAGAGACTATGGAGTGTTAAAGGGACTCACTGGGGCTGGGACTCAAAGGAAGGCACCGAGTTCGTGATAGGTTACACAAGCACTGACAATTGTAATTTTTAATTAGAATAGTGACTTCACTATGTGGGCTTCCCGGCTTAGATGGGAAGCCGAAACAAGAGAAAGGTAGTTTCATTAAAAATAGAGGATATGAAGATGCAGAAATGTAAAAAGTATGGGTTTATTATCTTACCCACCCTGCTATTGACAGCTTACGCAATAACAGAGTGGAGCAATGAACCTTTAGATAAGGCGGAAGATGAAATAGTAGTTGAAACTAATGAAGTCCCAAAGGGTGGTACTAAACTTGCGGCTAAAAAACCAAAGGGGGCTAAGAAGAAGCCTAAAACTGATAAACATAATCATGATGTTTATCAGTATGATTATGATGAAGAGTTAAACTCAGATGGTTCATTAGCAGGCCTCCCCGGTGAGATGATGTTGGAGATGATGGAGGAGGGGGTTTCAATAGTCTCATACGAAGATCAACCAATCCCCCAACTGTTTAAAGATATGACAAAGAAGGCAGTTGAAGAAATGGAAGAAAGAGGGTACGCGTCGGCTGAGGAATCAGAAGTACGTGAGGTCAATTATGCACTTGAGCCACACCTTAAGCACCTGATGTTATCTTATGAAGACGCTGCTAACCAACTGGTTATTGAGCCTGTAAACTTGGAAGATACGCCATTTAAGGAAGGGGAACTAATTGGCGCACGCATTAGTGGATCTTATCAAGACGGAAAATGGACAAATATATCCCGTTTTTATAAATTTGATGATTTGGGGGTAGTGAAATTCTTTGAGAATGATTATGTTACAAGTAAGGGTCGCGTACAAAAGGCGAAAGAGTTAATTAATGAAGAGGTTAACGGTGTACCTGCGATATACAGAGTTAATGTAAGTAAGTCTGGGGCTGCTTTAACGTTAGTATCTTGGGCAACTGACTCAAAAGATTATAAACTGTATGTTGAGAAAAACGGCGCAAAGGATGAATCAGTGAAACAGAGACTCCTAGAATTGGCACGCTCTATCCCAGTAGAGTAACAGAGTGACGTGGTCAACCGCCCTAGCATATTAGGGTTGATACCTAAATTCTTCGATGCTTCTACGCGAATGTAGTTTTGATCTATGACTAGACTCACCGCATCCAATTTAAATTCTTTTGAATATTTCTTTCTTGCGCTCATTTTTAGTTCCTCAGTTAAGTTAATTATCCTTAACTGAGTTGTACTAATCAATTAGACCACGTCAGTCGGTTATGACCAATCTTTACCGTCATAATAAGTTCTTGCGACAGAACCAAGTTAATAGCTCATCTTCAATTCAATAAAATAAACATTACTTCCTTGAATACTAATGACTGAAAGTAATGTTTTAGTTTCTAAAGAATTCTTAAAATCAAAGCTATCTACGGACTCACTAGAATCTAACCCTTCTTTATCTCTTATCAAATATCTATAGATATTATTAAGTGCTTCTTTAGGAGGACTTTTAAAGGTGAAGCCTCCTGTTAGGGATTTATGTGCGGGGTTGTGTTTACCGTCTTCTACATCGAAGCATCCAACCTTCTTCATTATGCGTTGTAACATGACAGGGGCGGCATCCTTACTTGTATCAAACCCTTTCTTATCACATCTAAATTCGTTAGCATCTAACATGATCCTAGCTTTAACAAATCCAGTACCATCTTTATCCCCTGCTTGAAATGACAGACCATTAACCCTATCGTTTACATAAGATATGTTTGGACAATCACCCCACGCAATCCATTTTGAGTTAAAGCTATTCATATAACAATTATCAACATAAAAATCTGCTTTAGGATCTCTCTCATGTAACGTTGCCGTAAAGTAAAGAGCATCCCTAGAGCTATTAAACTCTCCTCTAAGCTGTGCTTTGAGTTTTACTATATCACTGTTAAGCTTTAACATCGTTGCCCTATCATGTGAAGCATAAGAAGATGTTGAAAATAGACTTAATCCGATAACACCCAGTAACTTTATAATATTCATGTTTAACAATACCTTCGCAAAATTAAGGAGAGAGAAAAACTAAAGATGGCCAAAAATGGCTAAAATACCACAGTACTTACCCAAATCTGACCATGCTCGAAATCATAGCAACACTTGAAGCCTTAAGTCGGTTATGTCGCATAAAAAACCTCTACATACGCGCAGGGTGGTATGCAGAGGTTTTTTAAAGTTTGTAAGTAAGTGCAAGATCACTTAATTACGGCTTGAAAGCAAGATACCGTTTTCTCGCTTTCAAACGAACGTTAATTATACCTGAAGGCCAGGAGGTCTGCGCTTTTAATAATTATTGCGACAGAACCACACAATTTACTTTAAAGACTTAATTTTTTCGATTAAGTTCCAAGGTAGA
>NZ_BDMN01000389.1 GCF_002189065.1 Bathymodiolus platifrons methanotrophic gill symbiont
ACACCAGCATTGTGTATTTCAGCTACTCAATAATTGGGAAACTTCAGTCGTTAATATAACCTAACAAATTAACCCCAAATTTATCGTGAGTCCTTAGATTTATTTACCCTTATTACAGCTGATTTCAATATCCATTTCTAGCCATAAACCCTAAAGTACTCCACAAGCGATAGTATTCCCAAATTATTTGCTTAAATACGTATTATTGATGATGAAAATCCTTTCAAGTATCTATTGACATCCCTAAGCGTATGTTTTTATTATAAATATAATGACTGTATAAATTTTATACAATTTAACGAAATTGTAACAATACTAGGCGTTAGAGTTATTTCTCTACGCATAATCCACAGACTTATCCACAGATATTGTGCACAACTTTTTTCTTTAATATTGTTAAGCATTTAGAGTACTTTGCTAGAGCAACATTGTACTTCAGAGTTAAATCCACCCAACTAAATAAAAAGTTTATTTTTCTTGGCTCCACCCAAGACACCCCACTAAGGAACGAGAATTTAATCAACCCCAAAACTTTGTGTAGACCGTATGTAGGCTGCGGAATACGTGAAAGTAAGTACGCTGATCTTCCTGTATTACGCAAGCTCCATACAGGCTACATTAGAGAGTTCAGTTTCTGATTTTATAAAATTCTCAGTCCTAACCACATTGTCACAAGCTAAATGAACATAAACGCACTTGCACATACGCTGAATCCATAATCAATATGCGGGTTGAACAATTTTACACAGGGTAGCCAGCAAGTTTTGGGAACAGCAAAGTATCAATGTTATAATTAGAAGTTGACTTTGCTAACCTTACTCTATAAATATGACTACCGCTAATAAGGCTAAACTTTCCAGTGCCCGTTTTTCAGAAGCCACCGATGCTTTTGTAGAAGTTTTTACTGCTTCTGTAGACTTTGACCAACGTATAGCTCAACAGGATATTGAAGGCTCAATCGCCCATGCAAGCATGTTGTGCAAAATCGGAATTCTGACAGAAGCTGAACGTGATAGTATTTTTCAGGGCTTACAACAAATTAGCGAAGAAATTGAGCGCGGCGAGTTTCAGTGGTCAGTTCAACAAGAAGATGTGCACATGAATATAGAGGCACGCTTAACTGACTTAATTGGCATGGCTGGTAAAAAGCTGCATACAGGTCGTTCACGCAATGATCAGGTCGCAACTGATATCCGTTTATATATGCGCACTGAAATTAATACGATTATTGCCGTTATTGAACGCTTACAACTGGCTTTACTTGATCTGGCGACCAAAGAAGCTGACACTATCATGCCAGGTTTCACGCATTTACAAGTAGCTCAGCCAGTCACTTTTGGTCATCACCTGATGGCCTGGTTTGAAATGTTAGTACGCGACAAAGAACGCCTGGAAGATTGTTTAAAGCGTGTTAATATCATGCCGCTCGGTGCCGCAGCTTTAGCAGGAACCAGTTACCCCATTGATCGCGAGATGACAGCTAAATTATTAGGCTTTTCTCGCCCCTCCGCCAACTCACTGGACTCAGTGAGTGATCGAGATTTTGCTATTGAATTTACCGCTGCAGCCAGCATCATCATGATGCATTTATCACGTTTTTCAGAAGAACTGGTGTTATGGGCAAGTGCCCAGTTTGCTTTTATTGAGCTACCTGATGCTTTTTGCACCGGCTCATCCATTATGCCGCAAAAGAAAAATCCCGATGTACCTGAATTGGTGCGTGGAAAGTCTGGTCGCGTAACCGGACATTTAGTCTCTTTATTAATGCTAATGAAAAGCCAGCCTCTTGCCTACAATAAAGATAACCAGGAAGATAAAGAACCTTTATTCGATACCGCAGATACGCTAATTAACTGTTTACGCGCCTTTGCTGACATGGTGCCTCATATTGAGGCAAAGCGTGACAATATGTTTAATGCTGCAAAAAAAGGCTTTGCTACCGCGACAGACCTGGCTGATTACCTAGTCCGCAAAGGCATGGCTTTCCGTGATGCCCATGAAGTTGTTGGTTTAGCAGTTAAATTAGGACTGGACTCTGAACGTGATTTATCAGAATTATCTTTATCTGAATTACAGGGTTTCTCTGAGATGATAACAGACGATGTATACGACAGATTATCTCTACAAGGCTCTGTTGCTGCTAGAAAACATATTGGAGGTACAGCCCCAGACACCGTTCGTGCAGCCATCCAGTCAGCAAGAGCCGCATTAGCATAAGATTTCCTCTCTAAGTAACAAAAACATAAGTCTTTGTTTTATAGGTTCTTGTTACTTAATGGTTGGGTGGCCGCCTCGGCTTAAAATGCTGATTACGTACAACTCACAGCCATTTTAAAATAAATCATAAGAATCAGTATATTAAGAGCCTCATCAGTAATTATTCATTATTCACGTGCAAGATTTTTTTGGGGATACGGGCAGCCTGCCCGTTTACATGGGCGAGCCGCCCATGCCCCCAAATAATGAGCTTTCAAAACCAGAACTGGAAACTTTCTTACAGTTAGGCAAACATAACTATTCTCTTACCCGCGCCTCTTCAACGACAAACCTCCCTAAACCCAAACTTATTAGCAACTTGAAAAACCTTATTACTCCCCCAAATTAGAATTAACTAATTAACAAAAGTGCAATGGGTAATAAAATGAATCCAGAAAAATTAACCAGTAAATTTAAAAGCGCACTTAATGATGCGCAAAGCCTGGCTTTAGCTAAAGATCATCAGTTTATTGAAGCTGTACATCTGCTTTTAGCGATGCTAGAACAACAAGGCGGTAGTATTAAGCCTTTATTAAATCAAGCTGGCACTAATACGCAGGCCCTAGCTCAATTACTTGATCAGGAACTGGGTACTATGCCCTCCGTATCGGGAGTTGGTGGTGATGTCCAGGTTTCCAGTGATTTAAACAAGCTATTAAACCTTACCGAGCAATTAGCCGTTAAACGTAACGATAGTTTTGTTTCCAGCGAGATCTTTCTGTTGGCTGCATGCGCGAGCAAAGGTCAACTTGCTAAAATATTAAAGCAGGCAAATGTTTCTCAACAATTACAGGCGCGCCATGCTACCTCACAACATTCTGGGACTCCTGTCACCAACATTCATTCGCCTACGCAGCGAATGGGAG
>NZ_BDMN01000390.1 GCF_002189065.1 Bathymodiolus platifrons methanotrophic gill symbiont
TTGAAAATATTACCCAATTGAAGCAGGACTACCTGGATGCGGGAAACCCTGTTATTAGTATGGATACCAAAAAGAAAGAGTTATTGGGTACTTTTTATCGTAATGGATCGCTCTATACACAAGCAGCCATTCAAACGAATGATCATGATTTCCCTAGCTCTGCAACAGGCAGTGTTATTCCTCATGGGTTTTATGACCTCAAACGAAACACAGGATATATCACGCTTGGAACGAGTCATGATACCAGTGAATTTGCCTGTGATAGCTTATTTCAATGGTGGGTAAACGAGGGTATTATTCATTATCCTAAAGCAAAATCATTGTTGATCCTTTGCGATGGTGGAGGGAGTAACAGCTCACGGCACTACATTTTTAAAGAAGATTTACAAAAGACTGCGAATGCACTTGGATTGGAAATTAGGATTGCCCACTATCCTCCTTATACCTCCAAGTATAATCCCATTGAACATCGTTTTTTTCCTCATGTGACTCGTGCTTGTGAAGGTGTTGTATTTGACTCGGTTGAAACAGTTAAAACATTGATTTCTAGAACATCAACGTCAAAAGGACTAACAACAATTGTTCACATACTCGACAAAATATACGAGACAGGACGAAAATATGCCGCTGACTTCAAAGAAATAATGCCGATTGTATTTGATACACATTTACCAAAATGGAATTACCGTGCAATTCCTCAAGAATAATTAATATCGGGAAGTTGTTTCGTGCTTATTCCTTAACCCTAAAAGCTCCTAATTGGTAATGTACTAAGTGTCAACCCTCTCTCAGCATATACTTTACTACCCGTATCCAAGTTTTGAGCGTAGATGTACCTGCTATTAATTTCCGAGGATGACCAGAAATACTGGGGATAAGAGAACTGCGTAGAATCTCCAACCACCTTATGAGAGCCCTGCACCTCATAGATCTTATACAGCTCATAAGCCGAAGGGACGTACCAGTCTCGGAACCCACCCCCGTTATAATCCTCTATATCGTCAAATATAACACTTCCTCCAAAATAACTCTTACAACTCTCATCTATTATAGCTTCAGTATTGTCGCTACCCGAGCCTATTTTCAAATCTTTTGCACCCTCTAGAGACTGATCATAGCAACCCCACTCCAGTGGTTTAATATCGGTAGGGGCGGTTTCTAAGCCATGTCGTCCTTCGTCAGTGGTATAGAACACTCGTCCGCCACCAAAGCCAATGTCTCCAACCTTAAAAACATGTGCACATTCAGAGTCTTGAAATTCTAATAAGAAATCCGAGTACTCTTCATCCGTCATCGAAGGGGCACGTTGCCTTTGCACATCACAAGTTGGTTTATACTCGACCGCGGCCTCGTCACCACTTGAAATCAGGGGATCGCCATCTTCCCACCCATAGGCGGATGCCGTCGTTACCCATACAGTCATCAAAAAGCTTGCTAATATTTTAATACGCATTTGTTTATCCTTTATTTTCGGTTTGTTTTTTGCGAGAGAATCATAGTAACTGTATTGGAATAAGATGTCTTCGTTTTGTTGTCTGAATTTGTTGGGGTAAAACTCGATGTTCAAGTTTTTCCATCCCATTGCCATCAAACTCTTACAAAATATAACACTTCCTCCAAAATAACTCTTACAACTTTCATCTATTATAGCTTCAGTATTGTCGCTACCCGAGCCTATTTTCAAGTCTTTTGCACCCTCTAGAGACTGATCATAGCAACCCCACTCCCGGGGTTTAATATCGGTGGGAGCGGTTTCTAAGCCATGTCGACCTCCGTCAGTGATATAGAACACTCGTCCGCCACCAAAGCCAATGTCTCCAACCTTAAAAACATGCGCACATTCAGAGTCTTGAAATTCTAATAAGAAATCCGAATACTCTTCATCCGTCATTGAGGGGTCACGTACTCTCTTCTCATCACAAGATAGTTCATACTCAACCTTGGCCTCGTCACCGTCTCCACTTAAAGTCAGGGGATCGCCATCCTCCCACCCATAGGCGGATGCAGTAGTTACCCATACAGTCATCAGAAGGGTTGCTAATATTTTAACACTCATTTGTGTATCCTTTATTTTCAGTTATATTGAAGTTTATTGTGACAGAACCCTTTATCTCCTAAAAATTCCTAATTAGTAATACGCTAAGTTTCACATTCTTATTTGCCCGAGCCTTTTGACCGGTCGTTAGATTCAACGCCGACATCCAATATTTATCATCTTCTGAGGAGGACCAGAAGTACTGAGGGAAAGAAGGGTGTGCGTCGCCTTTTTCCGTTACGAGATAAGGGCCTAAGACCTTGTAGATTTCTTCTAACTCTCCCATAGATGGAATATACCAGTCCTTAACCTCCCCCGCATCGTAGTCCCGTAACACATCAAATATTGAGGTTCCTCCATAATAACTAACACAATCGTTTTCTAGTGCTACGTCTGTATTGGATGCACCCGCACCAAGAGATTTATCTCTTGCGCCTTCAAGACCCACATTCACACACCCATACTCTACAGTTGTGTGATGGTCAGGGGCGATCTCCACACCATGTCGACCTCCGTCTGTGGTATAGAACACTCGTCCGCCCCCAAAACCAATGTCTCCAACCTTAAAAACACGCGCACATTCAGAGTCTTGAAATTCTAATAAGAAATCCGAGTACTCTTCATCCGTCATTGAGGGGTTACGTACTCTTTGCTCATCACAAGATAGTTCATACTCAACCTTGGCCTCGTCACCGTCTCCACTTAAAGTCAGGGGATCGCCATCCTCCCACCCATAGGCTGATGCAGTCGTTACCCATACAGTCATCAGAAGGGTTGCTAATATTTTAATACTCATTTGTTTATCCTTTATTTTCAGTTATATTGAAGTTTATTGTGACAGAACCTTTTATCCGGTTCTGTCACAAAAGTTTATCTGGTTAGAATGACCGGATAGGTCTAACGGGTTTTCTAAGACTCCTCTCTCCATACCAATATCTCCCAGTACCCCCGTGGATCATCCAAACCCATCTGTTATCAGAGTGTGTTGAGACTGTGGAAACCAAATAAAGATTGTGGGCGAAATTACCGACCCCTTTTGAAGTTAGTACAGTGTGCATGTGTTTCATTTCATCCCGAGATGGGATGTACCAATCCGTGAACCCGTTTACCTCATAATCCTGAACAGCATCAAAGACCGTACTGCCACCCCACCTGCTTACGCTTGCACAGACGTAAGTAGCTAGGGTTTCAAAGTTAGCCTTTCCTTCACCAATACCAACTCCTGATGCGCCATCAATTTGGATGCTGTGGCATCCCCACTCAAGCTCTGAAATATCCTTAGCCGCCGCCTCCAGTCCATGTATACCGTCGTCCGTAGTATGGAACACTTGACCACCTGCGGGACCCGTCTCGCCAAGCTTATAATTGATTGCACATTCCCCGTCCTGCAAAGCACTTAGATGTTTCGCACGCTCGGCTTCAGTCTGGCCATAAGCCGCACGTAGTCGGGAACAATCCTCAGAACCATCCTCCACAAACTCATCCGAGATCTCGGTTGTTGAATCTACTGCAAACAGAGGGTGGATCTTCACAACCCCATCCGCACTAGCCGACATAGACTGTAAAACACACGCCGATAAAACAAGTACACTAAATTTCTTCATTTTAAATCCCCCCTATAAGGCTTACTATTTTTTTAATAATCATTTGTTTCTCCTAAAAGTAAAGTTTCCCAAATTCATATAATAAATACAGCGCTCATCACTATCTTTACTTTTTCCATTTTTATATCACCGATTTTATTGCGTTTCTGTCGCAAAAATTTATTATGAGTGTAAAAACCAGCCATGACCAATTTTTATGCGGCTAGTACAAAAACTATCCTGCAGGAAACAAATCGTATTCTCCTTTATTTTCAGAGACTGAGTGGATAATCCAAGTATTACCCGACATTTATCAGAACATCTTTT
>NZ_BDMN01000391.1 GCF_002189065.1 Bathymodiolus platifrons methanotrophic gill symbiont
CCGGTTATGACCGGTCTTTATGCGCACGATAAACTTTTGCGACAGAACCAAATAAAGATATAAATGATTTATTTTGATACAGCCTCTTCATACCCTATTTTGCCTGAAGTGAAAAAGACTTTATCTGAAGCTTTTGATTATTTATATGCAAACTCTGCATCAAGTCATTTTCTTGGGGAAAAAGTTAATCTTGAAGTTAATCATGTTAGAGGTTTAATCGCTGATGAAATTGGGGCATATCCAAGTGAAGTAATATTTACTAGCGGTGCAACAGAGTCAAATAACATTGCTTTCAAGAGCATTCTGTTCGGTAATGATATTCCAGCAGATAAAAAGCATATTATTACGTCTCAAATAGAGCATAAGTGTATCTTTTCCATTTGTCATTATCTTGAATCTTTAGGGTATGAGATAACCTATATCAAACCTAATAAACAGGGCGTTATCAGCCCTGAAGCTTTAAAAAATGCCATAAGACCAGAGACAGCTCTTGTTTCTATTATGCATGTAAATAATGAGCTTGGGACAATTAGCCCAATTGCTGAAATCGGAGAGATATGCCAACAGAATGATATTTTATTTCATAGCGATGCTGCCCAAAGTTTCAAAAAAGTAGATATTGATGTTGATGAGTTGAATGTTGATATTATGTCCTTCTCGGCACATAAAATAGGTGGACCTAAAGGCATTGGCGCTATTTATATTCGTGACCTGAGAAATAAGCAATTGATGCCTGTTATCCATGGTGCTGGACAGGAGGATGGGCTGCGAGGAGGGACTGTAGCAGCCCCTTTAATTATTGGTTTTGGCTCTGCAATCGAGAGCTTTTCTAAGCACTATGATAAATTTAAACAAATTAAAGCGAAAGAATTCTTACTTAGTGAGTTGGAAAAACATAATATTGAATATCAAATTAACGGAGGGGTAGGTTCTCTGCCAAGTTGCTTATCCTTAACTTTACCATTAACAAATCTTGCATTATTGATTCGTGATAATGAGCAATACTTTTGCCTTGCTCAAGGTTCGGCATGCTCATCTAAGGAAATAGAAGCTTCTCATGTTCTAACCGCTATAGGGCTCACTAGGGAACAGGCAGAGAAAACATTTCGGATAAGTTTCCCACTCGATGTGTCAAACGATAATATTTTAAATCTAGTAGAAACAATACGAAAATATCGGGGAGTCCCTACTTTTGCGAAAGCTCATTTTGGGCGTCCAAGCCCAAGTTCGCGGCAAAAGCTTAACGGGACTGATTAAAATCTGCGATGCCCTGATTCGCCCTGCGTCCACTTATAAAAACCCTAGAGGGGTTTTTATTTAGTTACCTCAAATGGCTTGACGCGATGTCGGAATGCCTTGTATTTTCTCTACGCAAAAAGACGCTTCGAGAAAACACCCGGCCCTATCGCTATCACGGACTAAAAATCTTCACTTCGCTTAAGCTCCGTTTCCAGGATTTTCAGCGAGAGTATTACTGAAATCAACCATCCATCACAAACACCCTGAAATTTATAGTAGATACCTATTTTTGTACAAGCCCTCTGATTAGCCCTTT
>NZ_BDMN01000392.1 GCF_002189065.1 Bathymodiolus platifrons methanotrophic gill symbiont
CACGGACTAAAAATCTTCACTTCGCTTAAGCTCCGTTTCCAGGATTTTCAGCGTTAGTATTAGCTATTTGTAGCAGGTAACACAAGCACCACCGCCTTCAGCCTCATCATAAATTTCATCTAAATCGTTAAATTCACAGAAACCTTCTGAATTATCGAGTAATGCATTTCTGCGTCTTTTCTTTTTAAATCGATCAACCTTCTTCTCATGGTTTTCGATGATCCGCTGTTGCACTTCAGGGTCTTCAAGTGTACTTAGAGGTTGACCTTGCCCCATCCAATAAAATGTCTCTCCCACTACATTATTATCTTTACCTTTTTCAAAAGTTTTTGCTTCTTCAAATAAAGAGGGGTGTTTCTCCTTTAGCTTTAGCCATTCTATTTTCTGTTGATAAAAACAAAATGTACAGCCAGAGCGGGAGCGCCATTCATAGTAAGCTGGTAACTCCAAACCATTACGTTGAAGAATATTTTCTATATCACTTCTTACAATGCCATCTTCACGGAAGGGAAAAATAGATTCAATCGGCTTTTCAATTACCATAAAACCAGTTCGGTTAGGCTCATCTGCCCTAATACCAACATAATTTTTGATTTCATAACCATCAGCAATAAAAGCATCTACCCATTGCTCAAATGGTTTGAGTTTCATCTGTATTGTGCACCATCGGTCACGTTGTGAAGGTAAGTAGTTACCATGCTCTTTAAGTAAATGTGAAAATGTTTTATCACCTCGTCCTTCCATATTGTTTAAAGAGCGGTCATTTAATCGATGAATATATCCTAATTTCTCTTCTAATTGGTCAACAAAATCATTTGTTTCAGGCAGCTCATATCCTGTATCAGTAAAAAAATACTCTATTTCTAATTCAAGGCGAGTTTCTTTAACATATAGAGCTAAAGCACTACTGTCTTTTCCACCTGATATGCCTAAGACATGTTTGATTTTTTTAGTCATTAGATTTACTACTTGTTGTTGAATCCATTAAGCTAGAAAGTATATTCGTTAGGGCTGCTAATTGCTCTTCTTTTGATAAGTGAGCAATGGTTGATCTAACACTATCAACAGCAGATTTAACATTTTTTTCATTTTCTAAATTGAATTTAATGAAACTATCATGCTCTTTATAGTTACCCGAGCTATCTGTAGTTGTTAGAACTAAAGGTTGCGAAGAGCCTTTGTTGCTAATATTACTGAATGATTCAATACGTCTAAATTGAATGCATAAGTTTTGTAGTTCATCTAATCCATTTCTTAAGTGTTTATCAGTCCAGTTTCTTTCAGGTACAGTTGCTGCTAAGTTTACGATAGATTCAAATTTAGCATTACCACTTATATAGTCAATTAACCGAGAAGCAAGTTCCTTCACATTCGGTCGTTGAGCTACAGAAACAATTAATTCACAACGAGCTTTTAAATCATCATCAAATTCAGCCGCTAAATTACTCATAATAATTTGTTTAAAGCCAGATAAAAGCATATCGTGTTGAACAGATAAATCTTCAATGGCTGTTTTTAGGCTTAGCCCTAGTTTTTCATCAATATTTTTGTCATTTTTATCTAAATTGAAAATGCCTGGCAAATCTTCAAGTATTAATTTGTAAGGATCGTTAGCGGCAATTACTTTGTTTCTAAATGTTTTTGCTTCCTTAGTTAAAACTTGGGCATTGTTAGATTGTGAAAAGCTCTCTCCACTGGTTTTTTTAACCCATGTCGGTAAGGTATGAACTATCTTCACAATATGTTTAGCAATTCCAAGGACTATATCACCAGATTTATCTTCACCAATAGTTGCCTTAGCAAGCGTATCTAAAAGGTGAGTTTGTATTTTAGATATTTCAAAATATCTGACACCTGCTTCTAGTGGGTGTTTGTATATTTTAGTAATTAATTCCTCATCTAATTCTGGGATGAAGATAAATTGTTTAGTTGAATCCAAATCATAAAATGCAATTTGGCCCTCTAATGATTTTAATAACGCAAGTCCATAGAGCCTGCATAATCCAAGTGTCAGCCCAAAAGGAGGCTGCATCCATCGATTATATAAATCGTCCAAGGTTATCATTGTCTTACTAGATTTAATAAAGGTAACACCATCCAGCCATAAAGCATGCATACTTGGATTAGCTTTAATTGAGGCATCACTCCATTGACTAGGAAAAACATATCCCTCGTCTGATTTACAATGCCAACCCTTACTTTTTAAACAGGATAAGTAAAGACCTTTTTCTGGCGGAAATGAATCACTAGCAAAGCCCAAGTCTTCTTTATCTCCACTTTTAAGCATTGCATTCATTAGCTTACGGATTGCACTATTAGCACTTCCAGAAGGTTTTGATCTATTTACAAGCTCGTTAATAACTTTAGGAGACGAATGGAATATTTCATCAGCTATTTTAGAGGCAGAAACAGACAAAGGTTGAGCAGGTATAGCTATCCCTTTATGGGACCAGCTGGCATTTCTAAATGCTGAATTTAATTCCTTTTCAATATTCTGGTTTGCCAATTGAATTCTATTTTCCAATTCATTTTTAGCAATTAAATCATGGTTTATCTTTTCTTCTTCTTTAGATATTTGATTAAGAGCAATTAACTCAATAGCTACAGATTTTAAGCTGTCTAAAGAGGAAATTTGACCAATGGCAGCATAAGGCAACTCTTCAGACGAGAGCTCTTTAGCAATAGATGGATTTGCAGGAAGAATAAAGCTAAGAAATGACTCCCCTGTTAAAGCAGGTGTCTTTAATGAATCAATAAGTACACTATCTATCTTATTGATGAGTTGAGTTCTGGCCCATCTCATTGTGCCAAATTTATGATAATGAGCCGTAGCTAAAATATTTTGAGGCATATTGCAAACACTTGTCCAATCAACACCTTGGCTAATTGATTCAATTCGATCTACAACCATGTTATTTATATCAATATCACTACCCTGAAAAACAAAAAGGGCATTATGTTTTTGTCGATATATAATAACGGTCCAACTTTCTAAATCAGCAATGGCCGATTGTATGACACTTTTTTCAAGTCCTCTTGCCGAGAAATAAGCGGTAATAAATTTTTTCTTAGCATGTAAATGATGTTGAAAGCCAAAAATCGTCAATAGTGCAATTACTTTAGTAATCGACACATGCAAATCAGAACCCTTCTGACTAGCTCGATAGATGGCATCACAGCCCTCTAGCCAAGCCTTACTATCAGGGTAGGTTGTAATTAGGTGGTGTAGGTTATGGTGTAGATAGTCCCATAATTTCTCTGGTTGATACAGACCTAAAGTAGATATTGTATTAGTATAGTTTTCAGACAAAAACTCTCTAAAGCCTAGCTTTTCATGTGAAGCTAAAAAACCAAATAAGCTCCGTTCATTTTGAGAAAAGCGCCGTCTAGAAATAGGGCCAAGTAACAAGCTTACTAGCGGATCAATGGGTAATGTTTTAGTCAGAGCAAGCTTATTTCTACTTTGAGCCTCAAAAGAGATTAAAATATTAGCTATTAGCTTTTTATATTTAGACTCTAGTTTTTTAGTAATATCATCATCTTTTGTTATTGAATCACCTACAAGAACAAGCGACTCGTCAATTGATGGATTGAAGCTTAAATCTCTATATCGACCCTGTACTTTTGCCCACTCTTTTTGAGATGTAACATCCTTATTTTTTGCATAATCAGAAAAAGATTGATGTAAAAAACCAATCAGCATCACGGGGCTTTTAGCTTGTTGGACAATATCAGCTAAGGACTGGAATAAATGTAGATCTTTGTTAGACCTTGATTGAAAGTCTAATGCCTTTCCCATCTCATCAAGGAGCAGAAGAACACCATCTGATTCTTTTGGTTGATTAGATAAAGAATGCGTTATTTCTTCAAGACATCGTTCATCATCAAAAGTCTTAACCGTGCCCAAATCAAACTCAATATTAAGCGCAGTATAAATACTGACTAAAATAGCATTTGCAGGTGAATCAAGGCCGCAAACATGCTTAACAACTACCCAGCCGTGGTTTACATTAAAGCGGCTCGTAAAGTTTTCAAAGATATTATTTGTTTTTTGAAGTTTATTAGTCGCATACTCGCGCTCTTTTGTATTACTAGATAATAGGCTAGATAAATAAAGTGCAAGGGTTGACTTACCAGAGCCATATGGCCCCGTTAATGTGTAGGCTCTTTGAGCACTACCAGAAAAATCTTGGCTAATGGTATCGAGTACATTAAGCGCAGTACCGTGAAGAATAAAATCATCAATAAAGGGTTTGAAATCTATTTGGTCACTATCAATTCTAGCGGAGCTTTTATAGCGTTGATTGATGTTTATCGGTTGATTAGCCATTTTAAACACCACTGTAATATTTATTTAAGAATAAAATAGGCGAATCAAAGGCTGTTTGTTCAATTCTAATTTGTCTTAAACCTAAAGAATCAATCCAGCTGATAGAGCCTTTTGAAAATTCTTGAGCTTCATCTAGTTTTTGTCCTAAGCCACTTTCAGAGAGTCTAAATATTCGACCAGGAGAACAAGGTTTAGTTAAAAGTGAGTCAAAATCAACTGTATTAATTTTAGAATATTTTGTTTCAATTTCAGAAAATTTAACAAGGCCATAAATGAAAATTTCTATCGGTAATTCAGGGCGTTCAGATAAATTACTGATATAAAACCCACCCCCGTTATCTTGAATTAAATTTAGTTCAGATAGAGGAGAAGTGAAATGGTCTTCATCAACTTTTGTTTGTTTTTTAGAGGTAGAGCTTTTAAACTTTTTACAGTAAGTATTTAAAAAGCAGTCAATATCTTTTTTAAGGGTGTTTCCATTTCCAATAGAATTTGTGATCAGTCTTTTAGCATCTTCAGAGCAATCTGATAGTAATTTTGTCTTCTCAAAGTGCTGAATATTTGAATAATTAAAAAAGTACCGATAAGAGGAAAGGTAAGCCGAGTTAAAATTCAACCAAAAATGAATAAGCCAAATAGAGCCTATCTGCTCTAAATAAGGGTCTTTACCATCAACAGATGCCCCCCCAAACAAGTAATTCCCATTGAAAGAGACTATGTGATCAACATGATTATTAGTCGAAACAACATCAATGACAGAACTAGCTTCCGCCCAATAGCGAATAGCATTCACCATGTTTTTCCCTACACCTAGCTTAACAATTGCTTCGCGGGTTTTTTCTTCATTTGATGTTTGTAGTTTTCCATTTATATTCAAATAGTTAACAGACTTAAACAGCCATCCGTATCTTAAAGGGAAAGTGTTATGCCCTGTAAATTTAGCTTTCATTGATATCTATGTCTTCTGGAGGAATTCTCCAGAGACGAATGATAAAGCTATTCTTGTTTTGAAGATACAAGTTTTTATATGTAGTGTTGAGTTTTTTTTGTATAGAAGAGCTCTTTTATGATTGTTGCTCTCGCTTAAAATCAGGGAAACGGAGCCTAAGCGGAGTGATGATTTTTAGTCCCTGGTAGGCGACAGGG
>NZ_BDMN01000393.1 GCF_002189065.1 Bathymodiolus platifrons methanotrophic gill symbiont
TCAAAGGCACTCACTTTCCAAAAGATGTCATTCTTTATGCTGTTTTCTTGGTTTTGTCGCATGAAAACAGATTACAGTTGATTTTTACACAAATATTTATTTTTTGCGACAGAAGCTCAACCATTTGAGACAATAAAATTAAGCTCCATAAGTTTTCTTATATGATTATCAACTTTACGATCAGCACCTGTAATTAAAGTTAAATCATATTTTGCACGACTGAGCATAATATAAATAATGTTTTCCGGGGTATTATTAGACAACGGAGCAATTACAACTGTAAATTCTCTTCCTGCAATATTTCTAATAGAAACAAACTCCACCTCTCCCTTTCGTTCTGTTTCATATTCAACGCTAAATGAAATGTTATAGCTTTCTAAAACCACCTTCATTCTTTCAAGGCTATTGCTGTTTTCATAAAAAACAACAACTGGAAAGATATCGGTAAAATCATCTTTAATGAACTGTATTTTTGATTCTACTGCATTTTTAAAATCTGAAACATCCCCAATAAAAGATAAATTTGGCTTATTAAAACCCTTCTGGTTGTAAAAATACTCGTCCTTAATATCTACCACCTCTCTATGTAGAGCAAGTTGCCTATAGTTATAGCTACAATTCCCCAATTCATAAGTTTGCCTAAAATTATGCTTTAACTTATAAATATTTAACCTACCATTAATTGAGAATAATTCAGATAAATGACTTAAATTATCCCAACGCCCAACGCCCAACCCCTGAACCCTCTTCTTTTTGCAGTTCATCTCCTGTAAGAATTATTTTTCTAGAAAAAAGGTGTATTAATTCAAGATTATTTAGAGAGACATCTTGCGCTTCATCAATTATTACTGTTTCTAAAACACTTTCGTTCCCAGCTTGCTTATTAAGATAAAGCGACAAAAGCTTTGCTTCTTCCATGCTTGAAGAAACTTTTTTTGCAAAACATTCAGAAAAAAAAATTTGTTTTATATCATCTAATATTACATTAGCGTCATTAAGCCTTGCACTCTCATTATCTTTATGTGATTCTCTTAGAGAATCAATTTTCTTATTCTCAGTAGTCTTAAATTCATTTACTTTATCTCTTTTTTCAGCATCTTCCCCAAGAGTTAGTGTCTTTTCTTTTTCAGAAAGAGTAATTAACTCGGATAACACCTCAAACCCAAGTGTTTTGGACTTCTTATCACGTTTTTTTTGTTTTAATTTTGCATCGAAAATATCTTTCTCTAATTTTTTACCCAGCCTTAAAGCTTCCGTATCAAGAAGATCCTTCTTTTTTCTTATTTCACTACTATTTCTAGCTTTCACGTCTTTTATTTCATCAGATTTATTCTTATATTTTCTATACTGTTCAGACAATTTATCGTCTGCTTTAAACAGCTTTTCAACTGGGAATTCCTCTAGTAAAAAACACCTACCTTTCTTCCTTGATATTTGTTCAGTCAAGTTAATGCTGTTACAAAATTTCTCATAAATATCACTAGAGCGTTCTCTAGTAGCTGAAATTTTATTAGCACATACTGCTATATCAAATTGAAGCATACTAGTTAAGAAATGATTGACAGTTTTAATTTGAAGGTTTTTTACATCAATTGAATCAAGCAATTGTGAAAAATTATTTATAACACTCTTATTTTTTACAAGCACACATACTTGAGAAGAGTTAAGGTTCTTCTGTTTCTGAAGTATTTTTATTTTTTGCAATACAGTTGTAGATTTACCTGTTCCGGCAGGGCCATCAATTATATAGTTTCCTTGGCCATATATAGCCTTTCCCTGTGCGCCTGTTGGTATTATTTCATTCATTTTCATAAATGAAGTTGAATTAATTTTTTCTTTCTTAATATTTTCTATATTTGAAACTTGGCCTTCAATCTCGTCAAATGCACTTTTAAAATATGCTTTGCCTATATTGGTTTCATATTGCACATCCTGTAAATCACTACCTTCTGGTCTATAACGTCCAATTAAATTTGCACGTCCCAACCTAATGCAACCTCCAATATCAGGACTATAATCATTTAGCTCAATTCTCAAAAAATCTTTTGCTCTTGGGTCATCCCACGAAAAAAAACGATAATATCCATGGTCATTTTTTGCAGTAAGCAAATTATAGAAAACTGTTTTTGTAAGATAGATACTTGTTGAATCAAACTTTATTCGATGAAGAAATGGGGTCTCTAGGTTCTTGCAATGAGTCTCTAGATCAATTTTTAAATCCTTCAACATAATATTATTCCTGACTTAGATTCAACGGTTCTGTCGCAAAAGTTTATCGTGCGCATAAAAACCGGTCATAACCGGTCTTTATGCGGCTAATGAATAAAACTGTCCTGCAGGAGACAAACCATCTCCTCCGATCATTTGCCCTTTTTTGATCATTTTCATTAGCTCAATACC
>NZ_BDMN01000394.1 GCF_002189065.1 Bathymodiolus platifrons methanotrophic gill symbiont
CTAAAGACTGTACCCTCTTATTTTAGCATCTAATGTATATATCTATAATCAGCAACCCCGCCAAGTCATAGTACCGGTTAGGGGGCAATATCTTAAGACTAACTCCCCGTCCTTGCCGGTATACTCCAAATAAGGTGGCAGATCAAAATCTGCTATATTCATAAACCCTTGCTTTGCAGTCTTCACACTCCGCGCAAGTGCCTTGACCGAATCTCCATTGTCCGCCAACTTACCTTCTGCACCTTCCGTCAGGGCAATCAAGGCATCCGCGCGATCCTCATGTTTAAAAACGCGGTCTGATTCTGTCATAACCTCCGACTTAACGGCGTCCATGACCTCTCTGGCTAGACCTATTTCCTTCTCAGTCTCTACACTCCGTAAATACATGGCATAAGTGGCATGCCCCGTATCGTTAAAGGCCTGTATCATCCTATCATTACGAGCCTTACCAGCCTTTAGTCTCTGGGCATTAAAGGCTGGATGGTGCTTAAGCCGATCATACATTGTCCGAGCTACGGCATTGCTTGAGCTAGTTTCTATCTGCCAATCATTGTAACTACTCAGACCCTCAAAATCCGAAGCGTCCTCTACTATCTTTGCTAACATCACGGAAAGCACTACTCCAGTTCCGAGAGTAGTCATAACAAACCCGGCTGCAACCGATTGTATCAGTACAATCCATCCAAGGGTTGATAGAGCGAAACTTTTTTGTATAGGGGCAATCAGCAACAAACCACCCGCTAGGATTTTTTTATTCAGCTTCATCTAAAACCTCCGAATGTACCTTACGTTTTGCTCTATGGCTCTCTCCTTATCTACGAAATGCCCCCTATGGAAATTGAAAGCTGACGCAAAAAGCCTGCGGGGGTCATACCTTGATACCTCAACAGCCCAATATACGCCCTCCATATTCAAACCCAGTTCATCGAGGTTATCATAGATATAGGCAAGCTCATTCACCCCCGGGAGATACCAATCATCCTTTCCGTTGATGGCATAATCCAAGGATTTTTTAGCGAGGGTTTTTCCCCCGCACTGTTCACTGCTAGCCACCAATTCCGTTTTCTCTAAATTTGTTTTTTTACGACCCCATTTTGAGGGCACTTTGACCTTTTTCCTATCACAGCCATATTCCGCAGGAGGCAACTCTTCGGATATTTCAATCCCGTTTTTACCATCATCAGTTACGATAACAACAATACCTCCTGCGGGTCCTCGATCACCTGCCGCGTAAGTGCATGAACCCCAAACAAACTCTAGGGTGTTAGGGCACCTTCTTAGCGTCAGAACCCCTGACACGTCCTCGATCTCAGCGGTTCTGGGTATCTTAGATTCCGGCCAACTCTGTAAGTTTTGCGTTACCTCACTCACATCTTCACCCATGTCTCGGACTGCACCCTCCAGAATCTCCAGCCCCTCCATGTCATCTTTCAAGCTCGATAACTGAGCCACTTTGTTCTCTAAAGATATAACCGAAGTCTTAAAATCCTCAACTTGAAGCCGGTTTACCTCAACCTCTCGTGAAACCGAGATAACTCTGTCATGGTCTATTTTAGACTCGGTTATCAGAGGTGCTAGCTCTCCCGTCACCTTATTTAGACCTTTCTCCAGAGTATTATGACCCACGATTAACGTGTTAATGTTATTGTAATTCTTAACGATCGCAATTTCTAACGCTTTCATCATCTGCTTGAAAGTAAGTGCGTTTGCGTTAAAGGATATTAAAAATATTATGACACCTATAATTATCTTCACTGTAATTTCCCAATCAAAGACTTTAAACTGCTAGAAATTTCTTACAAACCTGACTGATGCAGTATCTGATCGATTTCTTTGCACAGGCGTGTTGCTCATAAAGTCAAACGCCCAGGAAACATCATTATTTTCAGCAACTAGTGTTGATGACCAGTAGATTTCGTCAATGTGTAAACCTATATCCCCTAAGTGATCGTGGATACTTTGCAACTGTGCAATAGAGGGAATATACCATCCATGCCTAACGTGTGTGACATATCGTAAAGCCTTATTCGCAAGAGAGCCCCCCTCACAGTTAGTGTTCGCAATGGCTTGGGTGGAACCCGCACCGAAATAGTCGGATATTGTTGTGGGGATAGCGACACCCTCACATCCAAAAGTACTCGAAGGTTGTTTGAAAGACAGCTCCTGGCCATGTTTGCCGTCCTCCGTAGCAAATATTACAATACCGCCGGCGGGTCCGTTATCACCTACTTGATAAGTACATATATCCCACGTCACTTCTAAAGTATTGGGGCATCTTTTCAAAGTAAGTTCACTCCCTGATCCCTCAGTAACCACGTTATCTGGCTTAGCTAATGCGGGGATCTTATCAATATCACTTTGCATATCTTCAATGCTATCTTGAAAAGAGTCCATCCCTGCCTCGATGCGGTGCAACCCCCTTAGATCCGTTCTTATTTCTCTTAGATCCGTATTGACCCCGGTGATAAGAGTCTCATTCTTTAAGATATCTTTTTCATTACGCTCTACATCTTTTCCCAGATTTTCGGTTGCAATCTTATCGGTAAAAGCCCCCATCTGCTGATCCATCTCGGCAATTTTAGTTTTGTTTACCTCTATCTGGGATGCGGACTCTTTCAAAGCATCCGTATCCGTTCTCAAGACATCAGTCCTCTTTTCTAAGATGTTAAATCTTTTATGGGTGAATCCCTCGAATTTAAAATGAGTCTGCCATGTGTTGCCATTTCCATGTATATCATACTCAGACTTGATTAGCTCAACCCCGTCTGATATTTTCCCATTGTCGGTATAGCTAGTATTTCCGGCTCCGTAAGTTTTCGCTTGCGATACACCGGAGGCCATGGCTAGTACAATCGCTGTAACGGGTAAAAGTTTAAAATTTTTCATATTATTAATTCTCAATTAGTTGTTTCTTATATGACGGTTTCCCAATCAAAGACTTTAAACTGCTAGAAATTTCTTACAAACCTGACTGATGCAGTATCTGATCGATTTACTTGAACAGACGTGTTGCTCATAAAGTCAAAAGCTAAAGCTACCTCCTCATCCCCGGCCACTAACGAGGAACTCCAATAAACCTCATCAATGTGTAAATCCAAGGTGTCTAAATTATCATGAATACTTTGTAGCTGAGCAATTGAGGGGATATACCAGCCCGTTAGCTCATTAGGCTCATACAATCTGGATTTCATGGCTAAAGACTCTTTACCACAGGCACTGTTAGCAATCGCATTCGTAAAGCCCTTGCCCGGTGCGTCCGACGCTCCTGTTGCTATGGCTACACCGTCACAACCAAAGGTACTAGAAGATTGCTTAAACGATAGCTCTAACCCGTGCCTCCCATCTTCTGTAGCAGATACTACAATACCGCCTGCGGGCCCTTTATCACCAGCTTGATAGGTACAAATTCCCCACGTCACCTCTAAAGTGTTTGGACATCTTTTTAAAGTAATCAACCCACGAGATGTTGAAGTGTCCAAGTCGCTAGGCATGACCATTTCAGGTATTTGGTTGATAGCATTTTGCATGCTATCTATACTGTTTTGAAAAGAGTCCATTCCAGCCTCAATCCTGTCTAAGCCTTTCAGGTTATTTCTAACCTCGCGTAGATCAGTATTAACGCCTGTGATACTTGTCTCGATTTTCTCAATATCCTTTTCATTACGGACAACATCCTTCTTTAGATTTTGAGTAACTAACTTACTGGTGAAGGTCTCCGTCGCCGCTAACTTATTTGAAGTGACAAGCCTTGATAAATCTCCCACTTGATTAGGAAGAGACTCTAAAGTCCCCGTTAAATTAAAAACCGTATTTTTCAAAGTATCAACATCCCCCTTCACTAGCTCCGCAGACCGTTCATTGATGTTGAAACGCTTGTGATTGTTACCTAGGATGGCATAAGTGGTCCGCCATAGGTTATCCACATGTAGGAAATTATTCCAATCCGCATCGGTAATAAAAGCCCCTTCGGACACCTTACCATTATCGGTAATTCCCCTTCCTAAAGTCTTGGCATGTACAACTGCGGGAGATGTAGCCAAAATAGCTACAAGTGGTAAAAGTTTAAAATTTTTCATAATTAGATATACCATTGGTAAATTCGGATGTTTAATTGAAAAGGGTTATGTTTTTGGTTCTGTCGCAATAACTTATTATGACGGTAAAGATTGGTCATAACTGACCTTTATGCAGCTAATGAATAAAACCATCCCCCTCGAACATTTGTCCTTTTTTGATCATTTTCATTATTTCAATACCTGTTATTTTAATAGGAATCCTGATGCTATCTTTCGCGCAGACCTCAATTTGTTTACGCCATTTATCACCATCAAATTGCTTCTTAATTTGAGCATTTATTAGATTAATTGAAATGTTTTCACAAGTTTCGCCTTTTACCTTAGTTGATTCACGATCCACCAAGTTACAAACGCCTATAATCCAGTGTCTAATTAAAATTGAGTTTATTTCCCCAAAAAAAGTTCCTGATATTTTTTCTAACAGATCACAATTG
>NZ_BDMN01000395.1 GCF_002189065.1 Bathymodiolus platifrons methanotrophic gill symbiont
CTTTTTCTGAGTAGCTAAAATAAGCAATAATTTCTTGACGGCACTTGATAAATATTGCTTATATTAACTATGTATTATCGTGAATGACGGGTTTATCATTGAATAAATGTATCTTTAAACTTTCTTTAAGTGATGAAAAAGTTGCCCAGGCACATATTTTGGGTGACTGGGTAATGGGCAATATTATGCCCGTTTTTACTGAGGTTAAGCATGAGTTGCACAAACTAGACTGTGTGCAATTAAACGTGAATGGTCAGCAATTAGGGCGGTGGGATAGCCGTCTAGTGTTATTTTTATTTGAATTGTCTGCTTATTGTAAGGATCAAAATATAGAGCTGAATATGGCTGATTTGCCTGCTGCAGCTCTGGGATTATTAAAACAGGCATCCGCTTTTCCTGTGCGTGAGAGTGGCCAAAAAGTTAAGCTAGAGTCTTCATTCCTTGCGCAGTTAGGGCAAAAAACTCTAGAGTTTTATAAACAAACGCAGACTATGCTGACTTTTGTTGGTGAGGTTTACTTTAGTTCTTTACGTTTATTTCGTGGCAAAGCCTGTTTTCGGCAACGGGACTTATGGTTGATAATGCAGGATTGTGGGCCAAAAGCATTGCCTATTGTCACTTTAATCAGTTTGTTAGTCGGTTTGATTCTGGCCTTTGTCGGAGCTATGCAGCTGAAAATATTTGGTGCGCAAATTTATGTTGCTAATTTAGTTGGCCTAGGCATGGCGCGTGAAATGGGCGCTATGATGACCGCTATTATTATGGCTGGGCGTACCGGGGCTGCTTTTGCTTCACAGCTGGGATCTATGCAGGTGAATGAGGAAATCGATGCTCTGAAAACCTTAGGCATTTCACCGGTTGATTTTTTAGTATTACCACGTATGCTGGCATTGATTTTCATGTTGCCGTTATTATGTCTGTATGCGGATTTAATGGGGATTTTGGGTGGGCTGGTAGTCTGTGTAACCATGCTGGATATTACTGTGGTTGAATACATAATACAAACGAAATCTGCATTAGATCTAGATGATTTTTTAACCGGTTTAATAAAAAGCTGTGTCTTTGGCGTGCTTGTCGCGTTATCTGGATGTTTGAGTGGTATGCAGTGTGGTCGGAGTTCTTCTTCGGTCGGTGATGCCGCAACGGCTGCGGTGGTTGCAGGGATTGTTAGTATTGTTGTGGCGGATGCTGTTTTGACTGTGGTTTACGAGATTATAGATTTTTAATATGAAAGAAGTACATATTGAAGTTAAAAATTTAACCATGGCCTATGATGATTTTATTATTCAGCAGCAGCTTAATTTTACTATCCACAAAGGTGATATATTTATTGTCATGGGTGGTAATGGCTGTGGTAAAAGTACTCTGTTACGGCATTTGCTGGCATTGAAAAAACCTGCACAGGGTGAAATTTTTTATCAAAATAAAAATTTGTGGCAAATTTCTGATGCGCAACGAAAAAAAATCATGCGTGCTAATGGTGTAATGTATCAGAGTGGGGCATTATGGAGCTCTTTAACTTTAGAAGAAAATATTGCCCTACCGTTAAAAGAATATACTGATTTGGCTGCTGATGAGATTAAAGGACTGGCCTATTTAAAATTAGCTTTAGTTGGGCTGGTGGGTTTTGAAGAGTATTATCCTGCTGAAATTAGTGGCGGTATGAAAAAACGGGCTGGTTTAGCGCGTGCTCTGGCTTTAGATCCAGACATTTTGTTTTTTGATGAACCTTCAGCTGGTCTGGATCCGGAAAGTGCCAAATTATTAGATGATTTAATTTTAAGTATTCAGGATAGTTTAGGTACGACCATTGTCGTGGTGACTCATGACCTACCTAGTTTATTTGCGATTGGTACTGATTCAATCTTTCTCGACTCGATGAGTAAAACAATGATTGCACAAGGCGCACCAAAAAAATTATTAAATGAATGTCCTAATCCTATTGTGCAGCGATTTTTAAGTCGAGGTATCAAATAATGCTACATAAAACTATGTTGAAAAGTGATGTAAATGAGTAAGCAAGCAAATCCAACCATTATTGGTATCTTTGTGCTAGGGGCGGTATGTATTGCTCTTTTAGGCATTACCGTGTTTACCAGTGGTAAATGGTTCTCTGAAAAGTCAGAGTTTGTTATCTATTTTAATGAGTCAGTGAATGGTTTGTCGATAGGCGCCCTAGTGAAAATGCAAGGTGTACCCATTGGTAAAGTGACGGATATACATGTGCAGCTGGAGCCGGAACCCCGGCGTATATTAACCCCGGTTTTTATTGAAATAGATCATGAAAAGTGCAAGCTACTTTTGCAGTTTAAAGAGTTTAATGGCGACAAGACGATGATGGAGCAGTTGATCAAAAATGGTTTGCGTATGCAGCTGCAATATACCAGTATAGTAACGGGACAGTTGTATATTGAAACCTTATTAAAACCTGATTCACCTATGACATTAACTCATTTAAACAAAGATTATGTTGAGCTACCTGCAATAACCTCGAGTAGTCAGGAAGTAAAAAAAAATGTAACGGATGTGATGAGAGAAATTCAGAATATTAATATTCGGGAGTTGTTTGCTGAGTTGCTGGTTACGGTTAGAAATTTCAAGGAGATTACCGGATCAGAAGATACACGCATGGCAATTCATGGTTTATCTACCTCTCTGGTTGAATTACAAGGTATTTTAGCTAGTTTTAACCAGCGTTCCGAATCTATTGCGCTGCATACAGAAAGAACGCTGAAATATAGCAGCAGTATTATGAAAAAAATGGATCTTGCAGTAGAGCCATTATTTGCAGATATGCAGCAAACTCTGGCAAATACTGATATGACTCTTAAGCAATTTCAGTTAAGTGCAAATAGTGTAGGTGAGGCTTTTAATAAAGATGCTCAGTTACAGCAAAACCTGAACAGTACCTTGATTGAATTACGCCGCTCTGCTAAATCAATGCGTTTTTTGGCGGATTACCTGGAGCGACACCCTGAATCTCTCATTCAAGGGAAACATAACTAAAACCGGTTTTTCCTTTGCCTGATTTCAGTAAAAACAGCTAGTTCAGATGCATCCTGCATACCTAGAGTTTTTTGTATGCTTGCACTATCAGCGCGTAAAAACGGATTAGTCGCAAGTTCCTGTTCTAATGTGGTTGGCACGGTAGGCTGATTATTGGCCCTTAACTCTTTAATTCGTTCAATGGTTTCAAGTAAATCCTGATTATCAGGTTCTACAGAAATAGCAAATTCTGCATTAGCTACTGTATATTCATGTGCGCAGTAAACTTTTGTATTTAAGGGGAGGGCGGTGAATTTGCTTAAGGATTGCTGCATCTGTTTTGCAGTTCCTTCAAATAAACGTCCGCAACCCATGGCAAAAAGTGTATCACCGCAGAAAAGGGCATCTGAGTCGGGAATATAAAAAGCGATATGCCCGGAAGTATGCCCTGCACAACTAATCGCCTGGATGCTATGAGTGCCAAGCTTTAAGATATCACCTTCCGATAGTTTTATATCAATGCCTGGAATACACCCTTGGTCAGCAGCACAGCCGGCAATTGTACACCCTGTCTGTTCTTTTAAACTTAAGTTACCACCTACGTGATCTGTGTGGTGGTGGGTATTAAAAATTGTGCTGAGTTGCCAGTTGTTTTGCTTGAGTACACTTAAAACCGGATTTGCGACTGCTGGATCAACAACGGCCGTGTCTCCGGACTCAGGGTCATGAATAAGATAAATATAGTTATCATTGAGTACTGGAATCTGTTGTATTTCTAACATAATAGTCACTGGGGTTAGTTGTATAAAACATCCTTTATTATCTTCATGCCCTTTATACTTTATGGTTATAAATAATAAACCTGATAAAAGCAGAGATTGAAAGGCTTACTCACTCGATGCAAGTTATTTAATAACAAGATATAAGAAATTTTGTCCGCGTTGCAAATGAATTAACAGTTGGTTACGTGATAGGGCTGTGGCTTTATTTAAGTCGGCAATTGATGTAACTTTTCTTTTGTTCACTGCCAGAATAATATCACCCCCCATTAAACCTACCTGAGCGGCTGGGCTATTAGCTTGAACATCAGTGATTAATAATCCCTTTGTAATGCCTTGATAAGGTTGTTTTTTGCTCAGTTCTTTTAAAGTCGCTCCTTTTAATAGTGGTAACTTAGTGGCAGAAGCTGTCATTTGACCCTGTGTAGAACCGCCTATTTTTGCGGTCACTGTTTTACGTTGTTTGTCGCGGTAAAGATCGATACTTACTTTTTCACCAACACGCTTTAAACCAATATTGGTACGCAGTGAGCTAGCGCCAGTTATTTTTTTACCATTAACAGCAACAATCACATCGCCTGCCTTAATACCTGCTTTTTTCGCCGTACTTTTCGGGCTAACACGAGAGACCAGTGCACCATGAATACCTTTTAAATCCATCGCATCAGCAAGGTCGGAGCTTAAGTCTTGAATCTGTACTCCTAGCAAACCGCGTTTAATTTCTCCATGTTCTAATAACTGATCCATGATTTTTTTTGCCATATTAATAGGTATAGCAAAACCAATTCCAATATTTCCTCCGCTAGGAGCAAGTATGGCAGAGTTAATACCAATTAAGCGACCACGTAAATCAATTAAAGCACCACCTGAATTTCCCGGGTTGATGGAAGCATCGGTCTGGATAAAGTTTTCATAGCCTTCTATACCTAAATCGGTGCGCCCGAGTGCGCTGACCATGCCAGAAGTGACGGTATGGCTTAGGCCAAATGGGTTGCCAATCGCTACCGCAAAATCTCCTACCTGTAATTTATCAGAATCACCTAGCGGAATGCTGGTTAGGTCACCGGCTTCTACTTGTAAAACAGCAATATCAGTTTCGGCATCGGTACCAATCAATTTAGCCTTTAGTTTCTGCTTGTTTTGTAAAGTAATAAAAATGGTATCGGCATTAGCGATAACATGGTTATTGGTAATAATATAGCCTTTTTTTGCATTGACAATAACACCTGAACCTATTCCTTGTGTTAGTCGTTCTTTAGGCATCTGGGGAGCAAATCGACGAAAGAATGGATCATTCATCATCGGGTGCTGTTCTACGGCGACTGTGCCTTGAGTCGATATATTGACCACACTAGGTAATACCTTTTTTAGCATGGGTGCAAGTGTAGGTACTGCCTGGCTGGGAGATAAAGGATAGTTATTATCAGGCGAGTCACTAAATGCCAGGACTGAACTAGCCATGATGGTTATGGTTAGAGTCAAAGTAAATAAAAGCTGTTGTTTAATGTTCATGTCAAATACCTGTTGCTAAGTGAATGGTAGTGTGGTATCAAGTGTGTGGGATGACTCTAGGTTAGTATGTTGTGCTCTCTAAAGCAAGGCAAATCGACCAGGTCATAAGCTGTTAGGTCTATATTATAGGCAAAATTAAAAAATACAAGAGCAAGATAAAACGCGGGAAATATATTAAATATCATTGTAAGTTTATGAAATATATTGTATTTTATGTAAATGTGATAATTGTTTACTAAATTACTAGGAAATTTATTTGACATAAATAATTATTAGCATACAATAAAACCCTAATATGTATTTACTCAACTGAAGTTTCCCAATAATTATTTATGGTAAAATTGAAACTATGCTACAACTATATGAAAAAAATAGTCTTTTCATTCGTTTCAAATGCTATTGCCTAAGGGGAATTAAGTAGGGGTTTGCTATAAACATGGCAAAACCACCTAAAATAAACCTCGATACACCAGCATT
>NZ_BDMN01000396.1 GCF_002189065.1 Bathymodiolus platifrons methanotrophic gill symbiont
TGTGATAATTGTTTACTAAATTACTAGGAAATTTATTTGACATAAATAATTATTAGCATACAATAAAACCCTAATATGTATTTACTCAATAAGAACGAATATAATTAAAACTATCTGATAAGCATTTTCTAAAGAGGAAGATCATTATGAAAACAAAATTACTGATTGCAGGTGCGTTAGTCGCATTTATGACGGGTTGTTCAACATTTGAGAAAGCCCCCATTGTGGTTGAAAAAGAAGCGGTCTATAACGAGACACTGAATCCGCGCCAAAAAGAATATCCTAATCACTTAGGGTTTAACGACCTACATATCCAGGCGATCAGACATATGAGACCTGATTCTCATGATATAAATGATCCTAAATTACAAATTATTGTACATCATCATTGTAAAGCTTATGACGACGGTACTTTTATTTGTTTAATGTTCCATTCAGGAATGAAAGACCAGGATAAGCCAATCGGTTTTGAGTATATTATTACTACAGCGCAATATAATTCATTGCCTGAAGAAGAAAAGCATTACTGGCACTATCACTTAGTAGAAGTACCAAGAGCACACGCTACATTCCCTGATTTAACAGCGGAAGAAGCAGCAAAAATATTACCAGCAGTTAATGAAACTTACGGAAAAGTAGTTTACTTTAAAAATATGGATGATGAATTTCCATTGGGCGAACCGTACATTATGATTGTTCAGGATATGCCAGAGCAGGATTAGACCCCCAAGGTTTAAGGCTAAAGACCACTTTCCTAATTCGGGAGATGCTTGGTTAAAGTGGTTTAAATCCTTATTTAAAAAGCCCTTTTTTATAAGGGCTTTTTTATTGCTGTGTTGGGTGAGTTGCGCGAGTATGATTTTTAGCATTGGGGAGTAGGCTTTAGCCTACATAAATCACTATAAGATGTAGGCTAAAGCCTACTCCCCAATTTTAGCGATACAGGCGCGCCATGCTACCTCACAACATTCTGGGACTCCTGTCACCAACATTCATTCGCCTACGCAGCGAATGGGAGATGCCCAGGTCGCCCTGCGTCCGTCTCAACTACGCACAAAACCCTGCTCCGTTAAGACTACCTCAAATGGCTGGACGG
>NZ_BDMN01000397.1 GCF_002189065.1 Bathymodiolus platifrons methanotrophic gill symbiont
GCTTCTTTTTGTGAAATTCTTTCTCTAATTTAGGCGCATACGTGATAACCCAGCGGTTAAGTGTGCTGTGGTCAACATGATAGCCTCGTTCTTCCGCTATTTCTTCAAGATTGCGATAACTGAGTGGGTAAGCCAAGTACCATCTGACATTTAGGAGAATGATCTCTTTTTCAAAGTGGCGCCATTTGAAACTAAGCATTTGAGAATTCCTGATATAGAGATTTAAACTTAATGATAACAGATAACCTGGGGAAGTGAACTTTATGCGACAGAACCAACACCTGTTACGAAACACTGAATAAAGCCCTCAATCGGACGGGAAAAAATCAATATTAACTTCTCCGTGTCCTTGATAAGCCCTACCTTCCACTTCATAACAATTTAAGTGAACGAGACATAAGGGATTACGTCAGAAAACGAAAAATTAGCGGTAGTACGCAGAATGATTATTTGAAAAATCGCTTACTGGGTGTAGGAGATATCCCTCCGTTATCTGAAGTCATCCGTGCGGCCGCTGCCTGTGGGTAATGAGAAGTTACAATTAAGGAGAGGAAAAAACTTTTGAGAATAGAACATCAGTGCTTTTGAATTTTTTCCCGATAGGCCATCATGTTCATGTTTCGTATTTTAAATTTAAGAGTTCATAATGAAAACTATAGTTATTATCAGTGCTTTGTTAGTCCATTCCCTTGCATTTGCGGATGCAGAACACAATGCAGCGTCTGTTTTAATAAATAAACACGACATAGCTTCGAATACCGCGAAGATTAATCTGGGAAAAATAAGAAATTCTAAAAACAAGGATAAGTTTTTATCTCATCTTCCCCCTATTTCACATCACTCTGAGCGACCAAAGAGTCTTATGCTGAGACATTGTTCTTCCTCTGGCGCTTTTCAGTGGGGACCTTGTTCGGTGTATGAACTAAAAGGTACGGGCCCAGCGGGGGGAATGGTGTTTAAAATTTCCGGAGATGGAGAGCACGGCTTAGAAGCAGGTGAGATTCTAAGTGCACATGAGTGGGGTTGCAAAGGAACGAACGTGGTCGGTGCAATTCACCTTGGCATTGGCTCAGGGGAGACAGATACTGATGCCATCTTAGGTGCTGGGTGTGTTAGTGAGAATGGCTCTCCGATAGCCGCTAAGGTTGCCTCTGATTACAACCTTGGCGGGTATACCGACTGGTACTTACCATCAAGAGATGAATTATTCCTAGCATATCAAGTTTTATATTATGCGAGGACTAAGGACGCTACTAAATTTTGGTCTTCTTCTGAGGTGGGTAAAAATAAAGCTTGGGGGGTATTAGTAGATTTAAAAGACAATGAAGATAGTGGGAGTAAGAAGTGGGAGATGAAACCTAATTCTTATTTCGTTGTTCCTATTCGTTCTTTCTAACAAAACAAGAGGTATTCATGAAAATTTCAGAATTGAATAGTCAGGTGTTGGTGGCTTGTGCTTTTGCAACTACACTGTTTTTTAGTCATATTGCTATAGCGGATACTGCCGGAGATATTGCTAAGAACTCCGCTGGAATCGCTAGAAATAAAAATAATTTAGAGGCCGTTAAGATAGAGGCCTTAACAATGAAAAATAGAGTGACGAGTGTACCCACAGAGGCAGCGGCGGAAACAGTCTTTCTGTGGCTTTGTAAAGACAGTGACTACCCTCAGTGGGGAGCGTGTGATGATACTTATAAAGTAGAGGATACCGGCCCGGCGGGAGGCGTTGTCTTTTACACCACTGACGGCGGAAAACATGGATTAGAAGTTGCTTTAGAAGATATAAAACTCTCATCCCCGTGGGGGTGCTCTGGAACTGCTATTACTGGAGCACGAGGACAAGCAGTAGGGGACGGTAAAGCAAATACAGATGCCATTTTGGCTACAGACTCGGACTGCACTAGCGTAGGTATGAAATCAGCGGCATATTTAGCAGCTAGTTACTCGAGTAACGGTATTTCTGGCTGGCACTTACCCTCGACAGGGTCCTTAAAATTAATATACTCTGTGATCTTTCTGAATAATCTAGCAGGAATTGAAAAGAATAGCTCGGGGGAAGATATAGTATATTGGTCATCTACAGAATACGATTCTAATTCGGCTTTTGCGAAAGACTTTTATGATTCTTCTGATCCGTACTTACTGGGTAAGCAAATTGAGAACGCTGCTAGAGTACGAGCTGTTCGTCCTTTCTAATCTGCTGATAAATCAATATTCACCCCTCCCCCTTGTATGGCTATTAGATAAAAGAGAATTATGATGAAAAAATTGAAATTTATATTCCTGCTGTCGCTATTAGTGGGTTCCATATCGGCATCAGCGTCTCAGGTTGAAGATAACGCCAGGGCGATTGCCCGCAATGCAACCCGGATAGCAACTACTACAAAAGATATTACAACAATTAAGAGAATTATAGACTTTAATACGAATCACGTAATGCCTATCCCCGAATTTCCATCTAATGAAACACGCTCATTGGCTCTAAGGATTTGCCGTGGTAGTGACATACCACAGTGGGAACCGTGTAGGATCGATATCTATAAAATTGGGGATATAGGGCCAGCAGGAGGGTGGGTGTTTTATATAGAAGAAGGCGGGATACATGGTCTAGAAGCGGCTCCAGAGGACCAGCAACATGCAGAATGGGGTTGTTATGGTATCGATGTTGGAGCTGATGGCCTACATGTCGGTGCAGGTAAAACAAATACAGCAGCTATTCTAAGTAAAAAATGCGAAAGCGTAAGTATTGCAGCTAAAGTTGCATCTGATTATACTCTCAATGGACACACTAATTGGTTCCTGCCATCAATAGATGAGTTAGAGTTAATGTACAATAATTTGAAAACTAAAGATCTAGGTGAATTCCATGGGGGCAGCTATTCTAGTTCTTCAGAGTATAATTCTAATGTAACCAAAGCGTGGTTCGAAAATTTCAGCAATGGAATCAGGGGTCCCGACGTTAGGTATCATCCATCTCGAGTTCGTGCGATACGTAACTTTTAATTAAACCTGATTTTAGTGTGTTTGGCCTTAAAAAACGGATAAAAACTGAAATAAAGACCAGAGATAGATTATATGGCATTAGAAATCAGTATATTACTGATATTTTTTAAAAAAAAATTAAACAAGAGGTACTTATGAAAAACTTAAGAAAAGAAAAACTAGTCTGGGTGCTATCCCTAATGGCTATGATAATGACTCACTCAGCAGTTTCTGTATCTGATGTCCTTACCCCCTTGAAGGAAGAAATTAAGAATATTATGGAAGAACAAACCCATATAAAGAAAGGTGGTGAGAAAGATAAGGTCGTCGTCTCTTGCCCTAAAGAACTCATCAATGGGAAGTGTGCGTATGACATCGGTGATAAGGGGCCTGCTGGGGGTGTAGTGTTCTATGTGACAAGTGCTGGCGAACATGGATTTGAAATGGCGCCGGAAGATCAGGTCAGTTACACAGATTATAATTGGAGGGAAGGTCAGGAAAATGTTCCTATAGAGTGGGGTTGTTTTGGAGTCATGATTCCTGGTTCGAAGTCTAAGGGGATTGGTGCAGGTAAATGGAACACCCGCGCTATACTGGATAATTGTGAAGGCAGAGATGGTAGAAAAACCAATGCCCAGATAGTAGACGAGTACACGCTCAATGGTTATAGTGACTGGTTTATCCCTTCAACAGGGGAATTAGTATTAATGTACAAAAACCTATGGGAACCGAGAATTTACCCTTTTAGGTTTAGAATGTATGTAAGTTCAAGTGAGGCTATAGAAGATTATCATGGCACGGATAAGGTTAGCATATATGCCTACCAATCGGTGGAGGCCATCGTATTTGGGGATAAAAAGAGTGAAGAAATGGATATTACCGGCATAGTGAAAGACGCAGCTCAAGACACGCGAGCTATTCGTGAATTCTAATTGTCGATTCTAACGCTGTCATCCACGAACGGGATGATGGTCTCCAGAAGGTTCTGTCGCAAAAAAACAAATGCTTGTGTAAAAAGTCAACTGTAACCTGTTTTTATGCGATAAGTGTATAAAACACCATGCAGGAAAAAACCTTCTCAGTCCATCATTAAAATTACGATAATATAGTGTTAAAGCCAAGTAAAATGTGGTATTCAGTAAAATAATAACTTGAAAAATAGCACCATTTTTAGTTGAACATGCGAACCTTCTTTGGCTGAAATTAAATCTTATGATCGTAGATAATAGGGTGATTTTGTTTTTTTGCGACAGAACCCCATGGAGAGTGTCGGCATTAAAGAAAAAGACAGGGATTCTGTCATGCACGAGTTGAGTCAAAAAATGAGGGGGTTTGAAGTCAAAATGAATAAGCTCCTGAAAGGAGTGCCTTTTTCTGAGCTAGACTCTGTTAAAACCCCATTTTAGCCGCCTCTCGCTGAGGAAAGCCCCTCTGATGGCGTTGCAGACAAGGGGTGTAGTGAACCAAAATCAG
>NZ_BDMN01000398.1 GCF_002189065.1 Bathymodiolus platifrons methanotrophic gill symbiont
TCATATCAATGTGTCATATTTAAATTATAGACTTTGATATGGATGTGTACGACAATCCCCATATATACGCTGATTGTGTGGAAGTTAGACCGCTTAGGTCGTAATTTAAGGCATTTAATCAATACAGTGTATGACTTATCCAGCAAAGGTATTGATTTCAAAGTATTGACAGGACAAGGCGCACAAATTGATACTACGACCTCACAAGGGAAATTAGTATTTGGTATTTTTGCTGCATTAGCTGAGTTTGAGTGTGATTTAATTTCTGAACGAACTAAAGCAGGTTTAGCTTCTGCGCGTGCTCGCGGTAGAACTGGCGGCGCTTCTTTTAAAATGACACCAGCTAAAGTCAGATTATCCGCTGCGTCTATGCAACATCCTGAAACAAAGATCAGTGATTTATGTAAAGAATTAGGTGTTACACGACAAACGCTTTACCGCTATGTTTCGCCAGAGGGAATGCTACGAGAAAGTGGAAATAAATTGCTGAAAAACCCTTAACGGGGTTTATGTTCCGAATTCTGCGTTGCCCCCGACTTCTGCTAACCTTGCTTAAAATCAGCGAACAGTAAGTAGTTATGCCTGAAGATCAGGCTATTTACATTTTTAATAATACTTGCGACAGAACCATCTTGAAGTCGTTGGGTATAGAGGAGTAAGCTTATGGAAAAAAAACTTTCTAAATCGAATTTTATTGCTTGTGAATGGCACTTCGACAAAGCAACTGAAAATCATCATGGTTATGAGGGTGTCATGGAAAGCCTGTCGATAGCGGCTAGAGAAAAAGAAAAATCGGGAGAATCTGAACAAGCCGAAATTTTAAACTTGCTGTCCAATGCGACCTCCATGTATCTTTCAGCAGAAGATATTAATAAGCCATTTAAACCATTGTGGAAAAGAAGTAATCTCCCCTTTCTTACTCCTGATTCCTTTACCCAGGACGCGTTAGTATTTTTCGAAGAAATTTTGCCTGTAGTAGATAACATGTGGCTTAAGGCTCGATTAGCTGATCTATTGTGGTTGTGCAAAAAGAAGGGAAATCATGCCAAAATTGCAGTAAATGCTTATATATCTCACTCAATCGACTCAGGTAACTGGCATATAGGCGTAAGTGATTGTTTTCATAGAGCTATTATCTTATGTAAGAAAATTAATTATAAGGACGGATCAAAAGAAATTAAAAATAAACTTTATACCTCCTTTCAGAAAGATTCTCCGATGTGCAGATCGTTGGCTCAGCTATTACTTCTAAATGAATTAGATATTAAGAGTAATTGTAGGGTAAATATAGTCAACCGGCTTATTACTCTAGGCCAAAAATTATCCGAATCTGGAGACTACCTGGGATCGATAGATTATTTTGATCTGGCTGAAAAAGAACAGAAAAATGAAGATGAATCAGAATGGTTAAATTGTTTATTGTTTATTGCTGATAGCAATAAACATCAGGGGGATCTAAGGTCATCTGATAGTCAAAGTGTTGCCAAGTACTTTTATGAAGAAACCCTTAAATACTATCTAAAGATACCGAACAAATATCGAGAAGAATTAGGGGTACAAAAAAAAATTATCACCATTCGCGACAAAATTGAAATATCTGGAAAAAATGCTCTAGCTCAAATGGTGGAGCTAGAATTACCACCGGTTGATATTTCGGATAGTGTAAAAAAATCCAGAGAGCACGTATCCGGGAAAGAGTCATTAAGAATAGCTCTCCTTTATTTTTCTACTGTATGTATCCTCCCTAGTTTGAAAGATGTTAAAGAAGTTGAGCAAAAGTCAATAGAAAATCCATCTATTATCGATGATATACACTCGATAATAATAGCTCAAGATGGTCGTTGTGTTGCAAGTGTACCGGGTATTAATTTTGATGGAGTGGATGCTGTTCTCAATCATCGAATTCAAAAAAACTTTCAGATAAATATATGTTTTGCTGTTAAAGGACATATTTTACCCGCTTTATCTAAGCTTCGGGATGAGTATTCAGTTACGCTGCCTGTTTTAAAATCTCTATGTGAGTGCTCGGTATTAGTTCCTAAAGGCAGAGAAAATTTAACCGCTTACGCTTTGTGGTTGGGTTTTGGTGGTGATTTTGGTAATGCTATTCATTTACTTTGCCCCCAATTTGAAAACATG
>NZ_BDMN01000399.1 GCF_002189065.1 Bathymodiolus platifrons methanotrophic gill symbiont
TGTTACCTGTTACCTGTTACCTGTTACCTGTTACCTGTTACCTGTTACCACCCCCCCCTAGGCCCGTGTGGCGTGGCTTTTAGTGGTAACAAAATTTACAGTGAAAAGTGTTACCAGCCACATTCCAAAAGAAAACTACGTAATAGACTCTTCGGCGGCTGTTAAAAGTTGTTTTGATCTTGTAATCTTGATTTTCATTCTTTTATAGTGAAAAATGTAACCAGCCTCATTCCAAGAGAAAGACTACATAAAGCAGCCTCCCTCTAGTTGGAAAATTAGATCCTCATCATTGTGCTAGTCGTCTTCCGGGGTGTCGATATTCTCGGCAATCCTGACCTTTTGAAGTAGCTCATCAGGAGACCCAAGATGCCACCCCCGACTCTGTTTGACTACAGTCTTAGAGCCATTCCTTGATGTAGTTAATTTTCTAGATTTATTAACAAGACCGAGTTTACCCTCAAAATATATTTTTAGAGAATCATACGTCACCTTGTCATACCCCGATCTATAATTATCCTTTCCCCATTCATCTAAAGCTTGCTTAATGACTGACATGTGTATGTTTTCCGGCCAGGGATTTGCTTCAATTGAATCATCCATAAAAAGAGAGCCTCTATCACACACCTCCATAAGGAATTTCGGAATCCAATCTAGCGAATGCAATCGTTGATTCCTGCTTTCATCTGTCTCCGGGAAGTCCTGATGACTAAAACCCTTTATATCGCAGGTTAAGAAATAGTCCAAAAGCATAGAAAACACCTCATGATCTCTATTTGATTCATCATCGCCAATTATTTCATACAGCTTGTTATAGTAAGCTCGGCTATCCGCTTTGTCCCCAAACTTATTTTTAACTTCAAGACAAAAGAACCTTCTCTGCTTTGAGCTGGTTTTTACGCCCAATCATCATTTGCTGAAAGTATGATTTTAAGACAATTCCTTATCTTAATCGCATCAACGCCTTTCCCTTCTATCATTAACGAGGTGTCTGTCACCAATGATTTAAGTTTTGATTGTGCTTTTTTATCTCCGTGATAAACAGCCTCATTCCCCGCAAGAAAGGCGCAGTTCATTAATTGATTGTTGAATTTTCCTGTCAAGTGATCTGAATCCTCAATAATCATTCCACTGTTGCCCCACAAGGTTGCCAAAATAAGCCCCAACGTGCTTTTTCCTGAACCCTCCTCTCCTCTTAGGACGATAGCAGTACCAGCGGGAATGTGGGGTTTCTGAAAGCCCTTTGCAATCCAGCCCTTAACGTAGCTGCAATACACGTCATTGCCACCACAAACAACATCTTTGATGTAATCAAGAATCGGCTGTATCCGATTGATATTGTAAGGCTTTCTCTTATACCCAAATCCACTCCATACATTAAGCCTGCCATTATTTCTATCAGAATCACCTATCGTAGGATAAAACTCAATACCTTGTGAGTACTCTTTTCTATCAGGGCTGTTGAGCCATATAGCAGCTTTGCTAACCTTCGTATATTTTTCGTCATTAAGTACAGTAACCGTCTTGTTTGAAAAGAAGTTTTGGAAATCTGCGAACGTCTGAAAACTATACGTGTCATTGTCCATCCGCTTCGCAACCCTAGTCTTTCCGCCCAGCGAAACGACTGCGTACTCTTCGTTCATGTCGGTTACTAACTGCTTAAGTGCTGCATCATCCAATGCCCCCTTACTATCTTGGTTGGGCTTAGTACCCGTAGACTTTCCCCCACTGCCAGCCACTTCTTGATTAGTTTTGCAGGGGTTAGCATTCTTAGGAGGTTCGCCACTGCTAGCAGGTACTTTCTTCTTTCCATCGGGGTTATTAATCCAAGCAATTACACACCCACGACCCCTCCTTTCGCACCCTCTGCCATCGAATTCTCGCACTTCGCCATTCGAGAATTTAAAACGCCAAACAATTTTACCCTTACCGTAATCTATCCTTTCGCACTCTTCGCTAGCAGCTTCTCCCTTGCCCTCCTTTTCCGCTTCTTCTTGTGCTAAAAGTCTAGCCCTTTTCGCTTCTTCCTGAGCTAAAAGTTTAGCCTCTTCCTCTTCTTTCTCGGCTAAAAGTCTAGCCTCCCTTTCTAAAATTCTAGCCTCTTCTTCCCTAGAAGCCCGATCTCTAAGCCGTATTATTTTAGCCGTATTATTCAAATCATCCTCCGACAGGTCTGGATAAGCTGTAGTCGATAAATTATCAACATCTATCGTTATTGCAGACTTGTTGATATGTATCTCGTTATCCTTTGAGAGGCGGACAACTCTTGTAATATCGTTGCTAGACGTATCTAGAGTTAAGTTAAGCTTAGCTTTAAAATATTTAGCTATAGCCCCGAAAATGTTTTTTATATCCGCATCATTTCTAAAGCTTGGAACATGTACCCCTATTTCCAAGCCCTTTCCGCTATATGAGATAAAACAAAATCGCACAAAGGGGAGACGGGAAATCCTTTTTTTGAGTTTACCGACCTCTTCTGGAGAGTGTAGATTATCTATACTGACAACTAATGTGTTAGTACAGCTATCTGGGATAAAGTTCTCTTCGCTAATTGAACCACTAAACTCCCCCAAAAATGAGCAGCACTCTAATTTACGTGTACCCATTTCCATCAAAAATGTATTACCCCTACCCTCAGCTAGTCTATATGTGTCTACAAGGTAGTGACCCTCAGTAATTTTTTGCAATGCCTCCAGAACAGTACAGGAGGTTACCTGCTCACTGTCATCCGGTGATTTACAGGATATGTCACTGTCGAGCCATGAGGGCAGTTCGCCTAAAGGTGTTTTTTTAACAAGGTTTTGAGTATCCGTTGTAGCAACCTCAGATGAGGTTTTATTTTGTAAGTTATTCATAGCAATATAATTTCGTACGTTATGCATCTTTTCAGAGATGCGATTTTAATTGAAACATACGCATTTTTTTGATACAATTTGTCGTGGGTTGTATCAATTGCGTATTAATTGGTTAATTGTTCGTTTGGTCCCCTCCTATCTTTAAATGGTTTGTGGTATTCAACACCAAGTCTCTTAGGCTCCGTCGGCTTGTACATGACTTGGTGTTTTTATAACCCTCCTTTATCACAACATATAAGTTATTTCTCTAATTGGCATGATCTAAGGACTATAGTGGATATAGACTTCTTTTAAGCCTTTTCCCCTAGATACATAACTCTCACTAGGTCTACTGGACTGTGCCCTCCGCTTTGATAAGGGGCGGCATATAATAGTCTCGCCGTTTATGCTTCACCTTAAGCTCCCTCATTACTGCTTTTACAGCAAACTGATTTGTTCTGTTCGCTAAGATGCCACGTGGAAACTTATTGATTATCTCGGAGTTAGTCATTCGTATGGTTTGATTGCCCAGTGCCTCGCCAGTTTCAGGATCAAAAAAGGCAAAAGCCTCTAGATTACTTTAACATCATGGCCTAGAAACTTTAAGTTTCTAGCTAAAATATCAGTTTTCAAATATGGCCCAGAGATATGCCCGATGTGAAACCTGCCGTTAGGTGTCGGCATTATTGGTATAAATAAGTATTTTTGCATTTTCATTTTCGGCCCTTATAAATCAAAATTATAAAATATATTTTTATTTTTAATGAAGCCTTCATTACTATAAATATTTTTGGCTACTTCATTAGTTGATTCCGTCTCTAAAAACAAACCTCTAGCACCTGATGTCTGCGCAACTTGCTTGTTATTTTCAATCAACTTTTTAGCTATACCTTTTTTTCGGTAGTCTTTGAGAACAAATAGATCATTTAACAACCAGAGTTTTTTCATTGCAGTTGATGAGTAGAGTGGATACATCTGAGTAAATCCAACAATGGTTAGTAAGGGCTTGCTTTCGTCAACTGCAATAAGTATTAAAGAATCTTCAAATTCAATTCTTTTACTTATAAATTCAACCGCTAATTCATTATTTCTCTCACACTTATAAAAATTCCGATAGTGTTCAAATATTTCAACAATCTGTAATAGATCGGTTTTTTCTGCTCTTCGAATAGTAATCATATAGCTATGCTCATCTTGCTTGCTTTTTTTGAAATTTCTGGTGCAAGTTTAAATCCTTGCCCACTAAAACCTGACACGAATAAGCAATTTTTTGGTTCTGTCGCAAAAAACAAAATCACCCTATTACCTACGATCATAAGATTTAATTTCAGCCAAAGAAATTTCACATGTTCAACTAAAAATGGTGCTATTTTTTAAGTTATTA
>NZ_BDMN01000400.1 GCF_002189065.1 Bathymodiolus platifrons methanotrophic gill symbiont
TACCATCTGACATTTAGGAGAATGATCTCTTTTTCAAAGTGGCGCCATTTAAAACTAAGCATTTGAGAATTCCTAATATAGAAAATTAAACTTAATGATAGCAGATAACCTGGAAAGGTGAACTTTATGCGACAGAACCCATTTAATATCAACAAAAAACTTCATCTATTTCCATTACTGGCTATTAAATGAAATTATGTATAATGGGAGGTAATACATAATAAGTCTTTTGTTGATGATTATATTTTATTCAAAAAATGGAAATGTCAAATTTTTTACTTAAATGAACCACTATTTTTTACTAAGTGTTCAAATGTTTTATATACCGTTTCTCGTTTATCAATAATTGCTATTAGTAATATTTCATTTTCAAACTTATATATAATCCTAAAATTCCTTACTCTGATTTTTTTATACAGTGTAAACCCTGTAAGTGATTCCCCCTTTATTAAATCTTTTCTAAGATTCAATATACTAGAAGCTATTTGTGTACCAAGCTTAGGGTCATTTTTAGAAAGATTTTTTAATTTCTTTATTGCTTGTTTAGTTAGCTCATATTCTCTCATATTTTTTATTTATCAGAAGTAAGTGCCTTTAATAATTCGTCAGCCTCCTCCTTAGGAGCAAAACCTTCCTTGATTGCTAAGTCTGCTGCGGCTGCATAAAGAAAATCTTCTATTTTCTCCAATTCTTTGTAACGAGTATCTGTAATAATGACAGCCACGCTCTTACTATCTTTTGTTATACGTACAGGCTCTACTTCAATCGTACTTAATAAAGAGCTAAAGCCTTGCCTAGCCTCACTTGAGGTCAATGTTTTCATTTTTTTCACCATAATTTTAATCTTAGTAAATATTGTACAATATAATACTCATTTTGTACGCACTATAATATAAATAATTTCAAAGATGTCAAAATATTTTATTATACGCAGTGAATATAGACAGATACTATATCCACTGTATATATTTATCCAGTATATTCAATAATTATATTGACTTATTATATTTAATGAATATACTAACTTGTATGCATATAATACTTATACGGATAATTTAAAATCTTATGAATAAAGACGTGTTGTTTTACAATGACTTAGGAAGACAAGGGAAGAGTACACTTGCCTATAATTTTTATGACTTTCAAAGACAAAAAAATATAATAGGTAAATATGTTACCAACGATATAGTAAACATATCTTTTCCTATAAAAAATCTCGTAGGGGAGAAAAACATTATTTCCATAACTGCGGGGGAAGAAGTAAGTATAGATACAGATGATTTTAATATATTTGATTTTGGGGGTTATCTTGATAATAGAGTTGTAAGCGTTACAAAACACGTTAAATATATAGTTATGCCTATAAGCTATGCTTCTAACTCAGAATTAAAAATAACAGCTAAGACGATTAAAGGATTAATTAAATATAATCCGAATATAGTTGTAGTTTTCAACAAAACAAAGAAAACAAAGATTAACCGTGGTATGGAAATGCTTAATTTATTGTTTGAAGCTCACGATATTGATACTAAAAATATAAAAATTTTCGTCGTTAATGAGTCGGAATATATGACAAGATTATCAGATTTAGAGCAAAGTATTTTTGATGTTGCTAATGCCAGTAAAGGGGATAAAGCACAATTAAATAAAAATGTTATTCCTCAATTAACAAATATTTATAATTATCTTACTATATAAAGTACACTTATGAAAAAAACACTAAACAATAAAAGAGCAAATAATTTACTAGACGGTCTTGAAGAAGATGAGCCTATTAGAATAGAGAATGTAGTAATCACTACACCCGACCACATGGCTATCACTGAACCAGAAAAAAGAACCGCTAGAATACAATCAATGGTAACCCCCACAGAAAAAAAAGAGCTTCTTGATAATATGGGTAGGTTTAAAGAGTCTGATGTACTTAGAGAGCTTATATTAATCCTTCTTGACAAACCCACAAATAAAATTAATATAAGAACACATATTATAAATATAATGAATAGCAAAAATGGGTGAAAATAAAAAAGAGCCTGAATATCCTTTAGGAATACAGTTAGAACTTTTTCAGTCTACCAAAAGGCTAAATTTGTCTGAAACTTACGGTAACTACTCAGCGTAAATAATTAAAAAAGTTCTTGACAGGGTTTTAG
>NZ_BDMN01000401.1 GCF_002189065.1 Bathymodiolus platifrons methanotrophic gill symbiont
TAAGTAAAGCTGATAGCTCAACCCATTAGAGTCAGATTCCCTTGTATTTTTTTATATAAGGGAATCTTCATATATCGAGTATACGCTAAAAAAGTTACTTTCCCCTAGGGCTGAGAGTCTGCTAAATTAAAGGTCTACTCAAATTGCTCTGATGAACAAGCGATTGGTTATATTACAGTTTAAGAGATTGCAGTAATTAAACCCAAAGGGAACCTATGGTTCCCCCCAGCCATGATAATTTATCCTAATTGAGCAAGAAATTGATTTCATTCAAGTTTAATAATTAGTTGAAATGAAGTCATACGCGTGTTGCCCCCAAAGAGGAGTAACTATAAAACCCTAAATTGTAAATGTAATGTTTTCGTATAAATATCCATAGGTTGCACATGACAGTAACCCTAGTCTTTGATTATAAAAGGATTATAGGTATGGTTCAATCTATATTAGATTGCACCCTAAATAGCGTTTTATTATGAAGTTTAAAAAGTTACTTCCTCCCTAGGGCAAAGAGTCCCTAGAATACTGTTGCTTGTTGCAATAAGCCAACCCTTTATTTTGAAATGGTTTACCGTTTAATCTTTGCTTTCTGTAACAGCTATAACAAACCACACACCCACAATTAGTCAATCGCTTATTGGGGGCATGTAAGCCCCTTAAACGCCTACAAAAACCTTTAATTGGCGTGTATGGTAGGGGTAGCTGTTAAAGTGCCTTAAAAGCGATATAAAGCGCCTTATCGAAGAGCTGGCGCGCCATGTGTACTGTGAGTTATCCTTTTTAGAGCACTCGGATTCAATTGTAAAAACATCAGGCGCGTCCAAGATAGAAAATTCCAGATACGATAAAAAAAGTTACTTACCCCCCCCTGGGCGAAGAATAAAAACAGGATCATAACCAGGTTTACACAAATACGTATCTTTTGCGACAGAACCCGCCTGTGTGCGTTAATCCGCTGGGATAGCTTGTGCCAACTCTAGGAGTCTCTGTTTCACTGATTCATCCTTAGCCCCGTTTTTCTCAGCATACAGTACGTACTTTTTTGAATCAGTTGCCCAAGAGACTAAAGTTACAGCTGCCCCTGAATTACTCACATTAACTCTGTATATCGCAGGTCTACCGTTAACATCCTCATTAATTAACTCCTGAGTCATTTGTATGCGACCTCTACTCGTAATATAATCAACTTCCCTCAGTTTCACTAATCCCAAATCATCGAATTTATAAAAACGGGATATATTCGTCCATTTCCCGTCATGATTAGAGCCTCCAGTGTGTGCGCCAAGTAGTTCCCCATCATCAAATGGCGTACCCTCTAAGTTTGCGGGTTCTTTAACCAGTTGGTTAGCGGCTTCGTCATAAGATAACATCAGATGTTTAAGTCTAGGCTCAAGGACTCTAGAAATCGTACGTACATTTGATTCCTCAGCTGACGCGTATCCTCGTTCTGCCATCTCTTCAACAGCCTTCTTTGTCAGATCTTTAAATAGTTGAGGTATTGGTTGGTCTTTATATGAAACTATTGAAACCCCCTCCTCCATCGTATCAAAAGAGGGGCTTGCTAAGGGATCATTTAAGTCTAACTCTTCATGATCATGATCAATCTCCACATACACCTTTGGTTTGCTAGGCACCTCTGGAACATAATCAGTAAAGGTTTCTCTGACAACCTCAGCAGTCCGTGGTTGCTTAGTCTCACTTACTGGTATCTCAGGTTTATTGCCCCAACCTGATAATGCATAAGCTGTACCAAATACCAACAGCAATGCAGGTATAATAATAATAACGTGTTCTTTGTAATATTCCATCTTCTCATCCTCTATATTTTTAATGAAACTAGGGAATCCTAGTTTCACATGGTCATTTATCTATACTAATTGTAACTACTCAGCGTAATTTAAACTCATAACAGATTGATTTAAAATAATAATTAATGTATCTCTCTGAATTTTAGTCCAATTTTCACCCATTTTTAAAGGTGAAAATGACTAAAGTCAGGTTAAATTAAAATATATCCATTTGATTTTAAAGTTAAAAAACACGCTGAGTAGTTACATAATATAATCCCAAAAAACTGGTTATGAACATTCGCCAAAAGGATTAAACTTTCTGCCGTGAGAAAAGCAAACATTGAGCACAAAAACCTCTGCGACAGAATCTTATTCCTTATCTGAACAAGATTCTGTATGACTAATTTGTTTCACCATACGGCACATTAGAAATTTACTAATGTGTTCTCATCCATTCACTTGCTAGATTCTGTGCCTTTTCTATTTGTGAGGCAGTCATTAACTTGGCAACACTATCTCTATTTTTATTCGCTTTTTTTACCCCACTAGACGCCGCAATATTAAAATATTTATGTGCCATCACGTAGTCTTGAGGGATACCTTGCCCATTTGCATACATCAATCCTAAGTTGTATTGTGCACTAGCATGTCCTTGTCTTGCTGCCTTGCTGAACCACTTAACGGCTTCTTTGTGGTT
>NZ_BDMN01000402.1 GCF_002189065.1 Bathymodiolus platifrons methanotrophic gill symbiont
TAGTAGTAATATTACTACAAACTACTACAAAAAAAGTAACTACTCAGCGTAATTTAAACTCATAACAGATTGATTTAAAATAATAATTAATGTATCTCTCTGAATTTTAGTCCAATTTTCACCCATTTTTAAAGGTGAAAATGACTAAAGTCAGGTTAAATTAAAATATATCCATTTGATTTTAAAGTTAAAAAACACGCTGAGTAGTTACTACTAATTAAAAATTACAACTGTTAGCACTTGTTTCATCTATCATGAAAGCTTCGCCTTCCTCTGAGTCCCATCCCTCATGCTTACCATCAACACGCCATAGTCTCTGACTAATAGTATCTCTATGCGCAGTATAATTATTGTTCCACGTATATTCCCAGCCAGTTGTCCGAGTGTGTCTTTCACGCCCCCCCATGCTATGCTTACTTTGTACACGAAACCAATGTGGCGTGAGTGTTGGGTCCCAGCTTATTGATTCATTTCCGATATCCACCTCCCCTGGTGGAAAACAATTCGCTCTACTAACTGTATGAACGTCCGCATTGGAAGCACCGCTAAACGCTAGTAAAATTACACCAATACTCAATAAATTTTTCGATTTTTTCATTACAATTTCCTATTTACAAAGTGAGAATCTGTCTCATCAGTACAGCGTGATTAATCACTGCAGACGCTTCTCAGCGTTTCGACTTGCTGGGTTTAAACTTCTAATACGTCATAAAAAAGCGGGTGGTCCAGATTCGGAGCCCCCGCTTTTTATGCTTTAATCCGCTGGGATAGATCGTGCCAATTCTAGGAGTCTCTGTTTCACCCCCTCATCCTTAGCCCCGTTTTTCTCAGCATACAGTACGTACTTTTTTGAATCCGTTGCCCAAGAGACTAAAGATACAGCTGCCCCTGAATTACTCACATTAACTCTGTACATCGCAGGTATACCGTTAACATCCTCATTAATTAACTCCTGAGTCATTTGTATGCGACCTCTACTCGTAATATAATCAGTCTCACTCAGTTCCACCACTCCCAAATCATCGAATTTATAAAAACGGGATATATCTGTCCATTTTCCGTCATGATTAGTGCCTCCAGTGTGTGCGCCAAGTAGTTCCCCATCATTAAATGGCGTACCCTCTAAGTTTGCAGGTTCTTTAACCAGTTGGTTAGCGGCATCTTCATAAGATAACATCAGATGTTTAAGTCTAGGCTCAAGGGCTGTCGAAATTTGGCGTACATCTGCTTCCTCAGCTGACGCGTATCCTCGTTCTGCCATCTCTTCAACAGCCGCTGTCAGCCCCGGACGGGATGATAGTCTCCAGAAGGCGCAGGGAAATTTGCCAATCCGAAGTGCGCGATAGCGCGCGAGGGAGGCTAAAATTTTATCCCGAATAGCCGTAGAGCCATTTGAGGTAGCCATGACTGAGCTGCTTTGTGCTCAGTCTGTGGCGGACGCAGGGCGGCTGGAGCATCTCCTATTCGCTGCGTAGGTGAACGAATTACGGCGACAGGAGTCCCGGAATTTCGTGAGGTAGCATGGCGCGC
>NZ_BDMN01000403.1 GCF_002189065.1 Bathymodiolus platifrons methanotrophic gill symbiont
ATGATTGACATATTACAAGTTAAATATTTGAATAACATCATCGAACAGGATCATCGCTTTATCAAAAAAATAACAAAACCGATGATGGGCTTTAAAGCGTTTCACTCCGCCCAAGCAACAATTGATGGAATTGAAACGGCACATATCATCCGAAAGGGGCAATTGTCTGAGGAAAATATTCCTGCTTATAAGCAGTTTATGGCTTTAGCAGGATAGTTATGCCTGAAGACCAGGAGGTCTGTGCTTTTGATAATTATTGCGACAGAACCATATTGACTGGTGCCTTTATAAATATCGACATCTTTTTGAAAACGTTTTTGCAAGGATCAAGCACTTCAGAGCCATTGCTACACGATATGACAAACTGAAGCGGAATTTTGAAGGCTTTAGCTTGTGCTTTTTTATGGTTGCCTATGTGAAACGGCAACAGCCCCTAATAAAAGATAATAAATTTAAGGTGACTTTACCAGCAAATAAAGGGAACCATCACCTTATTTTCCTTCATCAGAAATAAAAAAGGAAACAGATGCTTGAAATAAGAAGAGGTTCTGCGGCAAGAAGCTACGAAAACACATTTTTTAGAGAATTCGCTAAAAACCTACAAATATTGTTTGATAAATACTCGATTGATGGCTTGTTGATTGCCAACTCAGAGTGTGAAATTTCTCCAAATTTACAAATTGATTCTCTACTAATTACTGAGAATGCAATTTGCTTGATTGATTTAAAAAACTTTGGCGGCGATATAATTCTACCCCAAGCAGACACTGATTTTTCTGAGGGGCAGTGGGTAACTCAAGGGGGCGTAAGAATTAAAGGTGGTAGTCATATTAATCCTTACAAGCAACTGTTTCAGCAAAAAAAAGCATTCACATGGGTTTTTCACAATTCTGCGATTAAATCTAGCATTATTTCAAGTAACGAAGAATTAAACCCATCCCATGTAAAGAAAATCATTTGCTTTCAAAAGCCTATAAAATTAAAGGGAGAAGTCCCAGGTAGGGATGAAATTGATTTTTTTATTACAGACTCTGAAAGTTACCTTGAAACTATAAAAGATATTCTTGATATTGATGATAAAGAGGTCAAATTATCAAAGAAATCTTTTGATATATTTAAAGAAATTTTCAGAGCAGAAACTTTTTCTCCAGCTGAACAATATAATAAACCAGAAATTTTAGAAAGCACTTCAACTATCTTAAATTTTGATGGATTGTATCCCGATCAAAAATCAGCCCTTCAAGAAATAACAGAGTTTATTAAATCTGATACCGATAAAATATTTATTCTTCAAGGTACTTCATTAAGTGGAAAGTCTTACCTGTTACCCTTTATAGAGGATGCAGGGTTTAATAATAATATTACACAAATAGAATTTTTTGCATCATCAAGCAGAGTCGCATCAAATTTACTATCAGAAAGTAATACACAATTTAATAGTCTTTACTCATATATTTATGGGGGTGGATTACAAGAGGAACAAGACGATAATGAACCAGTTAATGAAAATGACAGTTTTGACAAGATAAAGCTTGAAGTAGTTCCTTTGAAAAAAAATGAAGATGAGAATAAGGCTCTTTTTGTTGTCGATGAAGCACAATTAATTTCAGACAATTACCACCAATCAATTGATTTAAGGTTTGGCTCAGGCAAGTTACTGGAAGACTTTATTAAGTTTTCTGACCTAAGCAATTCAAATAGAAAAATTATATTCATAGGTGATAGATTTCAGCTATCAATGGGAAAAAAGGAAGAAAGTGCTCTTAATCCTAGTTATTTTGATGAAAGATACAAATTAGCCACAAAAGCTTTCCAATTGGTTGATAAAGATGATATTTCATCAATGGTCAAGCAAGCATTGATTCCAGTGAATGGGATTAGGAATCACAATTATAATCAACTATCATTTGAAATTTCAGATAACCTAAAAGTTTTAGAAAAGAATAAAATCTTATCAATTGTAGAGGAAAAAATAAAAAATAACTCTAATTTTCATCTATTGAGCTACTCAAATTTTGATGCACAAAAAATAAATTTATGGATAAAGCAATCCATTCTTAAAAATGGCGAATATTTAGCAGAGAATGATTTGGTCATTATTAATAATAATTTCAAAATAGAAGAAAAAAATAATCCATTTTCAGAACAAAAGAAAATCTATAACGGTCAATTTGGAACAGTAAGCAGCGTTGGCAATGTTATATCAGAAGTAATTACTCCAAAAGGCAAGCAACCAGTTACTATTAATTTCAGATATGTGGGTATAACCCTAAACGATACTAGTCATAACGCGACTATTTTAAGTCTTGAAAACTACAGATTAAGTGAAAAAGGAGAACTTTCAGAAGATGAAATTATTGCACTCAAAATCATATTGAATAGAGAAGTTAATGAAAAAATAAACAAAAATCCATTCGAGAAGTCAGAGCTTCAAAAACAGCTCATTCATTCAAAAGAATATAATGATTTATCAAAGGAAGTAGAAGCATTAAAAGATAGGCTGGAAAATGGAGAGAAAGTAAAGACCAAGCTAGAAGAAAAGGAAGGGCAAGTAAGGAAACTTATTAATTCTACCAAACGACAGCACCGAAAAAACATTGAAAAAGAGTTATTTATGGATACCTCTTCTAAATATAAAAAATATAAAAATTGTGCGCACTTAAGATATGGATGGGCCTTAACCGTCCATAAATCTATGTCTTATAAATGGGATGAGGTCTTGTTCAACGTATATCAGGGAGAAAATAGAGGGAAAACGAACGAAGGATATTTCAAATGGATTTATACGGGATTAACGAGGGCAAAAGACAATGTTGAACTGATTAATTACAGACCAATTACACCATTACTGAAAATTGAGTTTAAAGACAGCAGCACAGGTAGTAAAGTAGATAAAAAAATCTATTTCATTGCAGATAAGGATGTAAAGCTAGATATATTTAGTACTACACTAATAAAGAAATTTAATTTCACTGAGGATAAAACAACATCAATATTGATGCAACTCCACCAACTTGTAAGCAACAAACTTGAACATCAAGGTATAAGTATAAAGTCAATAGATCATCCTAATTATCAAGAAATATATGAACTAGAAGGTGACAATAAACAAACCGCCAAAGTGTCAATTTACTACAATAACAAAGGTCATGTAAAAGTGCCAACCTTAATGAAGGCAGAGACAAAGCAATTTGGAACTGAGGTGATGGAAGCATTTATGAGTGATTCTGGAATTATTGATTTTGGCTTCATTAGTGATGACTGGAGAAGGAGGGTTTATGCTGATATTTATTCATCTTTTAAGGATGATGGTTATAAAATAGCCCATATCATCCAAACACCTTATAAAGATACAATTAAAATCATCCAAAATGAGTCAAGTTTGGTTGTAGATATGTACTATGATGGCGATGGTTTTTTCTCAAGCATTATCTCAACCTACTATAGCGATATAAAAGTTTGGGATTATTATCAATCCACTTTGAAAGCTTTACAATAAGGATTTATGTGCTATGGCTATTAGAAGCAGGCAATATATTATTGATGAAAACAGCAGCCAAAAGGTTTTTCAATTAAGAAAATCTGGACAAATGCTGGAAGCCCATAATTTGGCAATAAAGCTTTACAATCAAAATCCCGAAGATGAGTGGATACAGAAAGCTTATGCTTGGGTATTGATTGATATTATAAAAAATGAAATAAAAAGTAATTCCGGCAAAGCTAGTGATTTATTTAACCAACTGCTGTCAATAGATATAAATACTGATGAAATTATTACCAAGCAAATTAATTTTCTAAGACCAAAGTTAGAAGATAATTATAAAGACGTGCAACAAGCTGAAAACCTGAGCAAAAATGGTGATCATACTCAGGCAATAGACCTTTTTAGAAAGCTTCAAAATGAAGGAAAGTTGTCACAGACGCATCATGAATCCTTTGGCTGGGCTATCTATAGATACATAAATTCTAACAAAGACAATTTACAAATAAATATAATAAAAAAACTATTAATTGAATATCTAGAATTACATACACCTAAACCAAGTCTTCTTCATTCTGTGCTTTTGAAATTTTCAATAAGTTATGCACAAAAACATCAGCAATTCAATTTGTTTGAATTTTTTAAGTTATGGAATCCTGAATATTTAAGAGATGAAGATAAAGAACAAGAGTCAAATGAAGGAAAAATATATCCCTCATTAGTTGAACGCTTATTGAGACAACTTATCAATGATAGCAATCAAATTGATATCGAATATTTACAGAGAGCTATTGGCGATAAAAGTTTAGTAATTGATTCAATCAGAGAAGCATATTTTTGGAAAATATTTAATTTACACAAAGAAAATAATATTGAAAACCTGTGGCTGATGTTTGATCACTATATATCAAAATATTCAAACTATGGAGCTTCGCACTGGCACTCTGAAATATTAAAAATTGCAGATAGATTCATGACCGACAAGGATGCTTGGAGGTTTTATGATTTCTTCCATAAGTGGAATATTGAAAATTTTCAAGACAATGATTGGCATGAAGAAACAATTGATGGATATAAAAGTAAGCCTTTAGTCAAAAAAGCACTCAAAAAAGTATTTGAATTTTCAAAGCTACCTGGCAATAAAAATAAAGGATTTAGTTGGATAATACCTTTGTACAAAAAAGCTCTGACATCATTTGATAATGATATATGGCTATTGAGAGAATATGCAACTATATTAAATGTTTCTGGAGAAACACAAGAAGCAATATGTATATACAAAAGCATATTGCTTGATCTGAATGATCAAGCTTATGTATGGCATGAATTTGCAGAATTATTGGCTGATTCTAATTCTGAGATTGCAATATCAATGCTTTGTAAGTCAATTAGCATTCAGAAAAATGAAGATTTTCTTGGAGATATTCACCTATTGCTTGCGAAATTATTGATTGATGTAAATAAATTAAAAGAAGCCAAAAATGAATTAAACACCTATAGAGAGCATAGAATAGAAAAAGGATGGAAGACTGCTGAGGTGTATGAATCCCTAGAATCCCATCTACATGAAATTAATGTAACAGGTGATAACTCAGGATTTTATGAGAACAACATTGATCTAACAGTGGAATATATTTATAGTGATATACCTTGGCAAGACTTCTTGTTGTATGATAAGTGGAAAAATAAGAAACAGCAGGAAATATCTTCATTTACTGATCTAAATAACATTGAATTTATTGTTAAGACAAATAAATTTGATATATTAGGAAACTCAATTGTTAATGCTGTTATACAGTTTAAAACTCATTATGATAAAACTAATAATAGATATATTGCATTACAGGCCCAAAAATCTACTTGTACTTTTGCCGATCTCACAGATAAAGCATCGAGTGCATTAGCCATCATTGATCATGTCAATGAGCAAAAAAAGTTATTTCATTATGTAATAGATTCTACTCTTGATGGAATTATTCGTTTTTCACAAACAGAACTGAGACCAAATATTGGTGAATTTCTTGAGATCAAATATTTTACTTCATATAATAAACAGAAGTGTGAAAGGAAACTGCATATATTAGATGTTAATTCTACTGATATGGAGGATCAGTCATTAATAAAAACGGTTAGTGGTGAGCTAAGTCTTAAGTATAAGGATAATGGTCGAACAATTGATTACCAGGATATTATAGATGATGAAATTGGTATTGATATTAAAAAACCTGATTTTGCATTTATAGATGATTACTATGTACCGAAGTATCTTTTAAGAAAACAACATATATCTAGTGATTGTGATGTATCTGTTAAAGTTCTTTTTAATGGCGAAAAATGGTCTGTTTTTGAATTGACTAAACAGTAAAAGTCACAAAATGATAGATGATGAGAACGGTTCTGTCGCATAAATACCCCTTTTATCAACTAGGGGTTAATTAGCGGATTGGCATTAACACAGGAATTTATATTATGCTCTTTTACCCAATACCTTCGCTAAAATAAGGGAGAGAGAAAAAACTAAGGATGGCCAGAGGTCGGTAAAATCCTAGGTCACCACAGTACTTACCAAAATATGCCCATGTTCGAAATCATAGCAATACTTGAAGCCTTAAGTCCAAGCTTATTTACCAAAAAACTGAAACACTTAAGTTGAATCATAGAGTCGACGGTTCTGTCGCATAAATCCCCCTTTCCGACGTTATCTGCTATCATAATTCTCAATTTCAATAAAAGGTAGATCATATGCTCAGCTTCAAAGGCACT
>NZ_BDMN01000404.1 GCF_002189065.1 Bathymodiolus platifrons methanotrophic gill symbiont
ATGTGCTTATCCTGCGAAGAATTTTTAGGATTGATTAAAAATCTGGGAGTAGGACAAGATAATCGCATACCGCCTCTAAAATAAGGCATACTCTCTAAGTTTCTTAGCTATTGTTGCTTTCAATGGAAACACTGATGTCTTTAACTGAAGTTTCCCAATTATTGAGTAGCTGAAATACACAATGCTGGTGTATCGAGGTTTATTTTAGGTGGTTTTGCCATGTTTATAGCAAACCCCTACTTAATTCCCCTTAGGCAATAGCATTTGAAACGAATGAAAAGACTATTTTTTTCATATAGTTGTAGCATAGTTTCAATTTTACCATAAATAATTATTGGGAAACTTCAGTTCAATACACTCAGGGTAATAAAGAAAAAACTTTAACAGCCTATCTCGAGGTCAGTAAAAAACACCCTGAAATTCTTTCTCTGCGCTTCAAATTAGCTACGCTTTATAATGAACTCAACCAGCCTGAAAAAGCCATCTTAGAATTACAGGCAATTCTGGCTCAACAACAGTCTGATTATTCCCTTAATGAACTTGCATCTACCTATATTGAAAAGCTTAATTCGCCAGAAAATGCACTAAAATATGCTCAACAAGCTAATAAAATAAATGCTAATAATTACGCCGTAAAGTACACATTGGCAGAGACCTATTTTCAAATGGGTAACTACACAAAGGCCGATGCGCTTTATCAGGACGTAGCAAAAAAAGTTGCTGGAAACCCCAGCTTTTATTACAAAGTAGCTTAATCAGCTTTAAAAATAGAAAATAAAAATAGAGCTTCAATCTATTTTGAAAAAGCATTGAGTAGCGGCCAGGATTTCCCAGAACGCACAAGTGCTGAAAAACAGTTACACAGCTTACTGTACACATAGTTTTCTCTTATTAATAAATTAAATATCCACATTCTAAGAGCGTAGTTTTGATTACACCCTTCTAGGGTGTTTTAGCCCTGTTAATATTCAAAAACTTGAGTGGAGTACAATAGCTTCAGCTATTGCTATTTCAGAAAAAGCTAAAGCTTTTTTACTCCTATCATTATGTCCTGCTTTAAACGGAAATCCATTGTCTATACACTCTACTCTATCAATAACAGTACTAACAACGTCAGGCTAGAGTCTACAAACTTACCCTCGCCCATAGGACGTGGTTATTAATTTTAATATACTTCACTCGGTTGAAGCTTTCTATTGGCTAGTTTTCGACTAATCTTGTACGACAGGCTCTTACTGGCAAAATATATTGTATAATCAATGCCATTATTAACCCCTACAACTTGATGAGCTTTATGGATTATTTATTAGCCAATACCCCTATAGAAAAACTGGAATCTGAATGCCTTATTGTTGCCATTTTTGAAGAAAACCAGCTAAGTCCGGCAGCGCAAACACTAGATTCATTAACAGACGGTTTAATCAGTAATATTCTTACGCGCGGTGATATTAAGGGAAAAGTAGCAGATACTTTATTGATTAACTATTTGCCCCATGCTGCTATTAAACGTGCATTATTAGTTGGTCTGGGTGATAAAAATGACTTAAGCAGTAAAAAATATCGTAAAGCCGTCGCCGCTGCTGCTAATACCTTGAAAGCTACACAAATCAAAAGCGCTGATTGTTGCCTGGTGGAAAACCAGGTGACAGGTCAAAACCTGACCTGGAATGCACGACACATTGTTGAAGCCTTTGATGCTCCCTTCTATCAGTTTAATGACTGTAAAAGCAAACCTGCCGCTAAACTGACTTTAACGTCTATAAGCTTGCATAGCGAAACAGATGCCGTTGCTATTCAAGCCGGTCTTGATCAAGGTCTTGCTATTGCTCAGGGTGTTGCATTGACAAAACATGTTTCAGATTTACCTGGTAACATCTGCACACCGACCTATTTAGCAGAACAAGCCATTGAAATAGCCAAACAACATAAAAACCTAAGTGCTGAAATTCTAGAAGAAGCTGATATGCAAAAACTCGGTATGGGTTCGTTTCTTTCAGTGAGTCGTGGGAGTCGCCAGCCAGCTAAATTAATTACTCTGGAATATAAGGGTGCTGATGCAAACACACAGCCCATTGTATTTGTCGGTAAAGGTTTAACCTTTGATGCAGGGGGTATATCATTAAAACCGGGTGCCGGCATGGATGAAATGAAATACGATATGTGTGGCAGTGCTGCAGTTTTAGGCGCACTACAAGCAGCAGCGCAATTGCAACTACCCTTAAATATCGTCGGCATCATTCCATCATCAGAAAATATGCCTGACGGTGATGCTAATAAACCTGGTGATATAGTTACCAGCATGGCCGGATTGACTATCGAAATTTTAAACACCGATGCTGAAGGCAGATTAATTCTATGTGATGCACTAACTTATGCCAAAAAATTCAATCCTGATGTCGTGATTGACATGGCGACCCTGACAGGGGCCTGCCTGGTAGCGTTAGGACGAGTACCCAGCGGTCTACTTGGTAATGATGATACACTTTGCAATGATTTATCTGCAGCTAGTGAAACAGCTTTAGATAGCGTCTGGCGTTTACCATTATGGGAAGAATATCAGGACCAGTTGAAATCAAATTTTGCCGACATTGCCAATATTGGTGGTCGTGATGCTGGTACAATTACTGCTGCCTGCTTTCTATCGCGTTTTACCAAAGATTATAAATGGGCGCACCTGGATATAGCGGGAACAGCCTGGAAATCAGGTGATGCCAAAGGCGCAACGGGGCGACCTGTGCCCTTATTGGTACAATACTTATTAGATCGTGCGAATGCCGCCTAAAGTTAATTTTTATGTTCTGTCGTCTCAATCGGAACAGGGGCGGCAAGCATTTGCCTGTAAATTAGCTGAAAAAGCTTTTCGTCTAGGGTTTAAAACCTATATCCTGACTAAGTCAATGCAGCAAGCACAGCAAATGAATAGGCTACTCTGGACATTTCGTAGCAGTAGTTTTGTACCTCATGAAATTTATCAGGATATCTTACCCGGCACAGCGAATGCCGTTATAATTGGCACACGACAAGCTCCTCCTCCCTGGCAACATACGCTGATTAATTTATCTGAGCACTGTCCGGAGGATATTAGCCAATCAGAACAGATTTTTGAATTGCTGGATAATGATGAAACGCAAAAGCAAGCGGGAAGAAAACGCTATCGACATTACCAAACGCTTGGCATAACACCAAATACGCATAAAATGTAAACACGATCCCTCCAAACTTCTATGTGGAAATACCTCAGGAGCGCTCATGCATCCAATGATTTGCGACACTCTATTGTCGCTGTCCATATTTCCGCACAGAGTCTGGGAACGACACCCCTTATATAAAACTATCTTAATAAACCGCATTCATGGAAAAAACATACAATCCTTCTGCTATCGAAGAACATTGGTACAACACCTGGGAAGAAAAAAATCACTTCGCTCCCAATCAGGAAGGTGAATCATTCTGTATCATGATTCCCCCCCCTAATGTCACCGGTAGTTTGCATATGGGGCATGCCTTCCAGGATACCATTATGGATGCGCTTACCCGTTATCATCGCATGAAAGGCTATAATACCTTATGGCAACCAGGCACTGATCATGCCGGCATTGCTACACAGATGGTAGTTGAACGACTGATAAATCAGGAAGGAAAAACACGTCATGATTATGGCCGTGAAAAGTTTATTGAACGTATCTGGGACTGGAAAGAAGAATCCGGCGGCACAATAACCAAACAATTACGCCGTATGGGGGCTTCTTTAGACTGGTCCCGCGAGCGTTTTACCATGGATGATGGGCTTTCAGAAGCGGTTAAGGAAGTATTTGTCAGCCTCTACGAAGAAGGCTTGATTTATCGCGGCAAACGCCTGGTTAACTGGGATCCCGTTTTACATACTGCCGTATCGGATTTAGAAGTTTTATCCGAGGAAGAAAATGGCTCTATGTGGCATATGCGTTATCCGCTATCTAATGGCACAGGACATTTAATCGTTGCCACTACTCGCCCTGAAACTATGCTGGGTGATGCGGCTGTTGCGATTCATCCCAATGATGAGCGTTATAAACACCTGTTAGGTGAGTTTGTAAAACTGCCTTTATCAGGCCGCTTAATTCCTATTATCGCTGATGAATATGTCGACCCTGAATTTGGTACTGGTTGTGTCAAAATCACTCCGGCACATGATTTTAATGACTACGAAGTCTGGTCACGTCATAAGGAAATATCATCAATTCAGGATCAGATTCATGGTGGTTTAATTAACATATTCACGCATGATGCCGCTATTCGTGCTAATGAAGAGGATGAGCAGGACTTAATTCCTGAGGCTTATATTGGTCTAGACCGTGTTGCTGCGCGTAAACAAATTGTCACCGATTTAGATGCCTTAGGTCTGTTAGAAAAAATTGAAGACCATAAACTGATGGTGCCACGTGGTGACCGCTCAGGTAGTATTATTGAACCATTATTAACTGACCAATGGTATGTTAAAGTTGCTCCACTAGCAGAACCAGCATTAGAGGCTGTTAAAAGCGGTGAAATTCAATTTGTACCCGATAACTGGAAGAACACTTATTATGACTGGATGAACAATATTCAGGACTGGTGTATTTCTCGTCAAATCTGGTGGGGCCACCGTATTCCTGCCTGGTATGATGAATTAGGCAATATTTATGTAGGGCGTAGCGAACAGGAAGTTCGTGAAAATCATAAGCTAGCAGATGATTACCCCTTATCTCAGGATGAAGATGTACTTGATACCTGGTTTTCCTCTGCGCTTTGGCCTTTCTCAACCTTAGGCTGGCCTGAAAAAACACCTGAATTAGAGCAACACTATCCCGGCAGTGTGTTAGTGACGGGCTTTGATATTATCTTTTTCTGGGTTGCCCGTATGATTATGATGGGCAAAAAATTTATGGGTGATGTCCCGTTTAAAAAGGTTTATATCCATGGGTTAGTGCGCGATGCCGAAGGCCAGAAAATGTCTAAATCAAAAGGTAATGTACTCGATCCAATTGATTTAATTGATGGTATTAGTCTGGAAGATTTAGTCACTAAGCGTGTCTCAGGCATGATGCAACCACATCTGGCTGAAAAAATTGAAAAATCGACCCGTAAAGCCTTCCCGGAAGGCATCCCTACTTATGGTACTGATGCACTACGCTTTACTTTTGCCTCACTTGCTTCGACAGGACGTGATATTCGCTTAGACAGTGGGCGTATCGACGGCTACCGTAATTTCTGTAATAAAATATGGAATGCTGCTCGCTTTGTGCTGATGAATACCGAAGAGCAAGATTGTGGTGTAAATGGGGGGGACCTGGAATACAGTCAGGCGGATAAGTGGATTGTATCCCGCTTAAACCAGGTTATCGCCTCAACTAGCGATGCCATTGAAAATTATCGCTTTGACCATGCAGCTCAAGAAATCTATGATTTTACCTGGAATGAATACTGTGACTGGTACCTGGAACTATCAAAAATCTCCCTACAATCTGATAATGAAACATTACAACGTGGCACACGTAAGACACTATTAACTGTACTAGAAACATTGTTACGTCTTGCTCATCCAATTATGCCCTTTATCACTGAAGAAATATGGCAACGTGTCGCACCTTTAGCTGGAGTACAGGCTGACACCATCATGTTACAAGCTTATCCCGAATCAGATGAGACACAAATTGACCAGCAAGCAATTGCTGCGATTGAATGGACTAAGCAATTTATCTTAGGTGTGCGCCGTATCCGTGGTGAGATGAATATTGCTCCGGGCAAACCTTTACCAGTTTTACTAGAAAACATCAGCGCAACTGACCAGCAGTTTTTACCACAGGCCCAGATTTATCTACAAAAACTTGGCCGAATTGAATCAATCACCTGTTTAGATGCAAATGAAACTGCACCCGAGTCTGCCATTGCCCTGGTTGGTGACTTGCGACTTCTTATCCCTATGGCAGGCCTGATTGATAAAGAGGCTGAAATTGCACGTCTGGAAAAAGAAATTGCAAAGCTGGAAAAAGATTTACCGCGTATAGAAGGAAAATTGAATAACCCTAAATTTGTTGACAAAGCTCCTGCTGCGGTAATTGAGAAAGAGAAAGAAAAACTAGCAAAAGTACATAGTTCATTAGTTAATTTTAATGAGCAATTACTAAAAATCCGAGCACTTTAATATGTTCTCTATTATGAAGGTACAGGAAACCTATCCATACAAATGGGTAGGTTACTTGTTCTCAGTAGTGCA
>NZ_BDMN01000405.1 GCF_002189065.1 Bathymodiolus platifrons methanotrophic gill symbiont
GAAAATCAGTGCTTTTTTATTCATATTTAATTCTCTTTAGTCTCTTTAATTTAATATTTCAAATACAACTGTGTTTAAAAGCTTTCGTCACAATTGCATTGGTATCCACCCCTTACCAACACTAGCCAACACATTCTCCACAATCACTATCAATCACAGCAATATGGTTTCTCTTAAACCGCGCTCCGCACACCAATAATAAATTGTTTTTTTAAAAGAATAAAGAGATAGATAGTACAGCCATTAACCCCCTAAGGGCAGGCTCATTAATCCCTTTCACAGCCCCCCCTCCCACAACTGCTTGAAAAAAACAGATAATGCGGACTAGAGTTTCAGTGTATCTTGGAATCGAGTTACTTGAGTTTTTATGCCCCTTTCACTACCGTTACGCCCTGCGCGTTACCAGATATAATAAATATATCCACCCCTGCTCCAAACGCGCCACCTTTTGCATTATAAAATTCGAATCCCGCATTCAAAACGGTTATAAGCTTGCGGCTTCTACTTTATGCAAAAAGTGCCTTATGGGTTGCCTTAGCAGTTACCCTTGATCGACAACACTGTCCTGACCTACTCCAAATCATCTTGATTCCAAGGTAGGGACTGAGCTTGTAAAGCAGAGAAGCTAAATAATGCTTTCAAATGAGATGCTAATTAAGATATAATTAACGTCTGTTTGAAAGCAAGAGTAATAGTCTTACTTTCAAGCTGTGGTGAGTGCTTCATATACACTCATACACAACCTTTAAAAAACCTCTGCATACAATGTGTGTAGGGGTTTTTTTATGTCCTAAACTTCATAAATTCAGGAGAGTTACCTGAAAAAAGAAATATCGGGCTGTATTACCCATAACTTTAACTCATGCAACCAAGACATAGCAAGTTTTTACTGGTCTTGTTTGCTTTTCACCCAGTTTAAAATTTAATAAAATGAATTCTAACGACAAGAAAGAGATAATCAACGCTGGCGCGGATAACATGTACAAGTTAGCAGGCAATGTAATAATGATGGCTAATCTTGGCTTTATCCCCACCAGAATTAAAAAGCCTTATATATTTTCAATGAACACCTACCTTGTTACTGGACTAGCTGGCTACTCTAAAAGTCTAAAAAAACTGGCAGAAATTTACAGCCAAGGCTCAATCACTGATAAAGACAGTATTAAGGCTGAGAAGATAAAGGCTGCATCTAAGTTAATTTTAGAGGGGGCTGAACCAATGAATGCTATAAGTGAAGTGGGATTTAAAGCTTCGGATATTGACCCCGATGAAGAGGACGTAAGTTATAGCGATTTACAAGATAGCTACATCAAGACTTACAATTACTTATTCCCCCCTATTGATCAAGAAGAGTCTGCACTGTAGATACATGCTATTTGCCATCGCTTTATTAGGGTTCAGTCAGAAGTATCACAAGGTAAAATCGGTTCTGTCGCATAAATCCCCCTTCCCGACGTTATCTGCTATCATAATTCTCAATTTCAATAAAAGGTGGATCACATGCTCAGCTTCAAAGGCACTCACTTTCAAAAAGATGTCATTCTTTATGCTGTTTTCTTTTATGTCAGGTATGGCGTTTCGTATCGCGACCTTGAAGAAATTATGGAAGAAAGAGGTGTTGAAGTGGATCATGCTACGCTCAATCGTTGGGTTATCCGTTATTCTCCTG
>NZ_BDMN01000406.1 GCF_002189065.1 Bathymodiolus platifrons methanotrophic gill symbiont
ACAACTAGATTTACACCAAAAGAATCCGGATGGTATAACATAGAGACTTTCAGTGATGATGAAGATACCGTTATGGAAATTTATAATCCCCAAGGCCATTCTATGGTAGCGGCGGGAGAGAGTGATGGAGATAGAGGCGTGGACAATGAAGAATTGCAAAGAAAGTACTTTGATGCAGGTAAAACGTATACAATTCAGGTCTACATGGAGGATTCAGACGATGAAGGGTTTGCTTGGGTGCATGTTTGGAGAAGTTCGTGGAACCCTCTATAAAGGATTAGTTTAGGACGTTCTTTATAGATAAATAAAGGTCTTTAAATACAGCTAAGAGGGAGTCCTTTAGATTCAAAACCTCATTAAAAATTAAATTGAGAATAATAAAATGAAAGATACTAGAATTAAGATCAGAGTTTATTTTATATTATTTGTATTCCTAAATTGCTTAAAGGGAACCCTTGTGACTGCTGGAGGATTTGGATCCGCGGATGGAGGGACTGGATTCGGAAGCTGGGATACCCAGGAAGTGGAGGAGGTAGAAAAACCAATGCCCAGATAGTAGACGAGTACACGCTCAATGGTTATAGTGACTGGTTTATCCCTTCAACAGGGGAATTAGTATTAATGTACAAAAACCTATGGGAACCGAGAATTTACCCTTTTAGGTTTAGAATGTATGTAAGTTCAAGTGAGGCTATAGAAGATTATCATGGCACGGATAAGGTTAGCATATATGCCTACCAATCGGTGGAGGCCATCGTATTTGGGGATAAAAAGAGTGAAGAAATGGATATTACCGGCACAGTGAAAGACGCAGCTCAAGACACGCGAGCTATTCGTGAATTCTAATTGTCGATTCTAACGCTGTCATCCACGAACGGGATGATGGTCTCCAGAAGAATCTATCCAAGCTCAAATCTCAATGCCTAGAGGACAACGTGAGCCTTTATAACGATTTATGCAACCTTAGGATAGAGCTTAAACCTTATTACGGACTAACACCCGTTAACACCATTGCAGATTCAACAAGAAAATCATCACAAAAGAATTTAAACCTAAAGCACTCTAATGTACGGCTCGTTTCTCGACAAAGAATAAATAGCATATTTGAGACACTTGCAACGAGTGATAACTGGATAAACCTATCCATTTACATCGCATTAGCCAGTGGACGGCGGTGCATCGAGGTTTTATCAACTGGCGACTTTGCTCCAGCCAAGGGATGTAATAGAACAGCGCACATTGAGTTCTCAGGGCAAGCCAAAACAAAAGGTCGAGATAATGTCGGCGCACTCAATATTCCTATCCTAGTGCCACTCAAGGACTTTAATAAAATATGGAAAAAGCTACGCGAGATACTAAGCCGCTCCATTTTCCTTGGTAAACCCGTCCCCAACCTTACTCACGACGAGATCAACACAAGCCTGTCAAAGGCTCTCAATAATCGAGTTAAAGCACTGCTGGGCAAGCCGTTTACGTTTAAAGACTTAAGAGCTATTTACGCAACAAGCGCTAGCCAGACATTCCATGACCCAAACAAGCGCACGATTGAATCATTCTTTTGCGAGATACTCGGACATGCAGAGGATGATCTATCAACCCAGTTAAGCTACAAAGGCATCTCTATTGTCGACGAGCTAGACGATGACGCGCTACTTGATGCAGTTGAGCACCTGAGCACAGAAAGAGTCAGACACAAAGGCGCAATAAGCGTAAACATAGAAAAGCTAAAGCTAAAAGACGCACCTGTCAAACGCACAAACTCAGTGGCTATAATCCGCGCTCACGAATTCACAAAGGATACCATCACCAAAAATCCCAGCGCACAAATAACACAAACACTACTCACAAAACTTAAAGCAAAATGAATACTTGATTTTCATTCAATCCGCATTTAATAATTACTATTAGTGAGGCTTTATTATCTTGATAACTCACATTAAGACGTATGTATCACACCGTGCAGAGATAAATAACCCTGTGACATTACTATGCGTAAATTGTGAGCAACAATTCTTATATCGTAGTTACCCACAAGAACTGTTGATAAAAGTGTGTGCTACTTTTGTGTAACTGACTGAAAGCCACAATACATATAGGCTAGGGTTATATTGTACATTTTTTGTACAGGGCATTTATTAAGCTACATTTGATTCACCGTTTTACTATGCTCCTAAGTTATACGCGCCCAGGCGCGCCATGCTACCTCACGAAATTCTGGGACTCCTGTCGCCATAATTCGTTCACCTACGCAGCGGATGGGAGATGCCCTGAACGCCCTGCGTCCGCAACGACTACGCACAAAAGCCGCTTCGTCATTACTACCTCACTGGCTGGACGGCTATTCGGAATGCAATTCTTGCTCCTCTCGCGTGCTGCTAGCACACGTCGAATCAGCGAATTGCCCTGTCGCCTATCAGGGACTAAAAATCACCACTTCGCTAAGCTCCGTTTCCATGATTTTCAGCGA
>NZ_BDMN01000407.1 GCF_002189065.1 Bathymodiolus platifrons methanotrophic gill symbiont
GTACCATTTTTAGTTGAACACGCGGATCTTCTTTGGCTGAAATTAAATCTTATGATCGTATGTAATAGGGTGATTTTGTTTTTTGCGACAGAACCATAAAGCGTCTATAATCCATATTCGTAAAATTGCATCGACCTTTAATGCCTGTAAATTTTCGTTGACCAAAAGCCACCATGCCATCACATTCACCACTAAAGAGGGAATTTGATTGCGTAGTTTTTTAGCGGTTTTGTTATTATCTGGTATGGTTTGTTTTTTCGCGATTTCTTCGAAGCAACGGACTCTTTTTTCAAGTTTATCGAGCAATATGCCCTCAGTTTGCGGCTGGTTATTCAACAATGAAAACGGATGCAGATCCTCTGACTCGGTGGTATCAGCCTGTTGTTTTTCAGCGTTCGACAATCGCCTGCCTAATGAAGCCCCCAACCATCGCACGGCATCCTGTTGTGCATGAAAAATATCCGCCCCCGATTCACACCCAAAACCTGTGATCGCCATTTTTATTAAGGCTTTGGCACGATCCGTCACCGCATGATTAACATGAACACCCAGGCCCTTAAGGCGTAGCTCTACATGAGTAAACCAGGTATCAAAGCAACGGTCAGTTGCCACACTCTCTAAAATCAAGTAGCCTGAACGTAAATCCATTAAGACTAAAATTAAGAAATGACCGAAAAAGGTTTCATCCATAGCAACAACTGACTCTCGCGTTGTCCATTCAACCTGGTTTTCACATAGTGTTTGAAACTCCGGCAATAACCCTTCCATTCTCTGGAGTTGTCTCAGAAAAGTAGACGGTGATGAACCAATGTGCGTATCCATACGAATTAATTTAAAATAATCGGATAACTTATCGGCACCCACCCCACATTCAAAGCCAAAATGGTAAATAGTCGCAAAGAATAATAATCGCGTCCACTCATTTCCTGCCTCAGTTTCCCATAGATAAGACTCAGGGTTCTGGTTGCGCTTCTTTCTAGCATTTTCGCTACGATGAACACTGCTTTTTGTTCCTGAAATGGCTTGGGCTATTTCACGTAAACTTTTTTGTCCGTACTTACTCTACAGCGCCCTTAATAATTGATTTTCTAGTCGCCTGTACTTTGGCAGTTGTATTGTTTTTTTCATACGATTATCATACAAAATTATCTGCATAACATTAAATTTTGTCCCGCTTTAGACGGGAAGCCCAAGATTATTCTAATTGAAGATGGTGCCCCGTATCATGGAAGCGGTGTTGTTAAGGAATTTAAGTTAGCTAATGTAGATCGTTTGACAGTAGAACGTCTCCCTGCGTTCTCGCCGGATTTTAATCCGATTGAGAAATTATGGAAAAATACGAAACGCGATTCGACTCATATGAAGTATTTTAAAACTTTTGAAGATCTTCATGATTCAGTTGTGCAAACTTTTAACACTTATATGCATGATGCCAGTAAAGTGATTTGTGTTATGCAAAAATTGCGGGAAGATTTCGTTGTTACCGCCTAAGTTTAAGCGCTCCAAATTTGGAAATTATTTATCTGAGAAACTATAGGTGGGAAAAATAGACGCTTACATAGATCCGGTAATAGGATTATTTTGTTTTTTTTGCGACAGAAACGTATTTCTCGATAAGAATACTACACGCATCAATTATTGATGGACGAACTTCCAATATATAATCCATGACTTCCTTATCAATTCGTTCTAAATAGTCTTTGCTGAAATTCTCTCTTGCGTTTTTGTCTGGGAAATCATCTGTTTCTGATACAATCCCTACGATAGGAGAAAAGGTCAAGTCTTCAGCTAGGTCGTATTGATTTCTCAAAAAGACCAGCTTTCGACATCCTTCGATAAATTCAATATCGTCGGTCATCAACAGCAAACAAGTACTAGTAATTTCTTTCTGGGCAATTTCTTCCATGGTTATTTCCCCTTAAGATATTCTTGAACTATCGTTTTGGGTTCAACACGCATTCCTGTTGCTGAATTTTCATACCAATGAGTTTCAAAACTACGCCCATCTGGTGCTTGGTAGTGGGTCGAATCTGTAGTTAGGCGTGAATATCCACTCCAAACTC
>NZ_BDMN01000408.1 GCF_002189065.1 Bathymodiolus platifrons methanotrophic gill symbiont
TCATTATCCTAAAGCAAAATCATTGTTGATCCTTTGCGATGGTGGAGGGAGTAACAGCTCACGGCACTACATTTTTAAAGAAGATTTACAAAAGACTGCGAATGCACTTGGATTGGAAATTAGGATTGCCCACTATCCTCCTTATACCTCCAAGTATAATCCCATTGAACATCGTTTTTTTCCTCATGTGACTCGTGCTTGTGAAGGTGTTGTATTTGACTCGGTTGAAACAGTTAAAACATTGATTTCTAGAACATCAACGTCAAAAGGACTAACAACAATTGTTCACATACTCGACAAAATATACGAGACAGGACGAAAATATGCCGCTGACTTCAAAGAAATAATGCCGATTGTATTTGATACACATTTACCAAAATGGAATTACCGTGCAATTCCTCAAGAATAATTAATATCGGGAAGTTGTTTCGTGCTTATTCCTTAGTTAATACATAACCGTCTTTTCAGTTCGGTATCCCACCAAAGCCTGACCTAGTGTCGGGCTTTTTTATGCCAGCGTAATCTATCCATTTTATGGAATAAATAGGGTCAGGTCTTTCTGTGCCACATGTTTTTCACCAATTTATATGGCTCGGAAAGACTTGACCCCAAAATTTGACCCCAATGTTATAGCATCGATCTTTGAGCGTAGATATTTTATTCTATTTTGGTCGAGAGTCGTTCGTAATCAGCTGTTTTTAACAACTTGACGGCCTATATTTCTGAATGCAACGCTGAGCAAGTTTGGCATAGTGAAACTATGCCTTCATCTTGTCCTCAAAATATACCCTGGCCATCAACTACCTTGGTCGTACTAGTTTGTAACTCAGAGTCTAACTTGTCGGCCCATTAATATCTTCAGGATCTCCCTCATAAGGCGTGGCATATTTGCAATCCTTCTGTGGGCAAACCTTTTCTGGACCTCGACTCTTAGTGGATTTAAGTGTCAGAATTGGCCAGTCGCAAGTTGGGCAAGGTTCATTAACCGGGACATTCCATAGTGCGTAATCGCATTTAGGGTAGCCTGAGCAGGAGTAGAATACTTTATTGTTGCGTGACTTGCGTTTCAGGATGCTGCCTTTCTTGCATTTAGGGCATTCAACGCCAGTGTCTAATGGCTTTTCTAAAGGTTCAATATGCTTGCATTTAGGATAGGAGCTACAGCCGATGAATTTACCGTAACGACCCGTTTTAATGACTAAATCAGACTCACATTTAGGGCACTTTCTATCGGCAACAATTTCCGGTTCATTCGACTCGGTTCCATCATCATTTAGGTTGCGTGTATAGGAACAGGTTGGGTAGTCGGTACAACCGATAAAACGGCCATTACGACCTAAACGTATTGATAGAGGTTTACCACACTCGGGGCATTTCTCATCTATGGCTTCCTGAGTGACATCTTTACGTTGTACCGATTCTTCTTTGTCATGAATCAGCTTGGTAAATGGGATCCAGAAGTCGCGCATGAGCGGGACCCAGTCCTTTTCACCACGCGAGACCGCATCTAAATTATCTTCTAGATTTGCTGTGAAATTATAATCGACATATTTCGTGAAATGCTCAGTCAGGAACTTAGTTACAATTCTGCCTACATCGGTGGGGTAGAATCGTTTACTGTCCAGAGTGACATATTCTCTGTTTTGCAGGGTGGAGATAATTGAGGCATAAGTTGATGGGCGGCCAATGCCATGCTCTTCCAGGGACTTAACCAGGCTAGCTTCACTGTAGCGAGGTGGTGGCTCGGTAAAATGTTGATTAGTGACGATTGAATCTAAGGGGATTGCATCGCCCTCAGCCATAGATGGTAAAAATGTTTCTTTATCATCTGCTTCTTTATTGTCGTCTTTCCCTTCCAGATATACCGCCATAAAGCCGGGTTTGGCAATAACAGAACCTGTTGCACGGAAAATATTTTTATCGTTACCACAAACTAAATCAACAGAAACGGTATTAATGGTTGCATGAATCATTTGGCAGGCAATAGTGCGCTTCCAGATCAAGTCATATAGCTTGAACTGGTCACTGCTTAAGTACTTTTTAAGCTTTGCTGGTATTTGCTCTGCTAAAGTCGGGCGGATTGCCTCATGTGCTTCCTGGGCATTTTTAGACTTAGTCTTAAATGTACGAGGTGCTTTCGGTACCTGATCAGCACCGTATTTTTCGCTGATTAATTGACGGATATTTTCTAATGCTTCTTCTGCCAGATTAACTGAGTCAGTACGCATGTAAGTGATTAACCCGGCAGCTTCGCCCCCACCGATATCCATTCCTTCATAAAGTTGCTGGGCAACCATCATGGTACGTTTAGTGGTAAAACCCAGTTTACGAGCCGCTTCTTGTTGTAACGTTGAAGTAATAAATGGGGCTGCAGGGTTACGTTTGCGTTGTTTTTTCTCTAATTTTTTAACGACTAACTTACCATCAGCGGCTGCAACCAGAACTTGTTGAGTCGCTTGTGCCTGAGCATCATTTTCTATGCTAAATTGGCTAAGTTTTTCGCCATTATAGTGTGTAAGCTTGGCTTTAAAGGCTTGTTTTTCATGTGCTAGTTTAGCGGTAATCGACCAGTATTCACGCGTTTTAAAGGCTTCAATTTCCAGTTCACGCTCGGCGATCATGCGTAGTGCCGGACTTTGTACCCGGCCTGCGGATAGACCGCGACGAATTTTTTTCCACAATAGAGGGGATAGGTTGAAACCTACTAGATAATCCAGAGCTCTGCGGGCTTGTTGCGCATCAACCAGTGTCGTCGCGATTTCCCCCGGGTTTTGTATCGCATGAGTCACCGCTTTTTTGGTGATTTCATGAAAGACTACGCGATGAACTACTTTATTTTTTAGTAGTTTTTTTGCTTTGAGTAATTCCAGTAAGTGCCATGAAATTGCTTCTCCTTCTCTATCAGGATCAGTTGCGAGATAGAGGGTGTCGGCACCTTTAAGCGCTTTGGTAATGGCCTGTACATGACGTTGATTGCGCTCCTGTACCTGGTACTTCATGGCAAAGTCATTCTCAGGGTCAACAGCACCTTCCTTAGGGATAAGGTCACGTAAATGTCCATAAGAGGCAAGTACCTGAAAGTCTTTACCTAGGTATTTTTCAATAGTCTTGGATTTTGCAGGAGATTCTACAATGATTAAATTTTTGCTCATACGTGTTAAACCAATATTAATTTAATAAAGCCGATGCTTCCTGATAGATGATATTTTCCATATGTGCAATGGCAAGTTCTTCACCTGGCTGGCTAAGTAAGACGATTAAAGTGACCCACTTTAATTCTTCAATTGAAATATGTTTATTTTCTATCGCCATAACACGGTCAATGACTAACTCACGGCTGACAGAATCAAGAATGTCTATACTTTGTAGGAACAGGATGAAATTACGACATTCCATATCCAGTTTATGACATTCTTCGGCACAAAAAATACGGAAGTTATGCGCTGTTTTAAAAGTGGGTTCTTCATGTAGTGCAAGAATATCTAGCCACTCAAAGGCTTTTGAAATATTGCCTGAATTAAATCCTGCCGCTTTAAGTTCTGTTTGTAATATGTCAGTATCGGGGATGATGTCAATATCACTATCCATATAGTTTTCAAATAGATAGATTAGTACATCAAAGATATCTTCATTCATTAAGGAGCCTATATTGGGCTGATTAGCTTGATTGCCAATTATTTTATTCGTGTGTAATTACCGCCGTTGGTGGCGATAATATAACCTTGTAGCTCTAAAATGAGCAAGTGTGATGCAATATTTTTTACTGAAAAGCCTGTTTTATTGACTAGCTGATCTATTGAAGTGGGGCTATATAGAACATAATTCAACAGGTTTTGCTGTTCGGCGTCAAGTCTGTTTGATTGGCTGGCATTGGTTGTGTTGCTTTGTACCGAGGGCGGTTGAAAAAATTGTCCCAGTTCCTCTAATATATCCTGAGTAGTTTCAACCGCTTAAAATCAGGGAAACGGAGCCTAAGCGGAGTGATGATTTTTAGTCCCTGGTAGGCGACAGGGCAATTCGCTGATCCGAAGTGCGCTAGTAGCGCGCGAGGGAGGCAAGAATTGCATTCCGAATAGCCGTCCAGCCATTTGAGGTAGTCTTAACG
>NZ_BDMN01000409.1 GCF_002189065.1 Bathymodiolus platifrons methanotrophic gill symbiont
ATCATGATCATTCGTTTGAATGGCTGCTTGTGTATAGAGCGATCCATTACGATAAAAAGTACCCAATAACTCTTTCTTTTTGGTATCCATACTAATAACAGGGTTTCCCGCATCCAGGTAGTCCTGCTTCAATTGGGTAATATTTTCAAATTGAGCATTGCGGTCAGGATGACCACCCATCGTAATGTTTTTCTGGGCTTTGCGCTTAACATATTCATGTTTTTTTAATAAATATCGAACGATATTACGACTGACAGAATAACCCTTTTTTAATAATTCACTGACGATTTCACGCGGCTTTAGATAAGTCCACCTAATAGATGAATTCATTGGATTGCCTGCTGTATGCTGTTGAAGAATATCTAAAAAGTCTTGATCTATTCCACTGTATTCAGGGGTAGAGGTCTTTTTTTTCGACCGCCTCCAGGTTGTCTGATTCCTGTTATATCCAGTTCTAATTCGGTGAGTTCTTTTTTTCCTTGGCGGATAGTTTTTGGGTCACACTCTAATAAAGCTGAAATATAGTTAACGCTACCATGAGATAATTTTTCACTTTCAATGGCGGCATACCGTCGCTTATTTTTTTCACAAAGTGAGTCATAAAATTTCTTCATCGACTTTTCGATATTTTTTTTATAAGGAAACGACATAAGACAACCACTGAGTAATAAATTAAGATAACCTTAATTTAGGGGAGATATTTCATTATTCAAGCTTGGCTGCTTCAGGAAGTTATTTCGTGCACATTCCTTAAGATAATAATGTCATAGGTGCCAATTTCCTGAACACCATTGAGGACACTGATAATGGATCCTTGAATAAATTTAGCCGGTGGTTTTGGGGAATAGTTAAATGCAATATCCTTTTCTGAGGTAGGCATAACCCGATCGCCACGACGAACCTCAATGTCAGTGCTTAAAATGCGTAAGGTTGCTGGATCTCCCAGGTGAACAATGACATTATCACCAACATAGATGGCTTCATAACCTAAAATCTCATCAGTATCTGGATCTATGTATGCGTCACCTGGGCGGTAAGTGGAGTAGGCAAGATACTCGGGTTTTAAAATAGTACGCACGAAAATCTCATCGCCTGCGCCTGCGACTAGATGCTCGCCAGAAAAATCGATAATATAAGGCGCTTTTTCCAGCTCATCTTTGCTAACTACTTTTGGAGAGCTTAGGTAGGGTCTGATGGCTTCGAAAGGAATCATTTGAATCGCTTCATCACTGTCAGTTGAGCGCATATGAGGGTATAGCATGCGCTGGTCATCACCTTCATTGTCTACGCAGAGCATGAGTTTGCCATCAACGAAGCAAAGCGTGATGACATCTCCAGGGTAAATGAGGTGTGGGTTTTTGATCTGGCCATTGTGTTTCCATACATTAGGCCATTGCCACGGATCTCTTAGAAATTTAGCTGATATATCCCAAAGGGTATCACCTTTAACAACGACATAGCTGGTAGGATGCGAGGTTTTAAATTTAACCACATCAGCCAGGCTGGAAAGACTAAAAGTCAGGGAGAGAATAAGTCCTATAATTGCTTTAGAAGCCATGTTTTTTTATTCCAATCATTCAAAAATTAGTGACTTAGTGTTGTTGTGCACGATTTTTTTATTAAAAAATAGGCAACACTGAGCTTGCTAAGTATAAAGTTTAGATGATTTCGGATAGAATTCCAGTCATAAATAATTATTGTTGGAGAGTTTAGTGAGTATTTTGTCAATTCTTGAGTTTCCTGATCCCCGTTTGCGTACCGTAGCAAAGCCTGTAGTGAATGTAGATAAGGCGATTGAGAGCTTGGTTGATGATATGTTGGAGACTATGTATGAGGCGCATGGCGTGGGTTTGGCGGCAACCCAGGTAGATATACATAAACGTATTATTGTTATAGATACAAGTGAAGATAAAAATAATCCGCTTTGCTTAATTAATCCAGAAATTATTAAGCAAATGGGAGAAGAAGAATCTGATGAAGGGTGTTTGTCGGTGCCGGGTGTTTTTGAA
>NZ_BDMN01000410.1 GCF_002189065.1 Bathymodiolus platifrons methanotrophic gill symbiont
ATAATTCTGATAAAGGTTTCCTGGAAACCGGATATCACCGTAAAAATTCGTATGAGGAATTTAAGTCCTCATTAAAAAAATACATCTGAATAATAAAAATATAAAGGTTTGACATTTATGGGCTTTTGTCTTGATTCCCTCGAACAAATCAGAAACCGGCTGCTTGATCTTACGGCCAGAAACCGATTGTTAAATTTCAAACATGGGCGCGGTGCTTATATACGCATTATCGACGAATTGCCTGATCAATTATGTGATTTGTTGTTGACGGAGGAAGAACTGGAGTTTTTGGCGGTGCCGGAACCGACCCGTGAACAGTTAATCGAGGCGGGTTATTTGAAGATCGAAGAAGAGACAGGAGATGAGGTTCGGATAAAAAAAGACCCAACGGCTTTGGAGTGGGCTAAGTGGTTAAAACTTGAGACAGATTATGAACTCCCTATGCCGACAGAGAACGATGAAGCGGATAAGCATCAAGACAAGGCCATCCAGTCTTTATTGTTTCCGTATGAGATGGAGACACAACTAAGAAAGGTGCGTAATAATGCAGAAACAGCCATTGAAGAAACGGGAGCAAACATTCTATTTTTGTCTTTTGGCTTTCTGGAATGGTTTGAAAGCAATGACAGCGATGTAGCCAGATTAGCACCATTATTTTTGGTGCCAGTTAAACTGAATCGCGGCAAATTAAATAAAAATTCTGGAACCTATGTTTATACCCTCAACTACACCGGTGAAGATATTTTACCTAATCTGTCCCTGCGGGAAAAAATAAAACTTGACTACGGCTTAGCGCTTCCCGAAGTGGATGAGACTATTTCTCCTGATGTTTATTTTGAGGAAATCAACAGGCGCGCCATACTACCTCACGAAATTCCGGGACTCCTGTCGCCGTAATTCGTTCACCTACGCAGCGAATAGGAGATGCTCCAGCCGCCCTGCGTCCGCCACAGACTGAGCACAAAGCAGCTCAGTCATGGCTACCACAAATGGCTCTACGGCTATTCGGGATAAAATTTTAGCCTCCCTCGCGCGCTATACACTTCGGATTGGCAAATTTCCCTGCGCCTTCTGGAGACTATCAGCCCGTCCGGGGCTGACAGCGGCAGTTAATTGACATCAATCAACCCCGCTGGAAGGTAAGACGATATTGCACCCTGGCGCTATTGAATTTTGGCAAATTATTGATGTATCTGGACTTGGACCCAGCACGTTGGCCTGAAGATGAAGGCAATATTGTTAACCATCCTATCGTGCAAAAATTCTTTGCCTCTGGCTCTAATGAGGAACAAGGTGGAGCGCAGTTTTCACAAGAGTATGAAATAGATTCGGTAAGCGATATTCATGAACAATATCCATTAATTGATGATGCTGACAGCTCTCAGCACAGTGCTTTGATAGATGCCATTAATGGTAAAAATATGGTTATTGAGGGGCCGCCGGGTACTGGCAAATCCCAAACGATTACCAACTTAATTGCAGCCGCACTCGCTCAGGATAAAAAGGTTTTATTTGTTGCTGAAAAACTTGCGGCTTTACAAGTTGTAAAACACCGTTTGGATAGGGCTGGACTTGGTGATTTTTGTTTGGAATTACACAGTCATAACACTCAGAAAAGTCAGGTTTTGCAAAATATTAATGCACGTTTGGTCAAACAAGGTTCTTACAATTCACCTGCAGAAATAGATGCGGATATTTCACGTTATGAACAGCTGAAACAACAGCTTAATAATTATGTCATTTTGGTTAATCAGCCCTGGAAAAATACTGGGCTGAGTATTCATGAAATTTTTATGCGGGCAACTCGTTATCGGGAAAAGATGGGTGAAGTCGATATTGTTGCCATTCACCCAATCGGATTTGATGGTGATATGTTTAATACAGAAGTGCAAAAACATCTTGACGATCAAATTGATATCTATCATCAGGCTTATCAGACAGTTTCTAACCAATTTCAGGAGGGCAGTGATATGCTCTCCCACCCTTGGGCGGGTGTGAACAATCTGGAGCTGCAGATGTTCGATTCTCATCAGGTGTGTGAGTTATTGTCGGGTTGGAATAATTCCCTGCTGGACTTACAAGAAACCCTGACAAGCATTTGTACTGATGTCGGTTTTGAACAAGACAAGATTGATTGTTTTGAAACGATTGAACTAATTGAACAAGATTTTGCATTATTTTCTGAATCTTTCGAGCAGGCTGTTTATGAGATTATTCCGAATCTAAGAGACGAGAGTTTGCAATTATTCGAAGATTACATTCATTTGTTCAAGTCAATTCAAGCATTGTTTATGCAGTTGGCTCCGCATGTCTCAGCTTCTTTACTTGAGGACTTAGATCAATATGAAGTGTTGGCTGAATCACAAAGTCGATTTTTTTCATTGGGTATTAGCGAGCAACACTCCTTAGCTGACTTAGCGAAAAGTATTAATCGTATTCATAAGCTCGAAGAGTTGATCAATAAAATTGAAAGAGTTGCCCAGAATGTAGGGGAACATTTTGGCCCTGCATTTTATCATCATATTTCAAATTCAGAACAAGGTATTCGCGAGTTTTCATCGCTGCTTAACTTGACCAGTCAATTACCTATTGCTTTGTGGAAAAAACGTGGTGAGTGTTTTGATGAGGAGGAACTTGATAATGTCATTCCTGAATTGGCTACCTATCTTGATCAGTTATGGCCTTTACAGAAGCAACTTGATGACTGGATAAAGCTGGATAAAGCGCCCAGGTCAGGCAAGTTGAAGGAGATCCATGAGAACTTAGTCAATGGTGGTTTATTTAAGTGGTTTAAACCCAGCTGGCGGAAATCACGAAAAGCCTTAAAACGTTTATCAGCAAGACGTAAAGCTAAATTTAAAGATCTATCAAATCAACTAGACGACCTGCTTGTTTTTGTAGAAACGAAAGAAAAAATGGAAGCTGATAAGCGCTTTACTCAATTATTGGGTGATAAATTTGTGGGTTTAAACACACAAATCGATGAGCTAAAAACCTTAAGAGCCTGGTACAAAGCAGTTAGAAGCTATTATGGTATTGGTTTTGGGCCCAAAGTAGACTTGGGGCAAACGATTATTGATTTGCCGATATCAACGGCTAAGGGTATTCATTCTCTTGCTGAGCAAGGTTTAAACAATCAAATCACTCATATTTTAAATGAGATTGTTTTTCTACAGGACAGCTTTACAAATTTTTCAGCATTGAAAAATAGTAACAAACTATTACTAGGTCAAGACTCTGCACTGATCGAGTTAAGCAGTTTGTTGTCGCATTGTCTGGAGCCTTGTCAACGCTTTTTCAAGCAGGGAGATATTCATCTCAAAGAAATGTCAGCGTTGCTTGTCCAGCTAAATGATTTGAAAGTTTTTGTCGATCAATGGAGTCGTAGTGATGTTAGCCAGAATTTATGTGCGGGTTTATTAGATTTAAAGATTGGACTGCACCAAAATAATCAATCGCTTTTGGAACAGGCTGAAGTTACGCTTTGCCTTACAAAAAAGATTGATGCGGTTAAAGTTTTACCATTGAAAAATGTGATTTATGACAAGCCGTCCGTAGAACTTTTGGAAAAGTTTCCTTTATATGCTAAGGATATTAGACAAAAGCAGGAAAATATCCTTACTTTATTTCAACAATTTATTAAAAGGACACTATTGGATGAGCAGCAGTGGATAGGAGTTGAGCAAGACACTTTAACTTTGCTTATAGCAAGAAATAGCAAAGCAATTGCAAACAAGGATTGGTTGGTTAATTGGCTGGATTTTGTAAGAATTCGTGAACGGGTGAACGATATTGGATTTTCTGGGTTAATCACTGTGCTTGAAACCGGGAAAATACAATGGAATGATTTTAAGTCAGCTTATTTATTATCGGTCTATGATCTGGTTGCGCGCGAAATTATTGAAGAGCGACCTGAATTGGCTCAATTCACCGGCAGTCAGCAGAAAACAATTCAACAGCAGTTCTGTCGTTATGATGAAAGGCTGAAGTCGTTACAACAACAAAAAATTGCCTGGAAAACAGCGCAAAAGAACATTCCTGCTGGAAATTCAGGCGGTAGAGTGAGTAATTACTCTGAGTTGGCTTTATTAAAACATGAATGTGGTAAAAAAACTCGCCATGTACCCTTACGTCAATTAGTTAAAAGGTCTGGGCAAGCATTATTAAACCTAAAACCCTGTTTCATGATGGGACCTATGTCTGCAGCGCAATATTTGTCCCCAGGGGAAATCAATTTTGATTTAGTCATCATGGATGAAGCATCGCAAATGAAGCCCGAGGAGGCATTAGGTGTTATTGCCAGAGGAAAACAGCTGGTTGTCGTTGGTGACCCCAAACAGTTACCACCCACCAGTTTTTTTTATAAGGCCGTAAATGATGACGATGAAGATAATACTGCTATTCAAGATTCTGAAAGTATTCTGGATGCAGCTATGCCGATGTTTTCAGCCAGGAGGCTACGCTGGCATTATCGTTCTCAACATGAAAGCCTGATCGCTTTTTCAAACCATTCATTTTATGACAGTGATTTAGTGGTCTTTCCTTCGCCGCACAGTGAGTCTTCGGATTATGGTATTAAGCATACTCGCGTGGCAAGAGGGAAATTTGTGGCGCAGTCTAATATTGAGGAAGCGGAAGTGATCGCTGAAGCAGTTGCCAAGCATTTCTTGTCACGCCCGAATGAGTCTTTAGGCGTTGTTGCTATGAATGCTAAACAAAGGGAGCAGATAGAAAGGGCGATTGAGGATTTAAGCAAACAGAAGCTTGAATTTCAGGAAGCTTTAGAACAAAACAGGGATTGTGATGAACCGCTTTTTATAAAAAACCTTGAGAATGTGCAGGGTGATGAGAGAGATGTTATTTATATCTCCTTTACTTACGGTCCCCAATCTGATGGAGCTAAGGTCATGCAACGGTTTGGGCCGATTAATTCAGAGACTGGTTGGCGTCGCTTGAATGTTCTGTTTACCAGAGCGAAAAAACGAATGCATATCTTTTCTTCGATGGGAAGTGAAGATATTTTAGTTTCTGAAAGATCAAGTCGTGGTGTAAAGGCACTTAAAGACTTTTTAGGTTTTGCCGAAACGGGCTATATCCATCAGCCGCAACATACGGGTAAAGAAGCTGATAGTGATTTTGAAATTTCGGTTGCCAACAGTTTACGTGATGCTGGTTTTGAAACAGTTCCTCAAGTTGGGGTGGCAGGTTTTTTTATTGATTTGGCTGTTGTTGATCCAGGAAAACCAGGACGCTTTTTGATGGGGATTGAATGCGATGGCGCCAGCTATCACTCTGCAAAGTCAGCTAGAGATCGCGATCGCTTACGTCAGGCGGTTTTAGAGCGTCTAGGCTGGCGGATTAACCGTATTTGGTCAACTGACTGGTTCAAGAATCCTCATGCTGAACTGCAACCCTTGATAAGAGAACTAAATCAACTGAAGTCTGAATATAGCCATGATCTTGAAGAACCTTCAGAAGAGGTGAGTTTACGAGAAATAGTTGTTGAACAAGAAAAAGAAGAGAAAATTGTTGATTCCTATGTGAATGAACAGGCGGATTTGAAGACAAAACTTGAGCATTTTAATCTTATGGTCATTAAAAAAGAACATCCTGATACACCCGATAAAAACCGATTGTTAAGACCCGCAATGCTTGAAGCTTTATTAGAATTTACACCGCAGACAGCTTGGGAATTCAAAGAATTGGTCCCGCCATTTTTACGGCAGGGTACTGCAAGTGCAGAAGGTGAATATATTGAAAATGTATTGGAGATTATAAGGGCAGATTTTAATTAGTTAGTTAGTGCCTGCACGAAAAGCCATTTTTTAAAAATGCCCTACTTAACCTGAGTTCGGGATAAGAAAAGTGGTCAACCTTCTATAAAAC
>NZ_BDMN01000411.1 GCF_002189065.1 Bathymodiolus platifrons methanotrophic gill symbiont
TCAATGGTGGGTAAACGAGGGTATTATTCATTATCCTAAAGCAAAATCATTGTTGATCCTTTGCGATGGTGGAGGGAGTAACAGCTCACGGCACTACATTTTTAAAGAAGATTTACAAAAGACTGCGAATGCACTTGGATTGGAAATTAGGATTGCCCACTATCCTCCTTATACCTCCAAGTATAATCCCATTGAACATCGTTTTTTTCCTCATGTGACTCGTGCTTGTGAAGGTGTTGTATTTGACTCGGTTGAAACAGTTAAAACATTGATTTCTAGAACATCAACGTCAAAAGGACTAACAACAATTGTTCACATACTCGACAAAATATACGAGACAGGACGAAAATATGCCGCTGACTTCAAAGAAATAATGCCGATTGTATTTGATACACATTTACCAAAATGGAATTACCGTGCAATTCCTCAAGAATAATTAATATCGGGAAGTTGTTTCGTGCTTATTCCTTAGGGTCATTTAGTCCAAAAATATCGTGGATGCTTTGACCTTCAAAATTCTGACCCTGCCAGCTCAACATACTGTAAGCTGTAGGATTGATGAAATCCACTTGCCCTTCACAGTCAAAGCCACAAATACCTTCACCTGCGGCTGACAACAGTAGCTCATTACGTCGTTGTAACAAAGCTAGCGTTGCTTCAGTTTGCTTGATTTTACTCACATCCTGAAAAACGACTACTGCACCGATGATCGTGCCGTTTTCCCAAATAGGGGTGCTGGTGTAATGCACCGGAAAACAGCTTCCGTCCTTTCTCCAAAAGACTTCATCTGTAATATGATGTACTTCACCGTCTTTTAACGCTGCATAAATGGGGCACTCTTTTTTTGGATAATGCTTGCCATCAACTTTGCTATGGTGATGTTTATCATGCACTGGCTTACCAATGACATCTTCTTCCGTCCACCCTGTCATGGCTATTGCAGCCGGATTAACAAAAGTTCCTTTACCTTCATGGTCCAGACCATAAACACCTTCACCAGCAGAAGTCAGAATCAGTTCATATCGCCGTAAGATTTGCTTGGTGCTTGTCATAGGAAATTAAATTTTTAAAGTTCAATCGTATTATTCCGGAATCACATTATTATCTAAGCCTGGATACCTTATCAACCTAGGTTAAATTTTAGTACTAAATAGCTTCAGTACCTTATATTTCAAGACTAGATTATATACATTTTATTCATGAAACACATATCTGGATAACTATTTAGGCACATAATCATTCAATAGTTTACCTATAAATATCCCATAATAATATGAGCCTAAGTTTCACGATTAATATAAAAAATACACAACCCAAGCGGCTCAAAGTTTCAATTATTTTTTCGGTCAACGAAATTGAGTATTAGTCTATTCAGCTCATGGCCGAAACCAACTATTCAATATAAGATTTAATTATGCGTAACAACAAAATATAGCATATTAAATCTGAGCAAATACTTCACATATCAACACACTTTCAGAGGGGCTTGCTATGCATTCAGTTTTTTCTGTAAATCAATTGCATACTGTTCAAGATCGTTAAGTAGTTGGCTATCTACATCAGGTTTTTGCTTTAATTCATTTATTTTTTGCTGATAGCTGTCAAAATCAAGAAAACCATTGTCTGCGCTATCACTTAAACGTGTCATACAAAACTGCTGCCAACGCATACTCTCTTCATTATTCAAAGTTTCAGGGTAGTTTCTAGCACGGTATCTAAATAGCATCTCACTCAGCCTTGAGTCGCCTCCCTTGAAAACAAAGTCGGCTAATTGCTCAGGTTCCAATGCATGAATCTGAGCCATCATTTGCTTATCCTGTGCAGAAAAAAAGCCGCCGCTATAAATCATTAGATCAGGATCGGGGTTTAACTCCGAATCAGACGAAAATGTATGCCCACTGAATATTTTATTGAGCCTAGCTATTAAATCACCCGATTGCTGAATTAAACTACTATGATTCTGACACTGTTCAATATCAATACCTAATCGCTCAGCATCATTCGCACGCAGTACTTTTACAGGCGCAACGATAGGACACTTATTAATATGAATAGTTTTTAAAGGAATACGCTCCACGCCTTCAGGTAAGTCTGCTTTCGGCGTAAAAATTCGTTGCTGAATTTCCTCTGCTGACAATTTGAGCATGACCTCAGGATTAACTGATAAATCATAAACTATCACTCCATTAGTATTAACCGGGTGCTGGCATATTGGCACAACTAGAGCTATATATTGTTTTTCCGCCCCATACATACCGGAAACATGAACAACAGGTATATAAGTACCTAGTTGTAATAATTGTTTTATTTGATGTTTGCCACGATTTAGTAAAAAAAACTGAAATAATTTAGGCTGTGCCTGATTAATTAACTTAGCTAATGCAATTGTCGCATAGACATCTGATAACGCATCGTGTGCCGCAGCATGTTCAATCCCGTTTTCTGCGGTCAGCTTTTCCAGACGGAAGCTAATCCTGCCTTCATTATCGGTTGGCCATTGTATGCCTTCAGGCCGAAGTGCATGCACAGTGCGTATTAAATCAATTAAGTCCCAACGTGAATTTCCTTGCTGCCATTCTCGCGCATAAGGATCATAAAAATTCCGATATAAAAGGTTACGCGTCACTTCATCATCAAAGCGTAAATTGTTATACCCTAAAGTACAAGTATTCTCCTGTGCCATTTCCTTATGAATCTGAGCAATAAATTCAGTTTCACAGACACCTTTCTCCGCTGCTTTTTGTGGTGTAATACCCGTAACACAACAGGCTTCTGGTTGCGGTAAAGTATCATCAGCAGGTCGACAATAAATCACTAACGGTTCGCCTAGAATATTAAAATCAAAGTCTGTTCTAATACCCGCGAATTGCACTGCCCTATCGCGTTGCGGATCAACGCCAAAGGTTTCATAATCATGCCAATAAAAGCTATTTTCTGTCATAAATGTCGCCAGTAATCTGTTAGTGGTTACAAAACTCCATATCTAAATAGTATGAAGTGCCTGTTTTTTAGGCGCGCAATCAGAAAATCTGATCCAGGCAGGTCAACTAAATCATTTTATCAAACCTATAAAGTACGCAATACGTACCTTATAGGAATCAGTTTTATCTTCTAACTTGAAGCTTTTTCAGCACTGCCAATATATCGATAAAGTAACGCACCGATCACTGCACCAATAATTGGTGCTACCCAGAATAGCCATAATTGACCAACAGCCCAATCACCCACATAAATTGCAACACCCGTACTACGAGCTGGATTTACAGAGGTATTAGTGACAGGAATACTGACTAGATGAATTAAAGTCAGGCAAAAACCAATCGCTATCGGTGCTAAACCTTGTGGTGCCCGTTCATCTGTAGCGCCCATAATGACAAACAAAAACATCATGGTCATCACAATTTCTGTCAATAAGGCGGCAAACAGAGAATAACCACCCGGTGAATGCTCGCCATATCCATTTGATGCAAAACCACCCACATCAAATCCTGGCTGACCTGTAGCAATTAGATACAGTACTCCTCCAGCAACAATTGCACCTAGTACTTGCGCCACAATGTATTGGAGTAGCTCATTGGCAGGAAAACGACCACCAGCCCAGAGTCCAATTGAAACAGCTGGGTTTAAGTGACATCCTGAAATATGTCCAATAGCGAAAGCCATAGTTAAAACTGTTAAACCAAATGCCAGTGCAACACCTAGGAATCCAATACCTAGCTCAGGATAACCCGCGGCTAACACTGCACTACCACAACCACCCAGCACCAGCCAGAATGTACCAACAAATTCTGCAATGTACTTTTTCATACTTTTTTCTCCATTCAATTATTATAAAGAAGCTCACCAACTCTAAACCAAATATACAGTGATAAGTAAAAATTTAGCATAGCTTTGTGAAAATACAATAAAGGCCAATACTATTTTGAGCCGATTTATAATTATTGGCGTACTTACCGGCAATATTACTATTTTTTCCATGCAGAGCATAAAGAACAGGTTTTACCTCTATGCCTATCTTTATTCAGCAAAGTAATCCACCAGGAAATCAATAAAAGTACTTATTTTAGCTGGGTAATAATTACGCTGCAGATAGGTTGCATAAACAGATAAACTTGGCAATTTATAGTCAGCTAAGATCTCAACTAATTCACCTGACTGTACATAACGCCTTACTGACAAAGCGGGCGAGCGAACTACGCCCATACCTAATGATGCTGCCTGACACAAGGCACCGCCATTATTTGATGCAAAGGTCCATTTAGGTCTAATTTCTATCCGCTCTTTGCCTTTATTAAAAACCCAGGCATCTGCATGTGGCGTATCTAGATAGTGTAGGCATTTATGCTCGGCTAAATCCTCAATAGATAAGGGCGTTCCATATTGCTGTAGGTATTCAGGCGAGGCATAAGTACATAATGAAGTCTGCGCAATTTTTCGTGCAACTACTCCCTGATCTAACTTATCAGTCACCATAATGGCAATATCAAATTTCCCGGAACGCAAATTAACAAAGGTATTATCAAGCGACATTAATATATTAACTGAAGTTTCCCAATTATTGAGTAGCTGAAATACACAATGCTGGTGTATCGAGGTTTATTTTAGGTGGTTTTGCCATGTTTATAGCAAACCCCTACTTAATTCCCCTTAGGCAATAGCATTTGAAACGAATGAAAAGACTATTTTTTTCATATAGTTGTAGCATAGTTTCAATTTTACCATAAATAATTATTGGGAAACTTCAGTCATTGATAAATAAAGTTGCTAAATACTTAGGAATAAGCACGAAACAACTTCCCGATAT
>NZ_BDMN01000412.1 GCF_002189065.1 Bathymodiolus platifrons methanotrophic gill symbiont
AATCGGGCTAATCAGCAAAAAGCTATTTTCATATAGCGTAGTAACAAAATCTCTACTATCCCCCCGGGCTTGTCCAACAAACGGTTCAGATTGTGGCTCGCTTCGCGATCACAATCTAACCTTGTTCGTTAGATTTCTCTAGCCTGTTTAAGAATTTTTTTGTAAACTCTCCGTGAATACTACCTACCCTTAATTATTGATTATGATAAGAGCAAGTTACAAGCACTTCTCAATATAATCCTCAGCAATTTCAGTTTCAGCCACCTGTTTATCAAACCAGAATGAAACTGGATATTCAAACCCGGTTTCATGCATATAATTGTACAAAGCTTTCTTCAAGCCCAGCCCAAGCATTTCATGATCCGTCTGTACTGAATCGATATAATCTATATCATTTTCAGCAAACAAAACATTTTCATTCTCGATCAGTTTGATACCGTACGCTTCAGGTTCAAGGCCAACCGGACTGTGAATGGTTGCCGCAAATCGGTGCCAATAGGCCGAATGGATGCAGCCCTGCTGCATTAATTGCCTGACATACTCTAAAGCATCCACGGTTTCCTGCTCGGTCTGACTAGGAAAACCATACATCAAATAAGCGTGAACTAAGATACCTGCATCGGAAAATGCTTTGGTAATCCTGGCAACCCGGGCAACACTAACTCCTTTCTGCATTAAAGCCAATAATCTATCCGAGGCAACTTCTAAGCCACCACTGATTGCAATACAACCGGAATCGGCCAGTAATTGGCATTTTTCAGCTGTAAAAGTTTTTTCAAAACGTATATTACCCCACCAGCTAATCACCACATCCTGTTCTATTAATTTGTTAGCCAGTGCAAACAGAGCTTTGGGAGGGGCGGCTTCATCGACAAAATGAAAACCTGTTTGCCCCGTTTCAGCAATCAGGGTTTTAATGCGCTGGATGGTAATATCTGTACCTGCATCATCATAATCTGAAGTTTCCCAATTATTGAGTAGCTGAAATACACAATGCTGGT
>NZ_BDMN01000413.1 GCF_002189065.1 Bathymodiolus platifrons methanotrophic gill symbiont
GCTTCTTTTTGTGAAATTCTTTCTCTAATTTAGGCGCATACGTGATAACCCAGCGGTTAAGTGTGCTGTGGTCAACATGATAGCCTCGTTCTTCCGCTATTTCTTCAAGATTGCGATAACTGAGTGGGTAAGCCAAGTACCATCTGACATTTAGGAGAATGATCTCTTTTTCAAAGTGGCGCCATTTGAAACTAAGCATTTGAGAATTCCTGATATAGAGATTTAAACTTAATGATAACAGATAACCTGGGGAAGTGAACTTTATGCGACAGAACCAAAAATACTTATCAATGACTTCAATCAAGGTTTCTATAGGAAATTTGTTGAGCTATTTGAGTAATCTATCTTGTATTCAAGTAATGAGGGGACAACTTATTAAACCAGAAATGCTACTAATAGACTGTCGACTTATAGTGTTCTTTATTAGATCATCACCTATATGAACATAACTCATATTTTTGGAGAAAATGTCAGATATTTCAGAAATTCAAAAGGTATTTCACAAGAAATATTGGCTGATATGTCGGGTTTACACCGAACCTATATAGGGGCTGTAGAGCGTGGTGAAAGAAACATAACACTTATTAATGCTGAAAAAATTGCAAATGCATTGAATCAACCTCTTAAAGCATTTTTTCAAAAAAATGTGTAACAAACAACATTCCCTTCATTTTATGCATACTGAGCTAAAGGAATATAGTACTCATGCATAGGTTTCCTAATCCTGGATCGTCTCTAGATAATACTATAAATTGTTTTATTTTTTTATATCAGAAGATTGACCGTGAAGAGATATTTGACTTACATGATATGCAAGAATTATTGGTTTCAAATGGCTTAATAAGCTCATCTGGAGTAATGGGTATTGAAGCTTTACTCAGAGGAGCGAGTAAAGATTTATCCAGGGATAGGTCTTATAACCAATGTAAAATGTATGCTGAACTATATCGCTCGTTAGGGTGGATTCAAAGTAACGAAAAAGCTCTTTGGTATAACTTTACATTACAGGGAGATCATATCGCTAATGCAACAATTAATAGAAAGAAAATTGTTGAACAATGCTTTTTAGGAATGGAATATCCAACTAGTCTAATTGATGTAAAAGGAAGTTATATAATTCGTCCTTTTGCTACAATCCTCAAGACCATGCGTCAACTAAATGGGGTTCTTTCGCGCGATGAAATGATAATTGGCCCGTTATCTATTGATGATGATACTGATCTGGAATTATTTAATTCAATGTGTGACGAACTAAAGGATTTAAGAAAAAGTAAACTTAAATTTGATGCTAAATTTACATCCTGCCTAGAAAATAGAGGAATAAGCAAAGTTACTGCCGGTAACTACACCAGGTTTCCATTAGGAGCATTAAAATGGCTTGATTGGGCTCTACGAACCAAAGATTCTAGTAACTATTCCACAAAACAACATACTTACAAATTAACTGGGCATGGAAAGGAAGTAACAGACTCCCTTGATGATATGTTAGATATCAGAATTAGTGATTTAAAAAATAGAAAGATTGATGCAGACAGTCTAATTTATCACTCTTTTTATAAATTATTAAATTCTTCTGGTTTTGATACCACACCTTTAGATAATAGGCTATCCAAAGCACAAGAACAGGTGGTGTCTGATTTTGGAACATTCAATATTTTATTTTCACCTTTTCAAGCTGTCAGTAAAGATGTTCTATCAAAGGTGTTTAAAATAAAGCAACCGACAAAAAAACGAGTAGGTATGTATTCACCAGATAAATTATTAGCAACGAAACTTAACAAGACCTTAAAGAATGAATTAAGTACCATTTTAGTAACGAATGAGGAAGATGTTAATTATAAAAATGAATTTTATGATTCGGTTATTTCGTTATTAAAAACAAAAACACGAGGTGAAACCGTATCAATTCTAAAAGATAGCTTTATAACTCATACAAAAGATGAGTTTTACCCTCTTGTTGGAAATATTTTTTCAAGTATAGGGATCATGTGTGACATCCCACCTCATGGAGTCAACTCGAGGCGTTGGGATGCCATATTATTATCTGATGATGACTCTATCCCCATAGAAATAAAATCTCCTACTGAAGAAATGAACTTATCAGTAAAAGCCATAAGACAAGCTCTTGAAAATAAAATAATCCTTCAATCAAGAAAGTCTGAAAAAAACAAGTGGCCCACCTGTACCTTGGCGATTGGTTTCGAGCTTTATAGCACCCCAAAGAGTCAAGACAGATTTTTCAACAATCCTTAATTTTTTCAAGTATAGGGATCATGTGTGACATCCCACCTCATGGAGTCAACTCGAGGCGTTGGGATGCCATATTATTATCTGATGATGACTCTATCCCCATAGAAATAAAATCTCCTACTGAAGAAATGAACTTATCAGTAAAAGCCATAAGACAAGCTCTTGAAAATAAAATAATCCTTCAATCAAGAAAGTCTGAAAAAAACAAGTGGCCCACCTGTACCTTGGCGATTGGTTTCGAGCTTCCAAATAAGCGTGCTGAAGTGTTAGAGCTTATTAATGATATAAAAAAAATATATGATATCAATATAGCTATTTTTGGAATTGAGTATTTGCTAAAAATTTCTGTTAACTGTATTTCAGAAAATAGAAAAATAGAGTTTAGCGAGCTGATAAATAAAAAAGGAATATTAAATGGATAACATTCTTAAACAAGGAAAAATAAAGTCAAAAAGTTTTAAATACAAAAATGAAGCTATTCCAGTAATTGTTCAATACATGGATCAAGAACCATCCAAACTAACTCTTAGTGACGAAAGTACAATAAATAGCTCCTGCTTGAATTGTTATGACTTAAATTGCTTAACACTGGAAAACAATTCAATAGTCATGGATGAGCTATCAAGTAGCCAGACAAATATTTTATGTCCAACTGAAGCTATTTTTTTAAATGAATCAGGAGAAGTTGAAATAAATGTTCAAGATTGTATAGGTTGTGGTTTATGTGTTGTATCATGCCCAGTTGGAGCAATCTATATAGGAAAAGAAGATGTCGCTATAATAAATAGGAAAAACCAAAGCATGGAATTTTCCGATGAGCCTTTTCAAGTAAAGTGTATAGTAAAATCTTCACCAGCGATTCAAGAGAATGAAAAAAAACTTCGAAAAATAATTAAACTAATAAATGAGTTACCAGATAGAACTTCTGTATTAAATAAGCTTGTTTGCAAATCTTTACAACTTACAGGTTTGGATACAAACCTTACAAGGCAAGGCGATGTGAACTTAAGAATGGATGCAGTTTCCATTGATATTAATAATAACCATATTCTTGTGGAGATTGAGCATACTGCTAATTTAGATTCACCAAGAGACATTCTAGATGACGTTGCTGTTTTTTGTTCTCGTTATGATATAGACAAAAGTAAAGCATCAGGATTAATAGTTCTTACTGAATTACCAAATAAACGTACCGAATACTGGGAACTAATTACAGATATTGAAAAAGTTGTAAAGGTAAAAATTGCTACACTTCCATTATCTTCACTGTTAGCTTTGACTTGGTCAGGATCACTCTTATGTCTCACTGACTTCTACCTAGGGAATAATAATACGTCAGCAAGAAATGCTACTTATAAATTATTGCTTAGAAGTATTAATATTCCAAATAAAAACAGTTTAATTGAAGCTGCTAAATAGTAACCTCTATCTCTGTATCGAGAGCTTCAAGCCTTTGATTGGCTATCTTTATATAATCTTCGTTTAGTTCAAAACTAATAAAATTACGCTTTAATTTTTTTGAAGCTACACATTCACTACCACTTCCTGAAAATGGGATTAAAACTAACTCAGATTCATTAGAAAAATGCTTAATGATTCTTTCTGAAATAGAAAGTGGCTTTTGTGTTGGATGATCAACTTTTTCATCCTTAAATCTTCTGCCAGCTAATGTTGGGAACTTCCACACATCACCAGCTATTCTTCCATCTGGATGAGGTGTCCATACTTTCCCATTTTTGGTTATTTTATGCTTAAGTCGCTCAGTACTTTTGTATGGCTCTCGAATTTCATTAAATGTATAGCTTTCCCCTTTTGAAAACCATAACATCGGTTCGTAGTGTGCGGCTAAAGTGTTTTTATACCCAGAAAATCCATTTTCATAATTCCATATTATTTGTCGTCTATAAGTAAGCCCTATCTCATACATATGGCACTGCAACCAACAAAGATGATGATGGATACCGTATACAAATATACTTCCATTATTTTTGAGTACTCGATTACATTCATTGAGCCACTCTTTTGACCATGGTAGCCAAATCCCCTTATTCTTTTTCTCGTCCCATTTACCAAAGTTTTTATTAAGATTATAAGGCGGATCAGCAACTATTAGATCAACAGAGCAATCATCCAGTTTTTTCATCCCTTCGATACAGTCTTCATTAAATATTGAATTAATTTTTTTATTTAACATTCTGTAAGATTAGTATATATTGATTGTGTATGTTTGGAACGTATGCATACGGGTATCCATACGGGAATATCCGTTTGTGCCTTTGATATAAAACCTTAAGACCTCTCATTTCCAAGCTTAATGTTCCCAGTTTTCTAGCCAAATCAGCATGAAACATTATATAGTTTGATTTATCTCTGAAATCACTTACTACAACAGCCATATATTTTTTTGGCTTTAAAACTCTCCTGCATTTAGCTAGAATTATGGTTAATTCATCGAGAAATGTCTCATAATCATCTATATTTCCAATGTCAATATCACTATCACTATATTTTGTATCAAGTCCGTGATCTACCCTTTCTTGTTTTGCTTTATGATCTTTTTTATGCAGAATATTCCAATAAGGAGGGCTTGTAACTACAAAATCAATACTATTTTCATCTAAAGTATCAATAACATCTCTTGAATCACCTTGAATAACTACTTGATCATCAATGTTACTCTCTTCTGTTACCTCAGTTTTAATCCTTTTTTCTGTTAGTTCTACATATTTTTGATTTAATTCTATCCCAACGCCCTTACGACCTTCTGTAGCACAAGCTTTAAGAGTAGAGCCAATTCCTGCAAATGGATCTAATACAGTATTTCCCTTTTTAGTAAAAAACCTAATGAGCCTAGCTACGTCCGTGAATGAAAATGGTGCGGGGTGTTGTTTTTCGATTTTTATATCAGGATGTTTTGCGCCCAGCCCTCTTTGGTTCCAAACCGAAATGGTTTCAGGTATCCATTCAGTAGATGTTAAGTCATTTAGTTTATTTCTAGGGTCATATTTCCCTTTTGTTGTTTCAGGTTTTTCTTCCGCTTTGTTAACTGAAATATCTTTCATTCTTCTGAATTATCTTTTTTGGAACTGGGGGTTATATTATTTTTACTTGTTAAATAATTATTAGTTGACATTAAAAACCAATCTTTTAGTGAAAGGCCTTGTAAAGTCAGTTCGCTATAAAGTTTTTTCTTTAGATCAGGGTCAATTTCAATAACAATCCTACCGCTTTTACCTATGCTCATAAGTGATACATTTAGTTACATTATATATGTAATATATGTTACATTCATTGCATATTAAATGCAATCATAAGATAAAAATTCATCTTAATGCTATTTTCTCCACGCGTAATATCTACTGCTTTACTTAGGCACTTGATCTGCCTTTCGGTTGTTTAACAACACTAGAAAAATTCATCATTTTTTCTTGTAGATTCAAGTATTTCCTCTAAATTTTGATTGCTTTTTTCACTTTAATAATTAGTAACTACTCAGCGTAAATAATTAAAAA
>NZ_BDMN01000414.1 GCF_002189065.1 Bathymodiolus platifrons methanotrophic gill symbiont
CTGGGATGCCCAAAACAAGCTTTCGCAAAAATAGCGACTCCCCGCTAATCTATCAATTTTCCAATGTGCAGGAATATTGCCTAGCCATTCAACCCCAGAATCTTTTAATTTATAAGGCTCCATTACAGTACCTTTATCCCAGATAACAAGTCTTCTGCTTGTTTTTCCAGCTCCCAGAATTCATTAATTAACTGGTCGCTAGAGACGGGCTCTACATACTGGTAAAAATACTTATTAGGCAGAACCTCATAACCCAGTTGCTCAACTTCTTCCCAGCTAATAATCTGGTAATCAATTTCATCCGCCAGGAACTGGTTAATATGTTTCTCTTTATCTGTCTGAGTCGCATCAAACGGGATATATTCTGTATCAGCTATATAGTGTCGATGGTGAAACTCTGCTTGTTTATTCTGTGCTTTAAACCATTTTTTTATGTCATTGAGTTTTTCATCTTTTAGCTGTGGTACTTGAGTTCTTAATAGTTCAGCCAAGGCAGTTTCAAAGGGTTTAGCTCCATCAATCTTAAGCTCTAACTGATCTGTTCACCGTCTTTAAACGGTGATTGAATCACAATATAAAGCGTAAAGTCAGCATAGAAATCAAACTGCTTTTTTACATTAGCATTATTCAGTTGTGTGCTCAGTGGCTCAGGTATCCACATGGGTTGATTATTTTCGTCTTCTTGCCAAAAGACAATTTTGACTTTGTGATAAGCAAAGTCGGTGGTGTTAAATTTCTTACAGTGTTCATCTGCTTGCCATGCGCTAAATTTATTATGAATCCAGGCACGGTGTTCATCTGTTATACGGTTACGCTTATTACCAAAGGATTTCGGTTCTTTTTCAAATTGCTCGCGGGCATTGATAATCAATACCTGATCTTTTTTATGTGCTGGCTTATTGTTGTTGAGTATCCAGATATAAGTATAAATTCCTGTGTTATAAAACATCTGGTCGGGCATCATAATAATGCTGTCTAATAGATCGGCTTCTAATAGATGACGACGTATTTCACTCGCCCCTTGTAAAGCATCACCATTACTTAACGGTGAGCCATTAAACAGAATGGCGATTTTAGAGCCACCTTGATCCGCTGGTTTCATTTTCTCAATCATGCTGAGTAAGAATAAGAAAGCTCTGTCACTAATATCAGGTGTTCCCCATTGATAGCGTGAAGCTATAAACTTTAAGGCATCATCTTTATAATCAGACCAATTCACCCCAAACGGTGGGTTGGAAATAAGGTAATCAAAGTGTTTACCTGCAAGCTGGTCGCCATCATCTTCAATACTTTCTATATGGGGTATTAATGAGTTGCCATGGGTTATATTAATATCTGAAGTTTCCCAATAATTATTTATGGTGAAATTGAAACTATGCTACAACTATATGAAAAAAATAGTCTTTTCATCCGTTTCAAATGCTATTGCCTAAGGGGAATTAAGTAGGGGTTTGCTATAAACATGGCAAAACCACCTAAAATAAACCTCGATACACCAGCATTGTGTATTTCAGCTACTCAATAATTGGGAAACTTCAG
>NZ_BDMN01000415.1 GCF_002189065.1 Bathymodiolus platifrons methanotrophic gill symbiont
GCACTGGCGCATTTAAAAACCCTCACGACAGGTGATGTCGTGGTTTACGATCGCGGCTACTTTTCCTACGCCATGTTGTATTATCATATGCAAATGGGCGTGCATCCCGTTTTTCGCCTGCAGAAAAACACCTTTAAGGCGATTGATGATTTTAGAAACAGCACACAGACCGATCAAATTATCACACTCTTACCCACTAAAGAGACTCAGCGTGACATTCGCAAACAATATCCGGATATCCAGTTCAAAGCGCTCACCATCAGACTGATTAAATATACACTGGAGGGCAAGACCTACTGTATCGGCACAACATTGCTTGACGAACGATACACGATTGACGCATTAAAAGAGGTCTATCACGCCCGCTGGGGAATTGAAGAGCTGTATAAAATCAGTAAAAATATGATTGTGGTCGATGACTTCCATGGCCGAAGTGAGCGTACCGTAAAACAGGAATTGTTTGCCCATTTTGTACTGATCACCATGAGTAGACTCTGTACCAATGAATCTGAAAACTTATTAAATAGTCTGATAAATCTGCAACCAGACGAAATGGATCCGAAACAAACAATACAGGCAAACTTTAAAAATAGCCTGGCAACCATGTCGAGGCATCTGGAAGATATCATGTTTGTTCCGGCACGCTGTATCAAAAAAGTGATGGATGACATTGTCAGCTCTATTTCACGAAATCATCAAAAGCTCAGACCGGGTCGATCCTATATTAGGAAATCCAAAAAGCCTGTGAACAAATGGCGGGGGTGTGAATCGACGGCCTAATGTAGATTTGAAATGGGTAAAGTGATTTCTCATGCGATTGCATTCGTGCGGGCTCTTAACCGAATGGGGTAATGGCTTAAGCGAATGCCATTGCTAGTTAACCACCCCCCTTGAATTATTATTGTACATAGCTTTCATCGTGCTAGTATAAACTTGGCTGACTTAGGTTCGCCTTTAAACTGAGATAGCTAATAGTGTGGTTCCACCTATTATGAAGTCTCACCCCACGTCGGTATAAAAATTTGTAGTAGCGTGAGACTTTAAGTGAAAGTGTGTTACATGATTCTGATGTTCTTTCAATCTTAAGGAGGAGTGCAACCAGCTCCTGTGCCAGTCAAAATCGTTGCCTCTGTATCTGTGCCACTTCCAGCTGCACAAAACTTATAAAGAGTTAGACTGCCGTCATTATGGAGGGTGTATGTGTATGGTCCACTATCATGTACACTAGAATGCACATTAGTATAGTTATAAGTAACTTCGTTATCGGTGATTGTCCAGGTGCCTAATCTATCTGTTGGATCCCGCGAGTCTGGATCATTTATTATTGGAGGTGGAGGTGGAGTTGGAAGTTGGAAGATTAGCACTGTCGGGGCCGGAATGATAATCCGATAACTCGTCACCAGGACGATGCTCTTCCTGAGCCTCCCAGTTTCCAGATGACCCTACACATACTGTATTGCCTAAAAGTGCGTGTCCTAATGCTGTATTATCCAGTTTATTTGAATCTAAACAATCAATAGCCAAAGCATTAGTTGATAAGGCCGCGCCTAGTACAATTGCACCATAAAGGTAAAATTTTAGCATGATGTTCCCCAGTTGAAAAGATGTAGAAAACTCAGTATAAGTTATAACAAAAAAATGTTCAATTCTTATGTCATGTGAATTCACGTGAGCCTAAATATTAGATTATTTATTTTTGACCAAACTTGATTGATAGGTACTGACTTTAATTAGCTATTCAGCATAGGTCTTTGCAAATTTTTCAATAAAAAGATTTAAATTTTCTGTTGCTAAATGATTAATACCTGCCGCAGCGCTACGACCTCCACCGGTAGGGTATGATGCACAAAGTTCATCCGCTTTTGTTTTATTATTTAAGGGTGACCTTACACTGACTTGATAGTCATTATCTGGCGTAAAAGTGAGCACCGAATGCGCTCTATCTGGATACTGATTAGCAAGGGCATTGCTAAATACACCGCTGACGCGTCTAGCCCAGGCTTGGTCAGGTAGTATAAAAACGGCACAGTTCTCGCCGCTATATTCCGCCTGTACTTGATCAGCGAGATGCATATCCTCTAAATATCCATTTTCTAATTGCTGATAAATAAGCTGATTATTAGCTATAAAATCAATAGGTGAGGTATAAGCTGCCATTTCAAGATAGAGCTTATTCGGGGCAAAGTGCAGGTCTGCCAGGCAACTGCCATACCCATTGTAATTAACATAAGTACCCAGATTTTTAAGCTGATCCAGTGTTTCAGTGCTGATCTGCATGCTGGCGGCAAGGTGCTCTGCACTAGCATGTAGATTATCACCAAAAGCCGCTGTAATAGCCCATAAAGGAAACTGGCCTTGCAAGTGCTGGTTAATAATTAAACTGGTGCAGGTGTCTGAGCTGGTATCAATTAAAGTAGTTAAATTAGCGTGTAGAGGAATATCACCTGCCTGGTGATGGTCGGCATAAAAGAATGTTGCGCCGTTTTCTAAGGAACTTTTTAATTGTTCGATATTTTTTTGCATGGAAATATCTAAAACAGTGAGCTGATCACCAGCCTGAACATTAATTTTTTTGAGTAATTGTATGTCACGTTTAATGCCTGTAATTAATGTTGCTTCAAGTGGCTGTGCAAGGCGTAGTTGAATTAAGGCGCAGATGCCATCAGCATCGCCATTAAATATATCGTAATACATTTATAATAGAGTACTCTCTGGTAGGATGTGTCTTTCGCGTAATAAGACAATAACCTGTTCTGCACTTTCTTCCAGAGATAGAGCGTTGGTGTCAACTTTTAATTCTGGTTTTACCGGTGCTTCATAGGGAGATGAGATTCCCGTAAAGTGCTTAATTTCACCCTTTCGTGCTCTTTTATACAGACCTTTGACATCCCGGGTTTCACAAACTTCTAGAGGGCAGTAGCAGTGAATTTCAATAAAATCACCATGCGGCATTAGACTTCTAGCCATTTCGCGCTCTTCTTTAAAGGGTGAAATAAAAGCGGTCAGGGTAATAACTCCAGCCTCTAGCATAAGCTTTGCAGATTCACTGATACGACGAATATTTTCTTTTCGGTCCTGATCGCTAAAACCAAGATCTTTATTAAGTCCATGACGTACATTATCACCATCTAGTACAAAGGTATTCAGACCAAGCTGGTATAGTTTTTCCTCTACTGCATGTGCCAGAGTTGATTTTCCCGATCCAGATAAACCGGTAAACCAAAGGACAACAGATTTATGTTGATTTTTTTCTTCTCGGCGTTTTCTGTTTACCGTCGATTGGTGCCAGACTACGTTACTGGATTTTTCAGGTAGTTTGCTCATAATTGAAGTCTTAAATTAGTAAATGGTTGCATATAGCATCATCTCTTGTGATGTGACCTGGAGTCTGCTAACTGAGGGTGCCGTGTGATTCTATATCAGCTATAATTTAATTTAAAGTTTAAATTAATCTAAATTAAAAGGGATAGGGAGGGTTAATGTGTGAAATTTACAAAAAAAACTTTATTTTTATTAATAAGTTTTAGTTTTCTAATCAATGCCCAGGCTCAGGAATTATCCGAGACCTTGCTTAAAGTTAAACCCGGTGTTGTTGGTGTAGGAACTTTTTTGCCATCTCGTAGCCCTAGAAGTATTTTTTTAGGTACTGGGTTTGTGATCGGTAATGGGCAGTTAATCGTTACTAACGCCCATGTTGTTGCAAAAAAAATAAATACTGACAGACTTGAAAAATGGGCCTTTTTATTAGTCATAACAATAGCCCTAAAATGGCTATTGTTGATAAAGTAGCTGTGGATAGAAAGCATGATATTGCCATTTTAAAACTTAAACGAGGACGATTGCCAACGTTAACACTTGGAAGTGTAAGTAATGTTAAAGAAGGTGGGTTATATACTTTTACCGGCTACCCTATAGGCATGGTGTTAGGTTTATATCCTGTGACACATCGAGGGATTATTTCTGCAATTAGTCCGATAGTGATTCCCGTTTTTAATTCAGGCCAGCTTAATGCTAAACTCATTCGGCGACTGGAAAATCCGTATAATGTCTATCAGTTAGATGCTACTGCATATCCCGGTAATAGTGGAAGTCCACTTTATGACGTACAAACAGGGGAAGTCATTGGCGTTATTAATAAAGTATTTGTTAAAGAAACAAAAGAAAATGTATTATCCAAGCCAATTGGCATAACTTATGCTATACCAATTGTACATGTTAAAAACTTATTAGCGAGTAAAGGGTGGTAATGGAAAAAATAGCTTATTTTAAAAGGGAAAAACAGGATGATCAGAATTTTTAAACATTATATTTCCAGCGCATATTTATGGCTAATAATTTCTGAGTGGCTAATTTTTTATTTAGCGATGTATTTGGGGAGTGATGTTCGTTTTTTAAATGTTTCCCCCTGGTATTCAGGTAAATATATTGTAGACGCGAGTATCATTTTTTCTTCTATCCTGACTTTGGCGTGTATGGGCTTAGGCTTATATCGACGTAGCCTTGTCTGGCAAGACTATAACTTAGTTTTGCGTGCGTGTGTGTGTGAGCTTTGCTTTAGCCGCAGCAGTTATCATTAGTATTTATTATTTGTTTCCTAAATATCAAATAGCGCGTAGTGTTTTTATTTATGCTCTGGTTTTTGCATTTTTAGGCATGATGCTGAGTCGATACTTTTTTTATCGTTATGTGAGTCTGAATAAAATTCTGCGACGTATTCTCGTTTTAGGTGCGGGCAATAAAGCAGCTGAAGTTTCCTAGTTTTTAAAGCATAAGAATATTAGTTAGTGCTTATTTTTAATAAATATTAGCATTCCCTAATAACACTGGCATTCCGTTTGCTAAAACCCTTGAATTTACTTAAAAAACAACAGGTTAATGATGAATGAGACCTGTTTTTACTGTATAATAAAAGATGTTAACTCATTGATTATACAAACAAAACGGCCTCATTCATGTTCATTTTACGCGATATTTTACTCCCGCTTCAAGATCATTTTTCCGAAACCACTTTAGGCCGCGAACGAGCCTCTCTGTTTGTTTACACGATCCTGTCCATTATCGTTCCCTTTACGTCGTCGATGACATCTAACCTTTGGCGTTGCCTTGATACGCTGTTTGGGTTTGAGATCAAGAATAAGCGATTTTACACTTTCATGGCTTCTCCAACGCTACCGTGGGCTGGGCTATGGCAAACTATCTGGGGGCTAATCCCGTCCCCTGAAACTGATGGCCGCATATTGGTTGGTTTGGATGACTCCATTATCACTAAAGTAGGCAAGAAAATCTTCGGTTGTGAAGCAATTTTTGACCACGCGGCCAAGTCGAACCAAAGCAAATATCCATGGGCACAAAATATTGTATCGGTGGGGTTGTTGAAACAGGTCAAAGGTCGCTGGGCGTGCTTATTTTTAGATTTCCGGTTTTATCTGCCCTTAAAAACAATTCAGGGAAAAAAAGAGACAGCCACGATAAGAGGGGAAGTAGTTCCTTTCCAGACCAAGATGGCTCAGGCGGCTCAAATGCTGATTGAAATTGCAGAACATTTTTC
>NZ_BDMN01000416.1 GCF_002189065.1 Bathymodiolus platifrons methanotrophic gill symbiont
CTGTTGATCATGCGACTAATACAGTCATTGCTTATGTATTTGGCAAGCGTAAAGATGATGTTTTCAAAGAGCTAAAAGCCTTACTGACTCCTTTTGAAATAAGCAGATATTATACAGATGACTGGGGGGCTTATGAGCGAAACTTAGATGTAAATGAACATGAAATAGGCAAACAAAACACTCAAAAAATTGAACGAAAAAACCTAAATTTTAGAACATGGGTTAAACGCTTAACGCGTCGAACAATCTGTTTTTCCAAAATAGAACAAATGCATGATATTGTCATTGGACTATTAATTAATAAAGTCGAATTTGGACGAGATATTCATGCCTAATAACAGATTTAACCCACTACCAAGAAATTGTAGTCGCGCTAGACGATAAACGTAAAAATTTACCACTAAATAAACTATTAGACTGTAAGACTTTAGGGGTGCATATTATAGATTTACTCGATTTCTATGAACGAGAGCAAGGATTGATTTTACTGGATAGCCATACTTTAAGTTGGGTTGTTTTTTCAGATGGGTTTGAATTCAGTGGAGTGAAATCAGTGACTAAGGAATAAGCACGAAACAACTTCCCGATATTAATTATTCTTGAGGAATTGCACGGTAATTCCATTTTGGTAAATGTGTATCAAATACAATCGGCATTATTTCTTTGAAGTCAGCGGCATATTTTCGTCCTGTCTCGTATATTTTGTCGAGTATGTGAACAATTGTTGTTAGTCCTTTTGACGTTGATGTTCTAGAAATCAATGTTTTAACTGTTTCAACCGAGTCAAATACAACACCTTCACAAGCACGAGTCACATGAGGAAAAAAACGATGTTCAATGGGATTATACTTGGAGGTATAAGGAGGATAGTGGGCAATCCTAATTTCCAATCCAAGTGCATTCGCAGTCTTTTGTAAATCTTCTTTAAAAATGTAGTGCCGTGAGCTGTTACTCCCTCCACCATCGCAAAGGATCAACAATGATTTTGCTTTAGGATAATGAATAATACCCTCGTTTACCCACCATTGA
>NZ_BDMN01000417.1 GCF_002189065.1 Bathymodiolus platifrons methanotrophic gill symbiont
GTGCATAAATGCTTTGATAAACATACCGTCCAAGATCTCCTTTTAAAATTTTATAACGATACTTTGGCACAAAGACAATATGGTACTGGCAAAACTAGACCACATGTGATAATTTTTGGAATCTGCTCATTTGTTTCTCCTAGTTAAATTGCGGGAACAACTTAACTAATTGATACTCTTGAGCAGACCTTTACGCAAAGCTTTTTTTACCCCCGCCCACAGGGCGCGGTTATCTAAGTTGTAATATAAAACTGGCTGTTATTCCATTGCCAACACTTTTAGAGCAAAAATCTATCGTTCAAAAAGTCGATTCACTAATGCAAAAATGCACCGCTTTAGAATCCGAAATCAAACAAAGCGAAAACCACGCCAAACAATTAATGCAAACAGTTATCAAAGAAGCCTTTGAGCCTGATAAAAACAAGGAGATAATCTAATGTCTCAAGAAACAAAAAAATATAAGCTATTTGTTAATGGCTCAACGTGGTTAAAAGCAGATTTTCATTTGCATACCAAGGCTGATAAAGAGTTCAAATACACCGATGATAATAATTTTATAAAAAACTACGTTGCCAAACTCAAAGAGCAGGATATTAATATTGGTGTTATCACTAACCATAATAAATTTAGTAAAGATGAATTTATAAACCTTAGAAAAAAATCTCAAAAAGAAGAAATATTATTGCTTCCTGGTGTGGAATTATCTGTAAATGATGGGGCAAACGGCATTCATACGCTTATTGTCTTTTCAAATCAGTGGCTGGAAAACGGTAAGGATTATATCGGATCTTTTATTTCCTCAATGTTTACTGGAAAGGCTGAAAATGAGTATCAGCAAGAAAATGGTAGAAGCGATAAAAATATTTTGCAGGTAGTGGAAGAGCTAGAAAAAGTTAATCGGGATTATTTTCTTATTTTTGCACATGTAGAACAATGTAGCGGACTTTGGAAAGAAATGGATGGGGGCAAGCTAAGTGATTTTACTGAAAAACGTTATACCATTGTTAGACAGAGAACACTTGGTTTTCAAAAAGTCAGAACCCATGACAAACGTAGTAAAGTTAAAAGTTTGCTTAAAAATTGGTATCCGGCAGAAGTAGAAGGTTCGGACTGTAAGTCGATTGATAACATCGGTAGTAGAAATGGTGAAACTTGGTTAAAAATCGGTGATTTTAGTTTTGAGGCAGTAAAGTTTTCCTTAACTGATTATCCAAATCGTGTTCGAGAAAAGCAACCTGAAAAATATCAACATTCTTATATTAAAAGCATCTCTTTTGATGGCGGTATATTGGATGGTCAGCAGATTAATTTTTCACCTGAACTTAACTCTCTAATTGGTATTCGTGGCAGTGGTAAGTCTTCCCTATTAGAAGCAGTCCGTTATCTGCTGAACATCCCTTTTGGTGACAAAACCACCGACCAAAAATACAAAGACAGTCTGGTAGTTAATACCTTGGGCAGTGGCGGTAAAGCAACGATTGAAGCAGTGGATAAGCATGGGCAGGAATACCGATTAAGCAGAATATTAAATGAACAATCCGAAGTCTTTATCAATGATGAGCTAAAGCCTGGTATTGCCATCAGAGAAACCATTATCCATAAGCCTATCTATTTTGGTCAAAAAGACCTTTCTATCACGGGTGAAGGTTTTGAAAAAGACTTAGTCGAAAAGCTGATGGGAGAAAAGTTAAGTGATATTAGACAACAAATAGAACAACAAAAGCGCATTGTATGCGAGCAGTGCGATAAGCTGACTAACCTTGCCAGTATTAATGAAAAAATTAAGGAAAATACCGATAAACAACAGGATGCAGAATTTAGGTTAAAGATTTTTAAAGGCAATGGCATAGAAGATAAACTGCAAAAACAGACGGACTTCAATAAAGATGATCGAAAAATACAGGCCATTCTGACTGGTGTTAATCTTTATGAAAATGTGCTGTCAGAAGTGGTTAATCAATATGAAGATGAGCTTAAAAATCATCTTTTATATCATTCAAAACAAAATGAAGAATTTTTTAAGATATTTTTTGACTTATTTCAGACGGAGTTAAATTCTTTTGAGTCTATCAAAATGGAGCTTGGAAAGGTTCGACTGCAATTAGGAAAGTTAAAAGAAAAAGAAGCCGAATTTAGCCATATTAAAAAAGAGCAATCTGATCAATTTGCAGAAATCCGTAGAAAACTGGAAGCTGATCTAAAGCAACAGGGTAAACAGCTAAATTTAGAGGAATTTCCCAAACTGCAAAAAACCATAGAAACAAGCAAACAGCTACTTGATTCTCTGCAAAAGGAGAGTTTAAAAAGTTCTGTGATTAAAGATGGATTAGTTAAAGCTCTGTCATTCCTTAATGAGTTATGGCATCAGGAATTTAAGTTGATTGATATAGAGCTGAGAAAAATCAATGAAAACCATACAGCACTACAAATTAGCAGCGAGTACAAAGGAGATAAAACTGAATTTTTAGTATTTTTTAAAACCATTTTTAAAGGCAGTCGGGTTCGGGAAAATAATCTTCAGACTATGGTTAATAATCATACTAATTTTGTTGCTGTGTTTAATAATTTTGATAAGGTAAAATCTCAGCTAACAGGCTCTGCTGATACTTTTGAACAATATTTCTTTGCCAATTTAAAAGAACTGTTAAGCTGGCAAGTACCCAACAAATTTGTTATCAAATATCGTGATAAAGAATTGCAACATCATTCTTTAGGGCAAAGAGCATCAGCTCTTATTCTTTTTGTGTTAAGCCAGAAAGAAAATGATTTGGTATTTATTGACCAGCCAGAAGATGATTTGGATAATCAAACCATTTATGAGGATGTTATAAAACTGGTGAAGACATTAAAACCACACACGCAATTTATATTTGCTACCCACAATGCTAATTTTCCTGTACTGGGAGACTCGGAGCAGATTCATGCTTGTCGCTATGCTGATGACACTATGAAAATTGAAAGTGGGAGTGTTGATTCACCTGTTATTCAGCAGGAGATTGTCGATATTATGGAAGGCGGTGAAGATGCTTTTAACAAACGTAAAGAAATTTATCAGCTATGGAAACCTCAGAACTCTTAGAAATTATTGCCAGAGATGAAGACAGCAAGCATCAGTTTAAGGCCAATGTGACTAATGAAACCTCATTGGCACAAGAGATGGTTGCGTTTAGTAATACTTTAGGCGGACTATTGATTATTGGTGCGTCCAATGACGGCACACTCTCAGGCTTGACCCGTGAAGATATGGGAAGGTTGAATAATCTTATATCTAATGCGGCTTCACAACAAATAAAACCACCGATAAACCCAATTACCGAAAATATTTTGTTAGAGGGTAATCTAGTCATGATTGTGCATGTTCTCAAGGGATTTTCTAAGCCCTATATGGATAAAAATGGTGTTATCTGGGTTAAAAGTGGTGCTGATAAGAGAAAGGCGACTTCCAGAGAAGAAATACAGAGAATGTATCAAAGTGCTGGGTTGTTGCATGGTGATGAAATACCTGTTCCAGCGATGACAGTGAGTGACATTGATGAAAATATTTTCTCAGCCTTTTACCAAAAACAATATGAAGAAAGGCTGGATGAGCAAGATTTATCGCTAAAGAAAATTATAGAAAACTTGAATTTAAGCAGAGAAGGAGTATTAAATATTGCCGGGGCTTTGCTTTTTGGAAAAAATGTAGAACATCGTTTGCCTGCATTTATTGTAAAGTGTGTTACTTATCCAAATAATGATATTGATGAAGACGAATATATTGACAGTCAGGATATATCAGGCACATTAAAAAATGTTTTCAATGACACATTAGGGTTTATTTTACGAAATGTGAAAAGAGTACAGAAAGGTCAAGGGGTCAACTCACTTGGAGAACTGGCAATACCTAAAATTGTTTTTGAAGAATTGGTAGCAAATGCGTTAATCCACAGAGATTATTTTATTTCTGCCCCTGTACGAATTTTTATTTTTAGTGATCGGATTGAAATCATCAGTCCTGGGCATCTGCCCAATAACTTAACCATTGCAAATATAAAGAATGGTAATTCAAATATTAGAAACCCAATTCTTGCATCATTTGCCACCAAATTACTTCCCTATAGAGGGCTAGGAAGTGGTATTCGTAGAGCTCTTGAAGCCTATAACAAAATAGAATTTGTTGAAGATCGTGACGGTGATACTTTTAAAGCGATAATTAAAGTCAATAGAGAAAAGACTAAGGAATAAGCACGAAACAACTTCCCGATATTAATTATTCTTGAGGAATTGCCCGGTAATTCCATTTTGGTAAATGTGTATCAAATACAATCGGCATTATTTCTTTGAAGTCAGCGGCATATTTTCGTCCTGTCTCGTATATTTTGTCGAGTATGTGAACAATTGTTGTTAGTCCTTTTGACGTTGATGTTCTAGAAATCAATGTTTTAACTGTTTCAACCGAGTCAAATACAACACCTTCACAAGCACGAGTCACATGAGGAAAAAAACGATGTTCAATGGGATTATACTTGGAGGTATAAGGAGGATAGTGGGCAATCCTAATTT
>NZ_BDMN01000418.1 GCF_002189065.1 Bathymodiolus platifrons methanotrophic gill symbiont
CTGAGGAAAATATGCCTGCTTATAAGCAGTTTATGGCTTTAGCAGGATAGTTATGCCTGAAGACCAGGAGGTCTGCGCTTTTGATAATTATTGCGACAGAACCAGCCCTCTCGATATAGACCATAAACCTGAAGCCCCTATTCCTGCCTTCAACCCCATTGCATGACTCATTAACCTACAAACTCTGCCATTCCCATCTAAAAACGGATGAATATACGCAAGTCTATGATGCGCTGAAGCAATTGCCATAATTTGACTACTTCCTCCTGTTGCTTGACTATAACGATCTTCAAAAAAACGCATAAAGTCTAAAACGTATTGACCCCTAGGAGGAATATGCCGACCCACAATAACATTATGTTCATTCGTTGATCTAAAGCTGCCTGCCTCCATTAAAATACTTCTATCATCACTTTTAATGGTTAACATCTCTTCCGTCGCATTGTTATAAAACTCTTTATGCAACCATAAAATAAATTCAATAGAAGTTGGATTAGCAAGCTTTCCATGCATGTACATCTGATCTATTTTACTTTGAACCTCAATATGAGCTAACGCTTCAAATTGTAAATTTATTTTCTCATCATCTTCAAAATCACTATTAAGTGCTCTTTCTATATCCTGAAGCTTTGTATTATGTCCTTCAATAAGGTTTGAATAATAACAGTTCATTGTCCTGACAATGGATGATAAGCTTTCAGCTGTTTTAGGATTTAACCAAGCACTTAAAACTGATGACTTCCCAACAAGATCAATGACTAAATCTGACGTTTTTGTTGGGATATTTTCACCAAATAGACAAGGCTCTATTCGTGTTGCTGACTCATTATTTTTCATGCCGATTTATTTTATACATAAAATATTAATATATAAAGTTTATTATATCTTATTTATTATTTTTTGCCGATCATCATGCATGATCTTATTATGTAGCATAACCAACTGATTTATATTTACTATCTATGATTATTTATAGCATTTTTGCCGATATCTAATTTCTACATAAAAAAACACTAAAAGTTGTTCTTTTATTATCTTAGTGTATCTTTATTTTATCGCTACCGCTCCTGTCAAAATACGGCTCTTTTCTCTAAACGCATTAATCACATAAAGCTTATCAACTCCGAAATCAGTTAACTTAAAGGTTCTGTCGCAAAAGTTTATTGTGCGCATAAAAACCTGCCATAACCGGTCTTTATGCGGCTAATGAATAAAACTGTCCTGCAGGAGACAAGCCATCTCCTCCGATCATTTGCCCTTTTTTGATCATTTTCATTAGCTCAATACCTGCTAATGTTTTTTGAGCACTATAGAAGTTTTTAAAGCCCAGCATAGGTCGAGTGATTCGTTTAATATTCCTATGATCCTGTTCGATAATATTATTTAAATATTTACATTGCCTGATGACAATAGGATCCACTTTAGGGGCTTCCGAGTTTTCCTTGTTGATGCTCTTAAGAGCTGCTTTATTTGAACCACTTTTATCTATATTGACTAATTCAGGCAGACCATTTCTCTTAATGGCTTTCTTAAAAAATCGCTTGGCTGCTTTCATATCACGCTTTGCAGTGAGTAAAAAGTCAATGGTGTTGCCTTCTTTATCAACTGCTCGATAAAAATATTTCCACTCTCCTTTGACTTTAATATAGGTTTCATCCATCCGCCACCGCCCACACACAGGACGCTTCTTTTTGTGAAATTCTTTCTCTAATTTAGGCGCATACGTGATAACCCAGCGGTTAAGTGTACTGTGGTCAACATGGTAGCCTCGTTCTTCCGCTATTTCTTCAAGATTGCGATAACTGAGTGGGTAAGCCAAGTACCATCTGACATTTAGGAGAATGATCTCTTTTTCAAAGTGGCGCCATTTAAAACTAAGCATTTGAGAATTCCTAATATAGAAAAT
>NZ_BDMN01000419.1 GCF_002189065.1 Bathymodiolus platifrons methanotrophic gill symbiont
GTCGGCGGGTTATTGTGTTGATACCGTAGGTATGGATGCAGAAATGATAAGAAAGTATGTAAAATTCCAAGAAAATAAATAACCACTAAAATATTGGGAACAACTTGAATCTTATTTCAGCAAGGCCCCGGCAGGGGTTTTGCTGAGAACGGCCTTCTAGGTCGAATTTAAACCACGTTTTATAAGCGTGGTAGTTAATTTTTACAAAAACAGGTAGTCTGCGCAGGTTAATTAAATGTACTATAATTAGTTGCTAAAAATACTCATTAAAGAATTCACTTTATGACTACTAGAAGAAAGATCGAAAAATCATGCCACTACTAGAAAACCCACCATTAATAGAGGCTATTTTTGAACTGAGGTGGGGTGAAGTATCGCCAGGGCGATTTCAGTATCATCAGAATGAAGAGTCATTATTTGCAGGAATGTTTAGTGCTTCAGCAAAAAACAAAGGATTTGTTGTGGTCGAAAATATCCAGAATAATTTATCTCTCCCAATGGCTATTTCTCACCGCTTTAGAAAGCAACAAGATACTTGGCCTTGCTTTCAAGTAGGGTTAGGCATTTTTACTATTAACCAAACAAAAGAACAATATAATTGGGATTCATTTAAAAACTCAATTAAGATTGGATTAGAAGTTTTCAATAATACAGACTCTTCTTTAATAAATTCAATAAAGGATAGCTTATCAGTATCTTTGCGCTATCAAGATGCTTTTTTTCCTGGCGAAACAGAAGTTATTGAGCAGTTTTTGGAAAAACATTTTAATATCAATTTTGGCTTGCCCAGTTCATTTTTAGATAATGAAAATTTAAATGGTAAACATCACTCTGTTGGCTTTAATGTTGAGGTAGGATTGGAGAAGCCACAAGGGGTGGTAAAAATTACAATTGCCAAAGCTATCATTAATGATAAACCAGGCTTAATCATGGAAACAGTAGTTCACTCTAAAGCTAAAGAAGTAATCAATAATGATATTAAGTATACTGATTTATTGGAATGGGCTAATCAAGCCCATGATATACAACAGCATGCTTTTAAAACTATTATTAATCCAACTGCATATAAGGAGTGTAAAGTATGATGGCGATGCTTGCTGTATCAACGGCAAATATTGATTATAGTAGCTCATATAATAATTCCATTTCTTCTCATTATGAGCAGGTAGTTGAGAATGGAACTGATTTTACAAATAATGTAGGTACTACAGCTAATAAAATATTTATTTATGGGAAAAATCATTTTTCTCAGGTGAGTTCTATTGACATAAAGGTATTTGATTACTCAGATGAATTTCATAAGATGATTGTTGAAAAATCATGGGTTGTCACATTCCTGCAAAATGCAAGTCAATTAA
>NZ_BDMN01000420.1 GCF_002189065.1 Bathymodiolus platifrons methanotrophic gill symbiont
GTTTCAATTTTACCATAAATAATTATTGGGAAACTTCAGTTTACTTAGTAGCATGCGCTTTTCCGTAAGGTTCATATTCAAAAGATGATGTAGGCGTTAATGTTTTTGAATCAACACTCATTAAGTTACTTCTCAATCTGTCTGGGAATATGTAATCAATCTTTCCATCTGGGTGTATTACTTCCCACGTTTGACTGAAAGACTGGATGCGCTTTTTGTGCCCGGCTTTGACAATTTCCAAGCCACCATCTAAGTAAATTGCTACGTTATCCTGTAACTTCTTTCTATTGAAATAGCTAATTGATACCGTGTTGCCACCATTCTTTATAGATTCAAGTCGCCCACTGTCACCGTACACATAGGATTCTTCACCATCACCTAGTAACCTGCCTAGCGCATCATGCTTAAACGTCACAGGTTTACCAGCGATTGTCCCAGTGGCGAGTCTGTTTGTTTTACTTTCAACGGTAAACTTGTTAGCTCCATTCTGCAAAAGATTGTTGTTAGCATCATACTGATAGCTTAAATCAAGTGTTGGACTTTTAGCATTAACCAGTCTCTTTCTCATATCGAATGTATATTGAGTAACTTTACCATCCCGAGTTTGCGATGTTATGTTGCCCGTATTATCCCATCCGTATTTTAGTGATGAAATAACTTTATCACCTTGAGAGAATGTATCTTCTATAGAGCGACCCCAGCCATCAATGGCTCGTTTCAATGAAACAGACTTACCATAATTTATCTGCTGTGGCTTTAATGTAATGCCATAATCACTAAACCCTATAGCTGCATCTGGATTAACTGCTTTCGTCTCGCCAGCGTAAGATACGGTAGCTAACTCACCAGTCTTATTGTAACTATAAGTTACAGAAGATTTATCAGGGTAAGTCACAGATAGCGGGATAGCATTCGGGTAATAAAGGAATTCATAATCATACTGTTTTCCAGCAACATTCCATATTTTCTGGGTAATGTTCCCGTCATTGTCATAATTAACATTAATATGATTTCCTTTATCCTGAATTCCTGTGAGCCTGCCTAGGTTAAAGAACCCCTTGACCTGATCATCCCATGTGTAATGAACAGTACGTGCCATATCCCCCTCGGTGCGTGTTGCTGTTAATGCTCTTTCATGGATGTCATAAGCATAGGTATTATGTTCAATGCCTTTATTATGCGCTATCACCTTGCCCGAGCCATCCCAAGCAAATACTTCGTTACCTGAATCTGGCGTATAACTGCCAATCATTTTTCCATCAAAGTCAAAAGTACGAGTTGATGTAAAGCCTCTGTTATCAACTTCTTTGATAATGTTTCCAAGCAAGTTTTTATAAACAGTCGACTGAGTTTTATCAGCTTCAACCTTAGTGGTGGTTCTATTGGCAGGATTGTGGATAGACTTACTTAGTATCACTGTTCCTTTTGACGCATGGGTAGGGTCATTTCCAGAGTGGGTAATGGATAATTCGCCTTCGCTATATACATGCTGGAACAAGTCTACCTGAACGCCTTTAACTTCTTTGTTCTTAACCCAGCGTTTATCATAGGAAATTAGCTTTTGTTCGGCATCTTTTTCATTAAAGTAACCTGATAGTTTAGCTATTATCTGTCCTGTATTTGGGTTAAGTTTTACCTCGCCTAATGTGAGTAGTTTATTTTCATTGGTTAGCTTGGTATGTTTCCAAGGCTTACCGGCCGCATTAAGATAGGATTTTGTTTCAACTGGATTTCCAGCCACCATCGCAACGCCATACTTAAACCGTCCCTCATTATCAACTGCATACCCATAACTATCTGATACCTTGCCATTGATGGTTGTCTTAACCACAGCACCGATTGAGTTAATGGTTTTATCAGTTTCTTTTCCTGAGGCGTCCTTGTAGTAAGTGGTAGCACCAAAGCGTGAATCTGTTTTAAATGATTCAGAGAATTCACCCTTAGTTCTTTTCACAACATAACCTGTATCATCATACAAATTAGTCATAACAAGTGTTTTCTTTGGGTCTTTAAATTCCCCTGTTATGTCCGTGTAATCTGCTGAGGTTGAAGAGGTAATAACATTACCCTGTGCATCATAAGTAAACTGCTTGGTGTGGTAAGTCTTGTTAGAATCTGAATACCGAAGATTAGCTGCGCTGCTCATTAACCCATCAGTTGATAGCTTAGTATATGATAGCATCAGATCATCAGTCGTTGGCACGTAAGGCACGTCATACAAATGATTACCTTTGAACTGAGTGCATTGCTTATCGCTCTTAGTACTCAACTGTCCAGTTTCCATTCCGATTATAAACGCACCTTTACCCGACACATTATTAGTATAACGCTTGCACTTGTAAAGCACGTCCCCACCGTCATAACCTTCTGTTGATGACACGTCCATTCCCCATTCATTTTCATATGTGAATGTTTTATTTTTAACCCATGCGATAGGCGCATTAACCTGCTGGCTGTCCTGATACACGGTAGACTTTGCACCTGTTTTATAAACCATAATAACCTTAGGGTCTACATTAGGATACTTAATATCAAAGCCCCAAGTCGTCTCGTCCTTGTTGAAAGGAATACCCGTACTAAGCTGAGAGACTGTGGTGCTTTTTATCTTGCCACGAATCGGATACGTAACGTAGTACTCCATTGACTTTAATTTATCCAGTGATGCAATGGATTCTGTTACGTTCCTATATCCTGAAAACATCCAGTCATGACGGTTATAAATAGGGAACTTATAAGTATAGTCATGCTGTCTTTTAAAACCATGCTCTGTACCATCGTCCTGATGTGTAGTGTAGGAATTAACGACCATGCGTACCTTGCTTAACAAAATGTTAGGATAGCCGGGCTGTTCAATTTTCGCATAGTCAATGAAGGGACTTACTTTTTGATAGTCGATGTTGTATGTCAGCCCAATACCATTATCAATACTTATCATTTCAAGATCAGGTGGCTTGATTGAGTTTTCATAGACTGAGATATTCACGCTACCATTTGATTGCATAACACTGATAATAGAAGCGATAGGATTATCACCCATACTGGATACTACGTTGCGAGTATGCGCTCCGAACAGAGGGGTATCTTGTGACTTAACAAACGTGTTACCTGTATGCAGGAATGTCTCAAAGTAAGTGTTGTCCTGATCTTTAGGGTCGCCAGTACCACCCATGTATTTTAGAGCATCCGGCTGACCATCCCCATTTATATCAACAAAAGTAATATTATGTGCATTGTTCTGGTCTTCACCTGCTGACGTGAGAGAAAATACATCCGTGGTATTGTCACCTACACCAGAGCCTGCGAGCATATCACCGAAAAGATTACCTGTATTAATATAGATGTTTCCAGTAACTGGCATGGTATCGCTGTAATCAAATTTAACTAGATCACTTAGTCCATCATTATTAAAGTCAAGGAAATTATAAGCGGGTAATCCTTTCCAGTCACCACTCTTACCCAGCTTAATGTTCTTTGTTGAATCACCATCTGGCGCAAGGAATTTTCCTTGCCTGTTATATAACGGCGTAGCAAACACATCACCCGACTGCGAAGACAACAAGAACAAATCAGATAGCGTGTCCTTATCAGAATCAGAAAAACTAATAGACTGATTTACTTTTGGAATGACATCATTTTCTATCTCTGAGTTAATCAGTTTTTTAGTTGGAAAGCCGCCTTTAACATCTGCATAATAAACTGTAATCTGATAGGTTGATACTTGTTCATCGGATGTTGGCTTCATCTCAATAATATCCGTAAGCCCATCGCCATTAATATCTCTTCCAACATAGTGAGTTGCATTCTTTCCACCTGTTACATAAGGTGAATTGAACGGCTGAACAACGGGGTCTTTTTCAAAGTCTGGCTTGCCTGAAATGCTTAGATAAGTTTCAACATAAGCATCACCATCTGTGCCCTTGAAAATTTTAACTAAGTCATTTAATCCATCGCCATTTTTATCAACTGCTAAGAACGTATAAGAATCTGAGTTTTTATCTGTGGGTGTGAATTCTCCAAGATCAGCTTCATCCTCTGCAAGTGTTAGCTTGCCATCTTTATCGCCACGTGCAAACTTGAATATAGCTCTGTTATTTTCGTTACTTATAACCCCGACACCTTTGTACCCATCACCGTACTTGTCCATGATAACAAGCTTAATGCTATCCCAATCAGTCACAGTGGCTGGAATAGTTACCGTGTTTACCTTGTTGAATGAGGGTGTGTCAGGTTGATAGTCTTTGTAGCCAAAGGTGTGCGTGTAGTAATTCTGAGTTTCGTCTGCTGATTTTTTATCCAAAGAGAGCAGCTTGTAGCTATTGCTAAATTTATCAAAATCATTTGTTAGTGTGTATTGAAAGACAGCACGATTGCCAATATCATACGTATTAACCTGAGTGAGTATTTTGTCTGGTTTGAACGAGTAACCACCAAGTCCTACACGCTTTGCAATTCTATTTGTTGGCGCAATGGGGTCGTAGGTAAATGTAACCTTTCTTGAATCTTTACCATCTTTAGAGATAAAGTAATTAATCTCACTCGGGTAAAGCACATTAGTCTGGTCGCTGGGTAGATATGAAAACTGTATAGTGTTCCCGTATTTATCGGTGTCACTCTTCGCACCCCACACTAGAATATCCTTATCCTCCATTTGAACGGTCGAGTTAGCATCACCACCATAAACCTGTACTGAACCATCGCTACTCTGCACGGTAAAAGAACAGGGACCATCGCCACACTTACCATTAGATGTAATAACTTTCCTGCTAAACAGTTCAGTCTGATAGGTCGTTTTATCAGCACCATAATTACCATTGATGGCTGATAGCCGCTTGCCGTTCATACAGAAACGATTAACCTTGTAATCATCAGCCCCCATGTTGAGTGAGATGTTAGCCCACTTATTATCTTGACGCTTGTTCAGTGAGCATATTCTGATTAAGGGTGACGCGTGCAAGCTCCAGCCATGGGCTACAAATCCACCACCCCCTTGTGAGCTATAGGATAGTGCAACTCGTGGCTGGTGCTTTGCTGGCACAGTGTCTATTTTGATTGTATAATTAGAGGCCCCTTTTCCATCAACTGAGAATTTTCCAGTAATTGGGACGTAAGCCTGATCATCCGCAATGGCTGACATTGATAGTGCTACAACTAATAATATTAAATATTTCATTCTATTTTCTCTTATTACTCACATTGAGCGGGTATGGATTTATATTTTTAGATTAACTTTTGTTTTTAAAACAAACGCTGAGAATCATGGAAACGGAGCTTAGCGAAGTGGTGATTTTTAGTCCCTGATAGGCGACAGGGCAATTCGCTGATTCGACGTGTGCTAGCAGCACGCGAGAGGAGCAAGAATAGCCGTCCAGCCA
>NZ_BDMN01000421.1 GCF_002189065.1 Bathymodiolus platifrons methanotrophic gill symbiont
AAACCTTTTATTTTCTTTGAGACATTGATTGATGCTGATGGGGAGTTCCCAACTCATGATTTTGGTAACTTTTTCGGTTAATTAATGTGGTTCTGTCGCATAAATCCCCCTTCCCGACGTTATCTGCTATCATACGCTGTCAGCCCCGGACGGGATGATAGTCTCCAGAAGGCGCAGGGAAATTTGCCAATCCGAAGTGCGCGATAGCGCGCGAGGGAGGCTAAAATTTTATCCCGAATAGCCGTAGAGCCATTTGAGGTAGCCATGACTGAGCTGCTTTGTGCTCAGTCTGTGGCGGACGCAGGGCGGCTGGAGCATCTCCTATTCGCTGCGTAGGTGAACGAATTACGGCGACAGGAGTCCCGGAATTTCGTGAGGTAGCATGGCGCGCCTAGCCAGCCATGGGATCGTTAGCGAGGGCTATTACCAAAAGAAGAACTAACTTCCACCAGAACTCGGCAAAGACCTCGCTAAATCAAAAAATAAATTCTCCGAAGACGAACTACCAGAAACATCTACCTGAGCAACTAAAGAATATACATTATCACCATTTTGCCACGTCAAAGTTGTGTTAGGAACACCAAAATCATCAACCTCAACTGTGTACCTTGCAGGTAGACCATTCACACTAGAATTAAACTCCTCCGCTAAATACCAAGATGTATAACCAGAAGGCCCACCCATACGCTCAATCAACTGCAAATAGCCCAGAGTGTCATCCTTAAAAAAATGACGCACAGCAGACCAGCCAGCAGAACCAGCAGAACCAAAAGTATTACTACCCAACCAATCCAACCCCCTAAAACCACTTTTACCCAAATCCGTCGGAACAAAAGACGTGTACTCCGACAAACTAGATAAACCATCATGAACATCCCCAGGAGAATAATCCATGTACTTGCCCATCCGAGTCTGCATGTTGTTTAAATTACTTTCCAAATCAACAACCGAATCCACCTGAAAAGAACCAACCTCCCGCATCTCTTTGAAAGCCGAACGAACCTGACTTACATAATCAACATTCTCCGCCAAGAACCGATCCGAAACCTCCAGCAAACCACCACGAGATAAATGCGCCTTGTCCATTTCCTCTTCTAGACTAAAATCATCACCCTTAACCTCAAGAGCCAACAAACGTGAACTGCGAACCCCATCAAGATTGCCAAAAACAGGCTCAGAAAAACCCCGTTTCAAACCCCGAGACTCTTGATAGTAATAATAAAAAACAGCTATAAAAAATAGAAAGACAACAGAAAACAAAAAAATTAACGATCTATTAGACAAGCGATTAAAAAAATTATTAAACATAAGCAAAATTTCCAAAATTTAACCTGATTAGCAAGAATATTCCGCTAAATTTCCTCAGCGATTCAGAGCATTTAATGCTGTCCAAGTAAACAATACCTTCGCTAAAATAAGGGAGAGAAAAAACTAAGGTCGGGGAGTCCCTACTTTTGCGAAAGCTCATTTTGGGCGTCCAAGCCCAAGTTCGCGGCAAAAGCTTAACGGGACTGATTAAAATCTGCGATGCCCTGATTCGCCCTGCGTCCACTTATAAAAACCCTAGAGGGGTTTTTATTTAGTTACCTCAAATGGCTTGACGCGATGTCGGAATGCCTTGTATTTTCTCTACGCAAAAAGACGCTTCGAGAAAACACCCGGCCCTATCGCTATCACGGACTAAAAATCTTCACTTCGCTTAAGCTCCGTTTCCAGGATTTTCAGCGATGGCCAGAGATCGGCGAAATACTAGGTCACCACATATTTTTGCAGCGATATCGCTGTACATCTTGAGCATTCTTTCTTGATTTCAGGATAGTTCTACAGCAACAATTGGGGCAACTTACTTCTTGATAATATTTCATCCGAGGAATTATGATGTAAACCTTTTACTTCTCCTAGTTATTTAAGTGAAATAACAGATTTAACCCACCACCAACTTTAAAACCAAAGAAGCAGAAAAGCTGAGTATTATTGAGTATTTAGCTTTTTATAACGGCAAACGTACTCACTCAAAACTAGGTTATCAATCACCATTACAATTTGAGCGAGAATTTTATAGGGAAGCGTCTTAAAAAGTGTCCTGTTTTTGTTGGCCATTACACTTGGGCTGGGATGCCCAAAACAAGCTTTCGCAAAAATAGCGACTCCCCGAACAAATTAAACTAAAAAGCATGAATTAAACGAAGCTTAAGAACCCGAGACCTAGGAACATAACTTAACGAGTTAACCAACGGCAAACTAGAATCCCGAGAAACAACACCAGCAACAGCAAGAGAAGAATCCCTCAACGGCAAAGAATAAATGTACTGAGTAGACGTCCAATAAGAACCCCCAAAATCCCCCAAATCCCCGATCATGTTCCCCATCATGATAGTATCAGAAGACTTTTTCTTATAAGCTACAATAAACTCAGACATAACCCTAAACTCAGCCGCCGACGGCAAATGCCAATCCGAATACGAAAACCTACCAGGACTGGCAAGTTTTATAGCATCCCCAGCCTTCAAACAAGAAGACCCCTGAATAGTATAAGTGTTAACTTCACCAGAACCAAGACGGTCGCCAAAAGCCACTGGAACAGCTACATTAAGACACCCCCAAGCCGCTGAACCCCTAAAATCCTTCCACTGAACCTCCATACCCCTAGTGCCATTAGAAGACACAATAAAAACCAATCCCCCAGCAGGACCAACATCACCCAAAGAATAAACAGTAGAAGGACTAAAATCAAAACCATCACTAGCAGAACCAGGAGGTACATGATTAGAACCAAGGGCACTACCTATGCCATTAGCAGGCTTATTTCCAGCCCCAAGTGGCACAGTATTACTAGAATCAGGGGCCGAAAAATTATCAGAGTTAAGAGCTGTAGGATAAGGACCACCCGAAGGACTCGAAGCGCCCGAAGAGGAAAACATCGACTGCTGATAACGATCCGAGGCAATATTAACCCTATTCCAAAAAGAAGAAACCTTCGTCATGTATGAATGGTCAGACTTCGCCTGCTCAAAAACAGCATCCGAAGCAATCAAAGAGCCACGAAAATCACTGTTAAGAACCCCCATATCAGCGATAGCAGAAGAGCGAACCTTTTTATCTATGATATAAGGTGTTGAAGCCACAGGGAAATCCCCCGAACGATCCCAGACAATACCCAAAGCAGAATCAGGAATGGAAAGCTCATGATTCTTCTTCTCCGCCGCCGCCACACCACCAGAAAACAAACAAAACAAACAAACAACAGAAAACCTTTTTAAAATCATCAAAATAAACTCCTAAAAAATAGATAAAAACTAACCAAAGTTTATCAACACCCTACTACTTACTATTCCACCAATGAACCCATTGGCTATAATTCCCAAAAAATTGATTTCCATATAAATTACAATCCTTAGCATAAGTATCAGACAACTGCTCCCAATGCAAAGAAGATAAATAATTAGCCAACTTATTAGCATTCATATTATGATCCCGCAAATACCCTGGTCCCTTGTAAAAATGACGACCGTAAACCGCAGCACTACGATTATAATTATCGTCATGATGAGTGGCAGACGCGATGTAATCAAGACGTGTCTCACTAACAATCCTATGTTCAAAGTAATGAGTCCCACCCCAAAGAAAGTAATGAGCCGAGTCCGTAACAATAGCATATAACTGACGAGTCCCCTTAGACACCTCAGTCCAATTTGCAACAGCAGAAACTGAATCCCAAGTGACTGATTCATTCCGATTCCAGTCATCATCAAGAATAGGGAAATGACAATTAGCCCTAGAAAAATGATACCCAGAACCATGCTGTTGCCGCACTCTATGAGCTATCTTCTTAGGGAACCCATTCCTATATGTAGTGTAATTATCATAAACCTCGAGAGGTATCCGCCAAGCCCAAACAGAATTCCCAAAAGCCAAAAAAATAATAAAAATAATAAAAATAAATGAATTTCTGACTAACACCTAACAACTCCTAATAAAATTCACTTAAAGAGAACCAGCCAACGCAAAAACCTCACGCTTCAAAATATCCAAAGAGACCCCTTCCGAACCCACAGTTATAGAAAACTTTCTATTGCCCTTAGCCCAAACCAAATCAGCCCTAGAAAGACCAGTAGGCCCGCGAAGAACAACATAAGCAGAATCAGCACCACCAACCTTAGAATTTAAAAAACGACCTGGATACAAACGAGGGTCACCCTCAGAATATAAAACCTCTTCTAACTTAATAAAACCTAAACTTTCATGCTTGTAATAACGAGAAAACCTGTTTTTAACAGCAGAACCCGAAACCCTACCCGAGTTATGACCAAGGTACTTCGCACCAGACAACAGAGAACCAGAAACATCAACAGGGACAAAAGACAGACCAGACAAAGCCGAGGACAACGACACAGAATCCAACAAACCCACATGGTCAGATTCCATGTGGAAAGTCATGGAGTTATACTCACCAACCTTTATAAAACCATCTTTCTCCAAAGCCTCCAACCACTCTGAAAGCTGACCATCACGCCGAGTGAAATCTAAAGCCCCCTTAGTCTTAGTCCCAGGGCCGTCAGACCCAAAAGAAGTACCATCAGAAACCGCAACGCCAGAAAAAACACCCGACAAAACAGACAAAACAACAGCACTTTTTAATCTCATCATAATAACCCCCTAAAAGCAAATAAAATAAAACTAGCAGACGCGACAAGCTACCTCACGAAATTCCGGGGCTCCTGTCGCCATAATTCGTTCACCTACGTAGCGAATGGGAGATGACCTGGCCGCCCTGAATCCGCAACGACTGCGCACAAAAACCTGCTCCGTTAAAACTACCTCAATGTCTGCACGGATTTTCAGAATACTTTAGCACCCCAAATAGTCTAGACAATTAATTAAAATTTCTTATTCCTAAACTCTAAGCTGCCTCATCCCGTTTATTATTAAATAAAATATTTTCTTGATAGACTTTCATTGGCTTTTTATAATCCAAATATTCATGAAAGCGCCTATCATTATAAAATTCAATATAATCATCAATGTCTTGTTGTAAATCTCCTATCGAATCATATTCATTCAGATAGAGCCGTTCACATTTCGCACTTCGCCAAAACCGTTCGATACCCCTTATGGGTTGTCTTAGCAATTACCCTTGATCGACAACACTGTCCTGACCGGGTGCGATTAAAAGTACGGTGAATTTCTCAAAATATTAAGAAGCTT
>NZ_BDMN01000422.1 GCF_002189065.1 Bathymodiolus platifrons methanotrophic gill symbiont
CCGATGTAATTCATCATAGCTATACGTTGCTGTTATTCCTCGTGAATCAGTTGATGTGAGGAGATTATCAGCTTCATTGTAGGTATTGACTGTTTGTCCTGTATCAGGGCTAATGAGTTTTAGAAGATTTCCCACTTTATCGTAGCTATATTGAGTGACCATATCTTCAGGATCTGTTACGCGTGTGATATTTCCTTGGTTATCATAGTTGAATCTGGTGATACCTGATATTGCATCAGTAACTTGGGTCAATCGATCAAGTTCATCAAAAGTAAAATTTACTGAGTTATTCAGAGCATTGGATAGCTTGATTAAATTATCATTACTGTCATAGTTAAATAGAGTTTTACGATCGTCTACAGTAATTGATTCTTTAGAACGATCAAAATCATCATAGACCCAGGTTTGTTTACGAGTTATGTCACCATTTTTATCAAGTACATCTTGTGTGAGTATATTTCCAACAGCATCTAGCGTCAGTTTAAGTTTGTTACCTTCTCCATCAATAATTTCAGTAAGTCGATTGGCTGCATTATATTTATATTCAATGGTTTTTCCATCGGGAAATATAGTCTTACCAACATTATCATATGAAAAGCTTGTTGTTGAACCATCACTCGTTGTACTGAGTAATCGACCGTGAACATCATAGCTAAGTTCCGTTTTTACCTCATTAGCATCTAATACCTCGAGCGGATTACCATGGCTGTTGTAGCTGGCTATTTTAAGTACAATCTGTTCAAGTGCGTTTGTAACTTTAGTTAAATTACCTTTGGCATCATACTCGTATTCTGTTTTGTTTTGCTTTGCATCCGTTATGGAGGCAATCTTATTATAATTAGATTCGTAGGAAAATTGGTTAGCATGAGAGTTTGGATCTGTCGTTGTTAATAAATTACCTTTTTCATCATAGGTGTAATTCCAAGAACTATTATTTTCATCCGTATACTTTGTTAACCTTAATTGATCATTATTCGTTCTGTGGGATGACCCAATAACTGGATGATGAATACGTATTGGATTCCCCGTTCCATTATAATAATAATTTGTACAGTTATCTCTTCGATTACAAACACGGGTATATCCATCATAATAAGTAAAATTAAAAAATCCACCTCTAAAAAACTGCTGAGTAACTTTGTTTTGAGCGTTATACGTTAAACGAATAACTTCAACTCCCTTTGGATCCTTTTTCTTTGTCATTCTATGAGAACTGTCATAGACATATTCAGTTTTTTCGTTGTTCGCGTTTGTAAAACCTATCAAGTTGTTATTTTCATCATATTCGTAGATGAAATTTCTATTAGAAGAATCAACTATTTTTGTAATTTTATTATTAGTGTTATAGCTTAGTGAAATGCTTCTAGATGAAGCATCAGTTGACGTTGTCAATTTACCGGATACATCATAAGCAAATGTTAATTGATTGTTATTAGCATCAGAAATTGAAATAAGTCTCCCATTACTATCAAAACGGTGAACATTTCCGTTTTTTTCAGTTAGACTAAAAACCCCAGAGATTTTAGTTAATGTAAGAAAGAGACCTTGAGGTGAAACATAGCTTTCATCCGCATTAGCTTTGAACACAAGCCTCATACCATCGCCTCGTTGAATAATTACTTTGGGGGCAACGGCATCGACAATTTCTGATAGGGTGACATCATAATTAAAAGTCCATCCGAATCCGAAAGGACCTTCTTTAAGGTTGTTTTGGTTATTGTAAGTTCGGTCAATAGCTAATGAAAACCCAACACCAGGAATATAGATATCTTTTTCTATAAAATTAAAGTCACCGTTTTTTGAATTTATTGGATCACCAACACCACATTGTCCTGGTTCATCAGCTGGAGTACCAGATGGTACTCCAGCCAAAGGTCCAGAGTGTCCCTGATCTTTTGGGGGTGCATCATAAGCCTGCACGGAAAAAGACAACAAGGGCACTGCCATTATGCACAATACTATTATCAAAAATCGTAAATTTAAATCCATCAAATTAATTCTTTTTAATATCTTCACAATCAACCCCTTATTTTTAACCCTTAACGGTAATTTTTTTATCTGCAATGTTTTTTACGGATTATTGGACTGAAAACATTATTGTTGATTCCAGCTCATTTTGATCGTGCAAGATTCGATAGAATTTAATCTTATATTCCCCTCTGACTGATGGAGCTTTCATCATCAAGCTGTAAGTTTTATCTTCTTTTGTCTGGTCACCATGACTACCATCATCAAAAAGGTTTGGAAATGAAGCATTCCAGTTGTCGCCAATTATCTCAACCGCAATTTTCTTTACTTCCACATCAGTTTTACAGGTTATTGTTATTTCAGAACTTGTCGATGGGTTGACAGGATAAACCTGAATTCCTGTACAGGCTATAATTGGCTGAGTATGTAATAACGCTAATGCCAAGATTACTCCAAAAGTATAATGTTTCATGGTTATCTTCTCTCTTTTAGGGCTATTAATATCTAACTGTCAAAATGGCATAGCGTGGTAACGAACGGTTGCCTTTGCTGTCAATAGCGGTTAACTGCAATGAATAAACACCAGGAAGAACTAGCTCACCTTTAAAGTTTCGACCGTCCCAGCTTATTGAATTAGCTCCTGCGGTTAGGCCGGCTTTTGTAAATAGGTCTATTTTCAGCCCAGTACTGTCTATGGCAACAACATTCATTAATGCATCTTTTGAAATATCAAATGCTACTCTAGCCGACTCAGTTTGATCCGGTTCAGTACTGTACGGATTAAATTTAGGATTGAACGTTCGATTAGTAACTGTCAGATTGCTGACTTCTGGTTTATCTCCAGTAATCACAATAGCATTATCTGGTAATTCATAAACCCAAAGTGTGATTCTATATTGTTCGCCAGGTTTAACAGGCACACCGTTATCATCGACACCATCCCAAATTTCAGTATGGGTTCCAGCAGCTTTTAATTTCCTAATAAACAAAGTTCTAACAGGAGCGATATTGGAACCTGGTCTGGAATTGTCTCTTACCCAGAAGTAAAAACTTACTTCTGATGGTTTATTGACCGTATAAGTACTGGTAACTGGGACACCTGTATAAGGGTTAAATTTTCCTGGCCAAGTTCGGCTTGGCGTATATTGAGAAAAGGTTGCACTTTCTCTTAAATCAATTTCACCTTCAACTCCGTTGTTGCTGTAACTTAACACGTAGTAATAAGAGCCATCACCCACCTGATTATTCAGACTATCATATCCATCCCAACTATCAACGTAAGTACCGGCATCTCTGAATTCACCATCCACTAAGGTTTAAATGACATTGCCCAATTCATCCACTATTTTCAGTGTGATGGTTACATCAGCATTTAAAATAGTACTAATCGCACTTTTTTCACCTTGACTCGGGTTCATGACAGCATTATGAGATAAATTAACCTGCATATTAACTTTAACAATAACTGAGTCTATTGCTTGTTTTCCATTATTGTCAGTCACTCGTACGCGTGGATTAAATTCTCCTACTGAGTTATAGGTGAAGGTTTCTCTTGCTGAACCAGTTTTCTCATATACTCCGTCACCATCAAAGTCCCATTCATAGCTGGCTATTGTTCCATCTAGATCTGTTGCGGTTGCAACAAAGGCAACATTTAATGGCACTAATCCGTCTTCTACACTAGAAGATAATTCTAATGTCGGGGATCCTGTCGGTAATACGTTAAGTGTTATTGAATCAGTCGCATTCTTCCCTGTATTATCTGTCACTCGGATTGTCGATGTATGATCGCCCTCTGTTGTAAAGATTTTTTCTACATTACCGACTGATTTTAATTGATAAATCAATCCTGACCCATTGCCTATTAATAGGTCATCATCAATATCACCATCTAGGTTCATTGCCAGTGGTGCTGCGAACCCCCCCACATCTACTTTTCCTAATTGTGTACTTTTTAATGACCAACTATATCCAGTGGTATTACTTACATTTTTATATCGAAAAATACGACCATATGAATTACCGATCAACAATTCTGAAATTCCATTAAAATTCAAATCACTTACTATTGGTTTTGCATATGCACCAACATCAATAATGTTATTATTTTCATCCACAATACGAACTGAGTTTTTCCAGATAGGATTGGATACTGTACCCATGTTTTCTATGAAATAAAGCTGGCCATCGAAATTACCGGATAAAATATCGATATCACCATCGGCATCATAATCAATGAAGAATGGAGCAGCATAACGACCCACACCAATTATTGAACCATTTGCATTTTTTAGCAATCCTAGCGAAGTCCAATTCGGCAATTCTGCTGTGCCTATATTTTTATAATGAACAAATTCGCCATTGTTATTCCCGACAACTAAATCATCATCATCATCATTGTCCAGATCATAAAAAGCAGGGGTAGCATAATATCCAATATCTATGGCATCCCCCTGTTCATTAATTAATAGACTGTCCATTCTAAAATAAGCTTGTTCATTTGTTCCTATATTTTTGATTAAGCGAAGCTGTCCAATACTATTGCCCACAACCAAATCCAAAACACCATTATTGTTATAATCAATCCTTGTTGGTGAAGCATAATTACCCACACCAGAACTATTATATGAATTGCCTTTTGATTGCCATGATAGAGGGTTTGTTGAAACCTGTTGATACCAGCTAATCTGCCCAAGGGAATTCCCAATCCAAAGATCATTTAGAGTTGCTCCACTAGTTGATGCAATGACAGGAGCGGCATAAAGACCAATGTCCAGCGTACTACCAAGGTTATCGGTTAAATAACTTTGATTAACCCAAGATGGCGTTTGATCTGTACCTTGATTTTCAATATAAACGATACGGCCTCTACGCTCTCCTACGTAAAGGTCCAAATCGCCGTCACCATCATGATCGATTAATTGTGGAGCAGCAGAGCCCCCCACATCAATTCGTAGTGCACTGCTATCTTGAATATTGCCTTTATCAACCCACACCGGAACACTATTTGAACCAGTATTTTCAAAAATTGAAATCCATCCAGATTTGTCGCCAATTAACAAATCCCAATCTGTATCATTTCCTAATGAATAAACGATAGGTTTAGCCAACGAATCTACCGCTAGATTGCTTCCATTTTCCAACTTCAAAGTGCCATTATTCTTCCAAGTCGGATTTTCTTT
>NZ_BDMN01000423.1 GCF_002189065.1 Bathymodiolus platifrons methanotrophic gill symbiont
AAAGACTGCGAATGCACTTGGATTGGAAATTAGGATTGCCCACTATCCTCCTTATACCTCCAAGTATAATCCCATTGAACATCGTTTTTTTTCCTCATGTGACTCGTGCTTGTGAAGGTGTTGTATTTGACTCGGTTGAAACAGTTAAAACATTGATTTCTAGAACATCAACGTCAAAAGGACTAACAACAATTGTTCACATACTCGACAAAATATACGAGACAGGACGAAAATATGCCGCTGACTTCAAAGAAATAATGCCGATTGTATTTGATACACATTTACCAAAATGGAATTACCGTGCAATTCCTCAAGAATAATTAATATCGGGAAGTTGTTTCGTGCTTATTCCTTAGCAGGTAGTGCAAGAAAACAGTCCCTCAATAAAAAATTAGCTAGATTAGCGGCTACCATGGCAGAGAATGCAGGCGCTGATATCACCCTCATTGATCTAAATGATTATGAACTACCTATTTATAATGGTGACTTAGAAGTGGAGCATGGCCTTCCCGAAAATGTCAGGAAGTTAAAGCAACTTTTTATTGCGCATGATGGTTTTTTTATCGCTTCTCCTGAGTACAACAGTTCTTTTTCTCCATTACTTAAAAATACAATCGACTGGATGTCTCGGGCGCATGAAGAAAATGAAACGCCGTTATCTGCCTACAAAGGCAAAGTTGCTGCTCTGGGTGCAATATCTCCAGGTGCCTTAGGCGGCTTGCGGGGACTAGTCTCGTTACGTATGTTACTGGGTAATATTGGCGTTACTGTAGTTCCGCCCCAAGTCGCTATCGGTTCTGGGTTTCAGGCATTCAACCCAGAGGGCGAATTGAGTGATGAGAGGCAGTCCGGTATGCTAAAGGCCACGATTGACCAATTGCTTAGAACGACTGATAGATTAAAGGTAGATGATTAATTCATCAATTATGATTCTTGGTGGACTACTAACAGTCGTTCTGGGAAGGTAATATTTTACCTGATTACGTACATCTCACAGCCATGACAGAATAAAGCTTGAAATATCAGAACGTTAAAAAACTCGTCATTCCCGAAGTCTTTTATCGGGAATCTGTGCTTAACTACGAGTTCCTGCTAAAGCTTGTGCCCATGCTTGACTGGGTAGCATGCAGCTAAATGACCTCATTTAGCTGAGAGTTATAGGTAATCAGGATGTTTTATGCCGCTAGTTTTACGAAAAATAGAACATGGAAAATAAACAATGCTAGAGATCTCTAATAATGTTGTTATCCCTGACAATGAAATTGAGATTTCAGCAATTCGAGCGCAGGGGGCGGGAGGGCAAAATGTCAATAAAGTCTCATCGGCAATCCATTTGCGCTTTGATATCAATGCTTCGTCACTCCCTGAGTTTTATAAGCAACGCCTGTTAAATTTGCGTGATAAACGCATCACCAAAGACGGCGTGATCATTATTAAAGCTCAGAAATATCGCACTCAGGAAAAAAACTGGGATGATGCCTTTGAGCGTCTAAAGGAAATCATTAAACAGGTTGCTGCAGTGCAAAAAGTAAGGCGAGCCACTAAACCTACGAGAGGGTCACAGCAAAGAAGAATGGATAGTAAAGCTAAGCGTAGTAAAACAAAAGCGTTACGGGGTAAGGTCTTGGAGTAATGTTACATTTGGGAGCAAGCTAAAAAGGGGGCAGATTCCGTGCGACAAGTTAAGCTTGTCATTTCTGACAAGGTGAAAGTCCTTGTATGGGAGATCTAAGGAAAGATTTCATAAGGTTTAACCAACCAGCATTATCGAGTGTTGCGTCTCCGGAGGAGCGTTGTTAGCGGTTACGACTGCGGCAAAGGCGAACAAAGGTCAGGCCGA
>NZ_BDMN01000424.1 GCF_002189065.1 Bathymodiolus platifrons methanotrophic gill symbiont
ACCTAAAATAAACCTCGATACACCAGCATTGTGTATTTCAGCTACTCAATAATTGGGAAACTTCAGATTAAGGAGTTGAAAGATGTTTAATCAAATTATCATGTTTTTAGGTTCTCTTGTATTTATGAGTGTTATTGGATATTTAGCGTGGGATTCATACAAAGAATTTAAAGAACACGAACCAAAATAAAAGTGACCCAAATTCTGCTCAAACGCTGAAAATCATGGAAACGGAGCTTAGCGAAGTGGTGATTTTTAGTCCCTGATAGGCGACAGGGCAATTCGCTGATTCGACGTGTGCTAGCAGCACGCGAGAGGAGCAAGAATTGCATTCCGAATAGCCGTCCAGCCAGTGAGGTAGTAATGACGAAGCGGCTTTTGTGCGTAGTCGTTGCGGACGCAGGGCGTTCAGGGCATCTCCCATCCGCTGCGTAGGTGAACGAATTATGGCGACAGGAGTCCCGGAATTTCGTGAGGTAGCATGGCGCGCCTGTTATTTTATCGGTCCCATGCTCCAGCGTGGGAATGCAGCTTGTGACGCTCAGCGTCGCGGAACGCGGAGCGTTCCCGTATGAATTCCCACAGGGACCTTACAAACAAGTGCTTAATATTTTCGATTAAAATCGAGTCTGACCCTAAATTACTTACTGTCCCCTTTTTCTTTTAGGAGGAAAATATGCAAATAGCGATTGAACTACCCAATGATTTTATGACAATGCAGTCAGAACAGCAGGTCAAACAAGAAATGTGTTTATCATATGCTCTTAGATTGTACAAAACAGCACAAGTTACCATCTCTAAAGCAGCTGTGCTTGCAAATTTAGATATCTATGAATTTATGAGTCGTTGTAAAGAAGAACAAATACCGGTAATTAATATTACTAGAGACGAGTTACTTGAAGAACTTGAAAGCATGGCTAGTCAATGATTTTAGTAGCTGATAGTTCAGCACTTGTTGCACTTTCAGTATGCGGTAGCCTGACATTATTAGATCAACTTTTTAAAGAAGTGACAGTGCCGGAAGCTGTATTTCTGGAAGTAGTAAAAAGTGATAAACCAGAAGCAAAAAAACTAGAAAATTATTTACGAGAAAAAGTTCGTAAGGTAAATATGCATGATTTTATTTATCTGGATGGAAATGCTGATGCCGGAGAAACTGAAGCCATGTTGCTTTACAAGCAAGAATTAGCTGACGAGACTGAATGATTAACAATAAGAATTAAGGCGCAGAATTAAAAATGCAGAGTAAGACTTAAAACCCTTTGGTTCATAGAGCGAAGTCGAAGGGGGCATTTAATTGATTAAGCTACTCTCTGAATCGAATCAAGATTGATATGACTTCGTGCTTCTTCCAGCTCATAATCAGCCTGTAGCCCTGTCCAGAACTGTTCAGAAGTTCCAAAGTATTTAGCTAGCCTTATTGCCGTATCAGCAGTTACTGCTCTATTTCCATGCACTATCTCATTAACTCGCCTAGGAGAAACATTAATAGCTTTGGCAATGGCATTTTGGCTAATTTTCATAGGTTTTAAAAACTCTTCAAATAAAACCTCTCCAGGATGAATATTAGTTAACATTTTCATTCTCCTTAGTGATAATCCACAATCTCAACTTTTTCAGGATTGCCATTGTTCCAGACAAAACAGACACGCCATTGCTTATTGATACGAATACTATGCTGACCTTTTCTTTTACCTTCCAATGATTCCAGTCGATTAGCAGGTGGTATACGTAAATCGTCCAGATTTACCGAATTATTAAGCATTCTTAACTTTCTTCTGGCTACACTCTGAATGTTTACTGGCAATTTTCTGGATTGAATACCATTAAATATTTTTTCCGTCTCTGAACATTTAAAGTTAGCTATCATAGATAAAGTATAACGCATGACAACATGTAACGAAAGTCGTTATACTTTATGTTCTTAACCTTAGCCTGTTAGTTTTTTAAAAAAATAAAGTTCGGAAATGGAAAGGAGTACCAGATACAGCGGGTTAAACTAAAAATCAAGCTGGCTGACCCCTTGATTTTACGACAGGTTGGTTGACATTTAGCGTAACAGGGGTAGCCTAATGGACGAAACATTTTTTTCACCAAAGAGAACGAATATGAAAATAGAATATACATACTGGAAAGACAATGATTTTTTCATTGGTTTCATTAACCAATACCCTGATTATGAGACTCAAGGAGAGACCCTTGAAGAACTTAAAGAAAACTTAAGGGATTTATGGCAAGATTTGGCAGCAGATATGATTCCTTATAGTAGAAAAGTTGATGAGCTCATGGTTGCTTAATGAAACGGCGAGATTTAATAAAAAAATTAGAATTAGTAGGATGTAAATTATCAAGACACGGAGGAAAGCATGATTGGTATACAAACGAAATAACAAAACAATCTCAGCCTATCTCAAGACATAGGGAAATAAATGAAAACCTTGCAAAATCGATTATAAAAAAATTAAGTTAAAACTCAAGTAATAGCAATAAGTGTAAGCCGGTATGAAACTTATGGAAGCTGGCTCCCAAGCAGATTTATTTAAATAAAACCGCAATATCAATCGAGTCTGACCCTTTTGGTTATATAAAGGTTGATTAGGTATTACAATTCTCGGTAATCTTGCCATGAGCTGACTATGCAGCGGATTAAGCTAAAAAATCTGACCCCTTGATTTACAAATGGAAAAACACTTTGAGCTAGTAGATAAACGTTTTGAACAAATGCATGCTGAGTTCAATAAACGTTTTGAACAAGTCGATAAACGATTGGAACAGATCGACAAACAGCTTGAAAAACAAGGCCAAGCCATCATGGATATACACCAAGAAATAAAGCTTCAAATGCGCTGGAGTTTTGGTATGTTGCTCGGAATAGGTGGTCTAGTTGTTGGAGTATTGAAATTAACTGGTTAATTTTGTTTACGTTTATTCGCAATTCGGGACCTGAACATCCCTCTGGTTCCGAAGAAGGGCTAAAAAAGACTTATCAATGGTACCGCCTGGAGCATCAAAATGAATTTAGGGAATATCAAAATCATGAGATACAGACACAGAATTTAAAAATTTGAATTAATAATTAACACCTGTACACAAATAAGAGTAATCGCTAAAATAAGAAACTACGGCAATACAAAGATTTTAAAAGGTAAATGTAAGCTGTAACTGAGTATTGTGCCCTTAGAATTCGCTACAGAAAAAAACAAGGTGTTCGGGGAGTCCCTACTTTTGCGAAAGCTCATTTTGGGCGTCCA
>NZ_BDMN01000425.1 GCF_002189065.1 Bathymodiolus platifrons methanotrophic gill symbiont
CATTCACTTGCTAGATTCTGTGCCTTTTCTATTTGTGAGGCAGTCATTAACTTTGTAACAAGATCTCTATATTTATGCGCTTTTTTTACCCCACTAGACGCCGCAATATTAAAATATTTATGTGCCGTAACATAGTCCTGAGGGACACCTTTCCCACTCGCATACATCAATCCTAAGCCGTATTGTGCCATAGAAAATCCTTGTTCTGCTGACTTCCTGTACCACCTAAAGGCTTCTTTGTAGTCCTGAACGACACCATCACCACGGAAATACTTAACTCCTAAGTAGTATTGTGCACTAGCATGTCCTTGTTCTGCTGCCTTCCTGAACCACTTAACTGCTTCTTTGTCGTCCTGAACGACAGCTTTCCCACTGGAATACATCCCCCCTAATAAGAATTGTGCCTCACCATGTCCTTGTTCTGCTCCCCTCCTGAACCACTTAACGGCTTCTTTGTAGTCCTGAACGACACCTTCTCCCTTGGCATACATCAGTCCTACGTTGTATTGTGCACTAGCATGTCCTTGTTCTGCTGCCTTCCTGAACCACTTAACTGCTTCTTTGTAGTCCTGAACGACACCTTTCCCACTCGCATACATCCCTCCTAAGTATTGTTGTGCAACGGCAAGTCCTTGCTCTGCTGCCTTCCTGTACCACTTAACTGCTTCTTTGTAGTCCTGAACGACACCTTCCCCATTGGCATACATCACCCCTAATAAGAATTGTGCCTCATCATATCCTTGTTCTGCTGCCATCTTGTACCACTTACCTGCTTCTTTGTAATCCTGAACGACACCTTCCCCACTGGCATACACCCCTCCTAAGTAGTACTGTGTGCTAGCAAATCCTTGTTCTGCTACCATCTTGTACCACTTAACGGATTCTTTGTAGTCCTGAACGACACCTTCTCCCTTGGCATACATCTCTCCTAAGTTGTCTTGTGCACCAGCATGTCCTTGCTCTGCTGCCATCATGTACCATTTAATAGCTTCTTTGTCATCCTCAACGACACCTTCTCCCTTGCCATACATCCCTCCTAATAAGTTTTGTGCACTAGCAAGTCCTTGTTCTGCTGCCTTCCTGTACCACTTAACGGCTTCTTTGTCGTCCTGAACGACACCTTTCCCAATGGCATACATCAGCCCTAAGTTGTATTGTGCACGAGCATATCCTTGTTCTGCTGCCTTCCTGAGCCACTTAACGGCTTCTTTGTCGTCCTCAATGAAACGTCCCCCATATCTATACATCATTCCTAAGTTGTATTGTGCACCAGCATGTCCTTGCTCTGCTGCCTTTCTGAACCACTTAACGGCTTCTTTGTCGTCCCAAACGCCACCTTGCCCGTTTCTATACATCTTTCCTAAGTAGTATTGTGCACCAGCATTTCCTTGTTCTGCTGACTTCCTGTACCACCTAAAGGCTTCTTTGTAGTCCTGAACGACACCTTCACCGTTTCTATACATCTTTCCTAAGTAGTATTGTGCACCAGCATTTCCTTGTTCTGCTGACTTCCTGTACCACCTAAAGGCTTCTTTGTAGTCCTGAACGACACCTTCACCGTTTCTATACATCTCTCCTAAGTTGTATTGTGCACCAGCATATCCTTGTTCTGCTGCCTTCCTGTCTGAAAAATCCATACATCCATTAAGTGTTGTTAATGAAATTATTATTCCCAAAATTGCATAAAGAGGTTTCATCTTAATTATTGAGTAGCTAAAGTGCACGTTGAATAAAAACATATCTATTTGATATTAAAGTTAAAAAATACTCTATGAGTAGTTACCTATACTCTGATGAACGAGCGCTTAGTCACTTGTCCTAGTTGAAATGTTTTCATTCAAGTTTAATAATTTCAGTAGTATTCATTTGAGAGGTATGGCTTTCCCTGAACTGGATACTGTTGAAAAAACCCAAAAAGGGTGGACGAAGATGGACAACTATAAAACCCTAAATTGTAAATGTACAGGCGCGCCATGCTACCTCACGAAATTACGGGACTCCTGTCGCCGTAATTTCGTTCACCTACGCGTCGCCATGTATAGATGGCTAATACAATGCTGTGCAGCCGCTGATATGGCAAAGCATGAAGGTAAGCATCCAGATGCTATGCCCAAATATGAATGTGTGCTGGTGCTAGGTGGAGATGAAGGACTCCATAAAACTTCATTTATTAAATACCTACTCCCTGCGGAACTTCATAAATACATCAAAGACTCTGTTCGACTAGATACAAAAGACCGAGATTCTATGCTTAATATTCTTAGGTGTTGGATACCTGAACTTGCAGACCTAGACCCTGCGTTGAAGAAGAAATGGCTGCCCGAGTTAAAAGGATTTTTGGCAAAAGAGGTGGATGAAATAAGATTAACGTACGCTAGAAAACCTACAGTCATACGTAGGCATGTATCGTGTATGACTTCTGTTGATGGAGAATATCCACCCAAAGGCACTAGGTGGGATAGAAGATTTCTACCCATTATTGCTAAAGGTCGGTTAGATTATCCACGCGTTTCTAATTTTGATTATACAGACTTGTGGGCGTTTATCTGGCATGCCTATACACATGGGGGGGGGGGCAATGGTGGCTTATGCCCGAAGAAGAGGCTCTACGTGCGAAAATATTAGGCTATCCTGACAATAGGTCATTGAAAGATATAGTTTTGGAGGTGTTTGAGTTTACTGCTGACAAAACTGGTGAGGCACTTAGTAATAGAACAATTAAAATGACTAACTCCGAGATAATCAATGGGTTGCCTGAGAGTATAATAACTAACAGGTCGAACCAGATTGCTGTAAAAAAGTGTTAAAGGGGCTTAATGTGAAGCACAATAGGAGGACTTATTTTATGCCGCCTTTAAGTAAAGCTGATAGCTCAATCCATTAGAGTCAGATTCCCTTGTATTTTCTTATATAAGGGAATCTTCATATATCGAGTATACGCTAAAAAAAGTTACTTACCCCCAGGGCTAAGAGTCACCAGAATACTGTTGTTCATTTTTTGTTTCACGTTCGCATACAAGTAAGGTTAGCCCCTGTAATGCCCGTAGGGAGCCAATAGGTTCCCCATAATAACAGCAATATGATTTCTCTTAAACCGCGCTCCGCGCATCAATAATTTGTAGGGATAAAACATATAAAAAGGCTTAGCTAGAAGTCCGATATTTTGGGTTAAGTAGCCCGCTATGAACTCTATTTTTTATATTTCATCATAAAAGCTGTTTTGCTTAACGTGTAGCCTTCTTTTTCCAGAATTTCAAAGCCTTCTTTATAGCTCTGTATATGCCTAAAACGAGATTTTTGGAATTCTTTGTACGTATCTTCTGGCGAAAGATACTTTTTAGGGCTATTAGGATGTGTTCCTAGGGTTTTACGCTTCTTTTTAATGCTGAAGTGAAAGGCAACAATCGAACGGCCACATTTGATGTTTTTATAGCTTACATTCAGGTCTGTTTCAGTATTTATTTCCTTAGTTGCAACATCCAGAACCCACTTTTTAAAATCACACATAGTTTTGTACTTAGTGCCTAACGACAGAGTCTCCCTAATTTCCTTAACCTCAATTTCACGTTCGCCAATTTTTTTATATTGAACCAATAGTTCATAGAGCCGAATCCCATATGCTGATTTCAACCCTCCTATATTTTCAAGACGATAAATCGTAAAGGAGCCCTTTTTTTGTAAATTAATCAGGTACGGTATTACTTGACTAGAAAAATGTATTTCTGCACCTCCATCTTCATATTCAGCATCAGCTGATACCCAGCGGCATCGTAAGGGCTTCCTTCCTTCTCGCTTGATGACTAACTCCCTATCCCAAATAGAATTTACCGCTTTTCTTATTTCTCTATGCACGTTTTTTGGATCAATCCCAAATGCTTCTGAATATTCCATCGCTGAAATATAAAAAGGCTCTTCTTTGCTGATGGTTTTCTCAAATCCAATCTTTGAAATACAAGAATAAATCAAACGTAATTCTGGCACACTCATATAGTAACAAGCTTCGATTACATCATTGTGTTTTCTTACCATGTTTGTTTTCATTCGGGACCCAAATATAAAGAGTAAAAAATATAATCTCGTTACATTGTAGAATATAACAGGAGATAAATAAAAAAATTCGTTATATCACCGTAAATTACTCGTTATATCACCGTATTTCGTATTTAAAATCATAGGGATATAAGGCTGAAAGCTTTTAAAGCTTTTAAAGCTTGGAAAGGAGGAAAGTGCCAATACACAGAAAAAAAAGGATAAAAAGATGGGTAATATCCCCATTTTTTTAAATTGCGCAGCAAAAAAGAAAGAGTTTACATAACTTCACCAGTTCAAAAAAACGTAAGCGAAGCTTCCCACCTAGACAAGTTACGCCACTTACTTTAACGGCTTGATTTTTTCAGTCAGGTTCCAGGGTAAAAACTGATCCAATGCCTCTGGATTATAGTGCCTACCAAGCTTGGGTAGTGCGATGAGTAAATACTTTAAGTAATCAAAAGGCTCTTAAAGAAACAACATCCTGAATAATTGATTGATTCTCCCAAATGTCATCGACACGCTTGCACTCAAGAGATATCTCCATTGGACGTTGGCGTCCAATGGAGATATCTTTCAGAAGCAAGAAACGATAAAGATCTACGTCTTTTAAAGCCCAATGATTGCGACAGAACCCTTAATATTGATGCAAAAGGGTTATAAGGTTGAAGAGCTGAAAGAACCAGAGAGTCTGATTATTATCAAAGGAAAGGCTAAAGCGGTAAAGGCGGGGAACTATGGTTTTCCCAACCATGATAATTTATCCTAATTGAGCAAGAAATTGATTTCATTCACGTTTAATAATTAGTTGAAATTCGGGGAGTCGCTATTTTTGCGAAAGCTTGTTTTGGGCATCCCAGCCCAAGCAAGCAGCAAAAACTTAACGCGACCACTTATGCCTCCGGCGGCCCCGATTCGTCCTCGTCACCTCGTCCCGACCCAACAAGGGGTCGGAACATAGGCTCCAAATGACTTGACGCCGTGTCGGATGGCCTTTTATTTTGTCTCCACCTTCGCTAACG
>NZ_BDMN01000426.1 GCF_002189065.1 Bathymodiolus platifrons methanotrophic gill symbiont
GATATTAAATGAAACTAGCAAACGAACGGTATGGTTCGGCTATTAAATTTCAATTAAAACCTGTTCAGTAAACAACCAGTGGTTTGTTAATAGCCATGTAGATTGTTGTCTGGATTAAAACAACCCAAAGCCAACGGTTAAGTTACGAATGACAAGTCAATTCTTAATTCAAGACTTTATGGCACTCAAAAATTAAAACAAATACTATTCAAATTTAGGGGGAAATTCTTTTTGGCAATTTAGGTGACAGAAATTCCCTTTTTTTTGCAGAAGCGTCGTAGCATTGCTTTTTTTCCTGTCCATCAGGTAATTTTGCACATGTCTTTTGTCTTGCCTTCCCTGCTTCTATACATCGGCGGCTACATTGAAATGATGCAACGTCTGTTGTTTTTTTCCAGAAATCATCACTGGCAAATACAAAATCTTCAAAAGGGGTATTTACAATAGGATTGGAACTAATTTGCATAAAACTAATTCTTGTTTTCACTTTTTGATCTTCCAATTGGTTTTGTAGACCTTCAATTTTATTTTCTAAATTCTGTATTTTATTGTCAAGACCGGCATTTCCTTGATCTTGTGGATTGGAACAAGCAGAAATTATTACAACTAAAACAAAAAGAAAAAGTGTATTTAGAATTTTCATGATGATCACCTGTTATTTAAAGTTAATTACTTAAAATTGTCAGCCTGACAATGGAAATATTACTGTAGAAGACCACGGCGACAGCTATAGGAGGATGTGCTGCCGCCGCCGCCGCGTAGTGCAAAATCTCAACCTCCATTAAGCAAAATAATAATCTCCTGCGCAGTAGCGATAAACATATCAGCATCCGCTACCGAAATTTCCTTGCCGCGCTGTGCCAGTACCGAGTTGATGAAAGCTTCGAGTGCTTTCTTGGTCGCAGTGTCGTTGTTCTGCTTAAGATCGTTCAATGACTTTAGGGCTGCGTCCAGCTTGGCATCGAAACTTTGCTGAATGCCGTGATGCAGGTTGTAGTCACTGACCTGGTCGATTAATGGCATTAACAGAACGACGGGGTCGGAAGTCAGCTCCAGCGCGATCAAAATAATATCTTTGCCGCCGGCGCTGGTCTTGCCCGGTAAAGCGCCCTGTGTATCCCCGACTAGATAGTGCTTGCACGAAATAAATAATACCCTTTTAAAACAACATATTATGGTATAATAACGCCAAATATCACTACTGAAGATTCTGAGTGCCCCATTTTGGTATTTATCGTAAAAAATGGTTATACCATTGTTATTGAACAAGTATTTATTCTTACAAATCGAACTGGCAAATACTGAGTCCTCAATAACAGTTCCATTCCAGCAAA
>NZ_BDMN01000427.1 GCF_002189065.1 Bathymodiolus platifrons methanotrophic gill symbiont
CGATTTGATTTGCAAGGCACACCAGATTTATATCGATCTGGCTCAAAAATACCTGAATCTAATCACTCAAAGTTATGAGTTATTGATAGGAAAATACCAGCTTCCTAAAGTCTTATTGCTTGATATGCAAACATTTCTCCAGCATGGTGATCGGCAAGTCGACCAGATTAGACGACGTGTCATTGAGGGAGAAACCATCCCGCACGATGAAAAAGTATTTTCATTATTTCAACCGCATACCGAATGGATCAGTAAAGGCAAAGCCGGTGTGCCGGTTGAGTTGGGCATACGCGTTTGTATTATGGAAGACTATCATGGATTCATACTACATCATAAAGTCATGCAAAAAGAAACCGATGACAAAGTAGCCATTGAAATGGTCAAGTTGACTCAAGCAAAATTTTCGGAATTCAACGCATGCAGCTTTGATAAAGGCTTTCATAGCAAAAGTAATCAAAGTGGATTAAAAGAGATATTAGATGAAGTGACGTTACCGAAGAAAGGAAAATTATCAATCAAGGATCAGCCGCGTGAATATGCCGAAGAATTCAAACAAGCCAAAAAGAAACACTCGGCCGTCGAATCGGCCATAAACGCACGACAGGTTCATGGATTGAGTAAATGTCGTGACCATGGAATTGAAGGTTTTGAGCGATATACCGCATTAGCCATATTATCAAGAAATATACAAAAAGTGGGCGCAATCAAACGGGACATGGAACGACAACGATTGGCCGAAGAAAAAAAGCAAGCCGCTTAAGTTTTTTTTAAGAAAGTGATCTTACTGAGGGTTTGGTGTGTCTAAAAAGTGGAAAAACGGCACTGTACTAATAAAACTCGTAAGAGTTGATGAGTTTTTAGCGAAGCTGAATCAAAATTTAAAAAATAATTCATTAAATTAAGTAGGGCATTTTTAAAAAAATGGCTTTTCGTGCAGGCACTAGATAGGTCCTGCTAAAGTCCGGAGAGTGCGCCATGGCCAGGATGCGGTCATCTGCAGCGGTGCCAAACTGTGTTGTCCACAGTTCGTTACCGTCGAAGTCGTAACGGCGCAGCGCAATATCGGTGCCGCCCGCGTTTTCGAAACCCTGGAAGGCGCCCTCGGTCTGGCCTCCGATTGTGACCGTGGGGCTATTCAAAACTATCCTCCCTTGCTCAATGGCAACGGTACCGAACTGACGAGTCCACTCCAGGCTGCCGCTGAGATCGTAGCGCTGGACAAAAAAGTCGGTTGCCCCGGCATTGGTCTGGTCGGTAAACGCACCGCTAGTATCACCGCCGACGAACAGGGCCACGGGATTGGCATCATCAGGGCCGAGACCCAAACCACCGACAGTTTCATCTCCAGCGGTGGCCACCTGTGTATTCCAGACGGCATTACAGTCTAGATCGTAGCGATAGAGCAGGCCGTCGGTGTCACCCGCACCGGTTACAGTCGTTGCTGCTACCATTAGCAGCGGGCTGTTAAGAACAAGCCCTCCTGATTCGATACCGAGCGTGCCAAACTGGGTGTTGCAGTCCAGGCTACCGTCAGTATTGAGTTTTTGCACGAACAGATCGGTGCCGCCGATATTGACTTCGCCGGGTAACGCACTGTCGGTGATGCCGCTGGTGAAAATGCCGCTGCCGTCTGGCGTCAGACCGATATTTGTGCCTGCAGTATCGGTGCCGTCGGTGCCGAACTGGGTGGTCCATTGTGAGTTGCAGTCGCTATCGTACTTGCGCACATAGATGTCGCTGTCGCCTAGCGAGCTGGTGCCAAGCACACCGGTCGTATCGCCTGTTACGTAGACTGAGTCAGGCGTCGTTTCGTCAACCTTGATACCGGTCACTGTTTCGTCTCCGCTAGTGCCAAATTGATCGGTGCATAGCAGGGTTCCTCCCAGTGTGTACTTTTGTACAAAACCATAAAGCCCGCCAGAGCTGGTTTCACCAGCCAGCGTACCGGCAGTTTGCCCGCCAATCCACACGGCATCGGCGGTGACAAAAATCGTATTGGAGGTATCGTCAAATGGAGTGCCGATCTGGCGGCTCAATGTCGGTACCGGCGCAATATTTGGGACGAAAGTAAGTGCAACTGCCCCGTTAAGTCCACCGCTGCCGGCAGGGATAAAATCATCAATAAACGCGCCTGTATGGCTATCGTAGCGTAAAACCTGGTTGGCAAAGAAATCGAGGACATAGAGTTTATTATCCGGACCAAACTCCAGGCTGGTGACAGACGATAAGCCGTTGCTGACGGAAGCAACGAAGCTATCGATGAAATCACCGCTCTGCCCGTCAAAACGTACCACATGCTGCTGCCTGCCCCCGGCACATAGAGATTGTCATCGGGACCAAAGGTCAAATCTGCCGGAAATAGCAAACTGGTGTGAGCGGCAAAGACATCGATGAAAGTCCCTGTCGTGCCATGGTAGCGCAGCACTTGGTCACTCCTGCCGCTGACTACATAGAAATTGTCATCGGGACCGAATGCCATGCCAAAGGGGGCGTCTAAGCCATTACCCTCTGCAAATACGTCTAAAAAATCGCCTGTTTGGCCATCATAACGCAAAACTTGGTCGGTGAAACTGGAAACGTAAAGTTTACCATCGGGGCCAAATATCAAAAACGATGGTAATAACAAACCACCGCTTCCTGCAGGGATAAAGGTGTCAATGAATGCACCTGTGGTACCATCGAAACGGATGACGTTATGAGTGGACTGACTGACCACATAGAGATTGCCATCGGGACCGTAGGTTAGTCCTCCAAAGCAATTAAAACATAGGTCTCCGGGTTCAGGAGTCACCGGTCCATGAGCAAACACCTTGATGAAATTTCCGGTCTGTTGATCATAGCGTAGTACCTGGTCAGAGTTGAAACTACTGACCAGGAGATCGCCTGCGTGAACCGATAGCGTGAATCCACTGATGATTGCAACGAGAAAAATATTTTTTAAGCTATTCTGAATTTGGGGGGCCACTTTTATCATTCTTACATCCTCACTTTTAGGATTATAAAAAACTTGATACCAAGCTTATCAAGCGTGAGCACAAGCTTTAGCAGGAACTTAGGAATAAGCACGAAACAACTTCCCGATATTAATTATTCTTGAGGAATTGCACGGTAATTCCATTTTGGTAAATGTGTATCAAATACAATCGGCATTATTTCTTTGAAGTCAGCGGCATATTTTCGTCCTGTCTCGTATATTTTGTCGAGTATGTGAACAATTGTTGTTAGTCCTTTTGACGTTGATGTTCTAGAAATCAATGTTTTAACTGTTTCAACCGAGTCAAATACAACACCTTCACAAGCACGAGTCACATGAGGAAAAAAACGATGTTCAATGGGATTATACTTGGAGGTATAAGGAGGATAGTGGGCAATCCTAATTTCCAATCCAAGTGCATTCGCAGTCTTTTGTAAATCTTCTTTAAAAATGTAGTGCCGTGAGCTGTTACTCCCTCCACCATCGCAAAGGATCAACAATGATTTTGCTTTAGGATAATGAATAATACCCTCGTTTACCCACCATTGAAATAAGCTATCACAGGCAAATTCACTGGTATCATGACAGCCATTTGAGGTAGCCATGACTGAGCTGCTTTGTGCTCAGTCTGTGGCGGACGCAGGGCGGCTGGAGCATCTCCTATTCGCTGCGTAGGTGAACGAATTACGGCGACAGGAGTCCCGGAATTTCGTGAGGTAGCATGGCGCGCCTACTGTTTTTGAACGGCAACGGTTGTTTGATTTGCTGACAGAAAACCTGCATCGGCCGTTGGTTTGGATTAATGGTTCACCCGGTGCCGGCAAAACCTTACTGGTATGCAGTTGGCTCGAAAAACAACAAACTCGGTTTTTATGGTATCGAATGGATAGCGGCAATAATATCAGTGCTGATCTGTTTTATTTTCTATCCCTTTCTGCGCAACGTAACTATCCGCGAAAACGCTTTAAATTACCGGTATTCACTGCTGAATGCGCGAATGATATCAAAGCCTTTGCTAGTGTTTTTTTTCGTCAATTATTTGCTCTTTTGGAGAAAGAATCCGCTCTTGTTTTTGATGATTGTCAGGAAATCGAAAACGACCCCGATTTTTTTCAGGTTTTGCAGGTTGCTTTGCATGAATTGCCAGAAGGGTTGCAGATCATCTGTGTTAGTCGAAATAAGCCTGCTGCTTTATTTAAGCGTTTATCTTTGACCGAAGATTTGCTGGATATAAACAATAAGTCCTTACGTTTTACCGAGATGGAAAGCGCGGCTTTTATCAACTGGTTAAACCCTGATATTGATGCGCAAGTATCTACTGCCTTGTATTTGAAAGCAGAGGGCTGAGCCGCCGCACTGGTCTTGCTTGCTCAACAAAAGCAGCTACCCGAAACGACTGAAAATATATCCACTTTGCTAGAACAAAAGGATGTTTTTAGTTTTTTAATGTCGGAAATCTTATCCAATCTGGATGAAACATCCTTACTATTTTTGACTAAAACAGCGATTTTTAGCCATTTTAACGTGATCATGGCGATAGCATTAACGGGTGAGCAGAATGCCCGTGATATTCTTGATGATCTGCTTAACAAAAATTTTCTGATTGACCAAACGGATGATATTCCCCCTGCCTATTGTTATCACCCCCTATTAAGGGATTTACTACAAAACCGGATTAATAGTTTATTTACCGAAGAGCAGCGGGTTGAGTTAAACCGTAGCGCAATCAGCATCCTGATAGAGCATAAAAAAATTGAAGAAGCCATACCTTTTTACTTGCAATTACAGGACTGGGAAGGCTTAAGACCTTTATTGCTTGAGTACTCGGAAACGTTAATCAGTAAAGGCCGACAACAGGCAGTGATCGCATGGATACAGCAGTTTCCAGGTGACATGTTAGCCAACGACCCCTGGTTACTGTTTTGGTATGCTAAAGCAACAATTTCGTTAGACCCTAACCGGTCTGCCGAATTACTGGATCAATGCTATCGGCAATTTCTCCTTGCCAAAGATAGACTCGGTTTGTATTCGTCGTGGCAGCTCGCTGTGGAAGCTATTATCATCAGTTTAGATGATTATTCCCGGCTGGAGATTTGGTTTCAGCGCTTTGATGACTTACGCGAGTATTATCCGTATTGCCCCTCTTTTGAATTGAAGATTAAATTTTCTGTCATTGCAATGCAGGCATTAGCTTTCTATAACCCGCAACACTATTGGTTACAAAAACTACTCAAAATTAGTGAATATGGGGTGCGTATCATTCCGATTAAATCATTGCAGCATTTGGTTAGCTCACAACTTGGTCACTATTATTTATCGGTCCATGAAATCAATAAGCTGGAAGTGCTCAAACCCCTATCTGCTTTCAGCAATCGACGATGAAAAATTACCTTTATTGCCGCGTAGTATCAATGCCTTATTAGTCGGGCTTCTCAATCTGTTTCAGGGCAATGGCAATTTGGGATCAATTTATTTTGTAAAGGCTTTGGAAATTCAGGAACAAACCGCGATGCCTTTGCTTAAACCCATATTCAAACTACATCAAGTCGGTTGCCATATTTGTCTTGGCGATTTAGCCAGCGCACAAAACAGCCTGGACAACACTTTTACTGATATTAACCCTAAACAACGAATGGTCTTATCGTTATTCCATTTTTACACGGGCTGGCTGTATGCCTTAAGGGGGCAATTATCACTTGCGCTAGAGCAAAACGAACATGCTTTATTAATGAATCAAGTCATCAAAAACAATGTCGGTACTGTTTGTTGTCTGGGATTAAAAGCACAATTATTGGCGGAAACAGCACAGTGGGAGATGGCAGAACAGGCATTATTATCGCTTGCCAGTATCAACCAACAATCGCTGAATAAAATTTACCAGCTTCAATACCATCTGAGCGATGCCTGGATCGGATTTCTATCAAACAATCAAAAACGGGCTCTGGCTGGAATAAAGCAATTTCTCCAGGTGGTAAGACACGAACAGATCAAGTTTTTTTTGGGCTGGCGGCCCAATGTAATTACACCCTTATGTTTACTGGCAATAGAACACGGAATAGAAGAGAAATTTGCGCATCAGAATGATGCAGGTCAATGCTCTAATACCACCGCCGCCTAAACATCTGGAACAATGGCCTTGGCTGGTACGCATCTATTGTTTCAATCAAGTACAGATAGAATTAAACGGGCAGCGACTTAAGCAGGAAGGAAAAAGTCAGAAAAAAGTCATCGAACTGCTACTGACTATTATTGCATTAGGCGGCCAGGATGTATCAGGCGAAAAGGTTTGCGATGTGTTATGGCCTGATTCAGATGGAGACATGGCTAAACAAGCGCTTAAAACAGCCATTTTTCGACTACGCAATTTGATTGGAAAATCCACTGTGTTAGTCAGTGATGGCAAAATTTCGTTAAATGACAAGCATTGCTGGATAGATCTCTGGGCTTTTGAAACTACTTTTCAAGAGCTGGATGATGAACTCCGACAAAATAACAACGATGCTTTAGTCATTGAATTAAGCAATCGCTTGTTGCATCTTTATCAAGGATCCTTCCTGAAGCAGATGGATTCAGGCGTAATTAAATTTAAACAAGAGCAGTTACAAAACAAAATATTACGGATGCTTAATCGCTTGAGGTATTATCATGAAAAGCGTCAGGAACATGGCCGTATCTGTTGGCTATTGG
>NZ_BDMN01000428.1 GCF_002189065.1 Bathymodiolus platifrons methanotrophic gill symbiont
AAATCATCACTTCGCTTAGGCTACGTTTCCCTGATTTTCAGCGAAAGAATTTACTAGAGGAAACACAGAGCATTTTTCGGCGCTTACATTACTCGATTCATACTGAACGTGCTTATTGTGATTGGATTATGCGTTTTATACGTTTTCATCACTTGCAAGAAAGAGAGTCCTTACTGGTTGAACCTGAGAAAAAAGTTGAGGATTTTTTAACTCATTTAGCAGTACAAGCTAATGTAGCGGCTTCAACACAAAACCAGGCTTTTAATGCTCTGGTATTTTTGTATAAACAGGTCTTGAAACATCCTTTAGAGGGTGTGGATGCTGCAAGAACAAGCAAAGAAAAGCGAGTTCCAGTGGTTTTGACACGGGAAGAAGTTAAACTGGTTCTCGCTTTTTTAGAGGGGACATCAGATTTAGTTGTAAAGTTATTGTATGGTGGTGGTTTACGAATTACCGAGGCTATGCGTCTACGCGTACAAGACATTGATTACGGATTTAAACAGATAACTGTGCGCAATGGAAAAGGGTTATCAGATAGGGTTACCCCCTTTTCTGAAAGCCTGATGCCACTGTTAACCAATCATTTGGAGCGGGTTAAGGCGATTCACGAGCAAGACTTAAAGGATGGTCATGGGGCTATTTATTTGCCCTTTGCACTATCACGCAAGTATCCGAATGCCGAAAAAGAATGGCCGTGGCAGTATGTTTTTCCTAGTCGCAATTTATCAAATGATCCGCGCAGCGAAGTGACCCGGAGACATCATATTGATCAGTCAACGGTAAATAAGGCGATCAAGCAAGCTGTACGCAAAGCAGGTATTAGCAAGAAAGTAAGTGCACACACCTTTCGTCATAGTTTTGCGACGCATTTGCTACAACGGGTACGGATATACGCACGATACAATCTTTGCTTGGCCATAAACAACAATGATTTATACACATGTTTTAAAACAGCGTGGTGAGGGTGTAGTCAGCCCTCTTGATGATTTATAGTAGAGTGCCTGTATAAAGATTGTGCAATACAAGGGGAAAATAGAGACAGTTCCAACATTTAGGCTAACCCCTTAATACTTGAATTTACAGCTCCTCTTTATCACATTACTTCGCGTGGTGAGCATCGTGAAGATATTTATCGTGATAAGGTCATATTGTTACTAACAACCCTAACCCGCCTTACAAACAACTAGGCGGTTTCGGCAAGCCCGCTATTTTACAAGAATATTTCAAGGGTCCTTCTGGAAATAGTTTCAGTAAATAACGACTATTTGCTTTTTCAGCGCCTAACTCATTTTTAATCGCTTTGCTAAATACACGGGCATTGGGTAAATATTTATAGTCTTGATAAAAGTGCCGAATAAAATGTAGAATTTCCCAATGCGCATCAGTTAAATCTATCTCTTCAAGTTGAGCAAGATATGTTGCCACCCGCTCGTCCCATACCAGCATATCCAGTAGAAAACCCTGATCATTTGTGGCAATAGTGACGCCATTCACTACTAATTCCATGTTTTAATCACTTCATTTTCAACTGTTAAAGAGACAAAACCTGGATAATCAACCCGCTTTATTTCCGCTAAAATATCATCTGCATCAAGCCCTCTTGCCAATAAATCTTCTTCCAGAACATAGCAATGAAAATGCGCACAATAAGGTAATAGTTTTTCTGCTGACAATGAGTTTTTATGTAAACTCAATACTGCACTAGCGATAAAAAGTAACGTATCCCCCTTTGCAATACGTTCAAATAACACCTCATGCCCCGCTGTAGTAGAGATAATATGTAACATATTACTCATCAGAAATCAGTTTCAAACCTATCACACCAATAATAATAAGCGCAATGGAAGATAGACGGTAAATATCAACTGATTCTTTAAACAGAAAAATCCCTGCTATCGCTATTCCTGCTGCACCTACCCCGGTCCAGATTGCATAAGCCGTACCTAAAGGTAAGGTTTTAATCGCTAAAATTAATAAACCAAAACTTCCCGCGCCTGTCACGGCGGTAACAATCGAAGGGATAAGTTTAGTAAACCCTTCATTATATTTAAGACTTAATGCAAAAAATATTTCAGCAATACTCGCGCCAATCAAGTAAACCCAGCCCATTTCCTCTCCATTCAAGATACCGTTAATACAGAATATTTTACAATACTCCGCTCTATGATTAATTATTTATCTGGCTTTAGTGACCAGAATTCAATAATACCTGGAACTATGCTCAGTCCTTCAAGTCACCGCGGATAGGTGATTTGTTAGATAATTGGGGATGCATAGTCTTTCCTAATTACGTATGACTCTCAGCCATAGTAGTAAAAACCTTAAACATCTATATGTTAAAAACCTCGTCATTCCCGAAGTCTTCTATCGGGAATCTACTATTAATGCAGAAGATTCCTACTAACAGCTTGCAGGATGACTGAGAGTTATGGGTAGTCAGGTACACTTTTGCCTACTATCACCAAGACCTAATCATAACTGTTCCGGCTATTTATTAAATAGGCAGTGTTATTTAATGGGGGCTAACCCTGAACGTATACTTAAACGCCCAGCTTTGTTCATGACATGAAAAATAACATTTTGCTCAACAGTACCCTGAAATAAACTGGCACCCGGACCACTTGCATAAATGGCAACATCCTCTGCCGAATGTGTTTCATAATGTAAAGGTACTAGTGCTTCCTGGTGAAAACCATGGCTTTCGGTATTAATATCGGTCAAATCAGTTCTAGTACCCGCCGCACTGGGTTCAAAATAACGCGGATCACCACCCACAGCTAAATTAGCATAGCCTAAGCCATTGTTATAACCTAAGGTTGCATAGGGTAACTTATCATTTGCTAATTCAGGTGTTGCTTTAGGATTTCCAAGTGCATCATTAGATATTACTTTTCCCAGAATAGGGTTACCCCTTGTTGGATAGCCTGCAATGGTAAAAACATGACTATGGTCAGCCGTAACAATAATCAAGGTGTTGTTAGGGTCAGTCATTTCATAAGCAGTTTTAACAGCATTTGCAAATTCTACCGTATCTTTGAGTGCTCTTTGCGCATTCCCTACATGATGTGCATGATCGATACGACCTGATTCAACATGCAGGAAAAATCCTTTTTTATTTTTATTCAGTATTGCAATGGCTTTAGCTGTCATTGCTGATAAAGAAGGCTCACCCCCTGTATCATTCAGTCTATCTTCTTCGTATTCCATGTGGCTCATATTAAACAAGCCTAATAAATGTTCTGTTGAACCAGGGTTAATCGCATCAAATTGATGCCTGGTTCCATACATAGGCTGAATTTGGGTAATGTGCAAGCCATTCAGTAGTCAGGTCGCGTCCATCTTCACTTTCACCCATACCCCCATTTTCAGGGCCTGCACCATGAACGCGGCGGATAAAATTTTTACGCCCGCCACCAAGAGCCACTTCCAGGCCATCGCCATAACGATCTTTTAGGTCAATCAATTGCGCAGCGATATCTTTGCAACCAGTTGCATTAGTCATTATAGAAATGTCTCGGTCGTCTTCAAAATTACGCTCTGGAACATGTGCGTAGGTTGCTGCAGGTGTCGCATGAGTTAATCTGGCGGTACTGACAACTCCCGTTGACATACCAATTTGCTCCGCATGTTCTAGCGCAGTGGTCAGAGTATTACCAGTTATGCTAGAGCAGTTTGTACGTATCATGTCCTGCCCAACGCCGATAATACCCGCTTTAGTTTTCATACCCGTCATCATTGCCGTCATGGTACCCGCTGAGTCAGGTGTCTGCTGATTAGTATTATAGGTTTTCGCTAAAGCCAGATAGGGGAATTTTTCAAAAAATAGTATATTTTCTTCACCTGGTTTTCCTTGCATTTGCCCTGCGTAAATACGCGCAGCTGTAATGGTTGAAATCCCCATACCATCCCCCACAAACAGAATAATATTTTTAGCACTTGCGTCACTATTTTTAGCTGCCTCCTTAGCTGACAGCCTTGCTTTTTGAATTGCTTTCTCTCCTTTGTTGGTACCACTTAATTGAGGATTCTTCCGGAGCAGAGTTCAATGATGCAGAATAGGAGATATTAGCCAATAATGACAGAGAGCATACGGCGATTTGGAAAATAAATTGCATTTCGGGGAGTCGCTATTTTTGCGAAAGCTTGTTTTGGGCATCCCAGCCCAAGCAAGCAGCAAAAACTTAACGCGACCACTTATGCCTCCGGCGGCCCCGATTCGTCCTCGTCACCTCGTCCCGACCCAACAAGGGGTCGGAACATAGGCTCCAAATGACTTGACGCCGTGTCGGATGGCCTTTTATTTTGTCTCCACCTTCGCTAACGCTCAGACTCCGACAAAACAACGGGCCTACGGCTATCGCGGACTAAAAATCATCACTTCGCTTATGCTACGTTTCCCTGATTTTCAGCGTAAGACACCATCCAGGAGAAAAACTTTCTCATCCCATCCGATAAACTA
>NZ_BDMN01000429.1 GCF_002189065.1 Bathymodiolus platifrons methanotrophic gill symbiont
CTGAAAAGCGCCGTGGTTATTGTTACGAACATGCTTTTTCTTATAACTGGCAGGCGATGTGTGGTTTTCACCATTTGATGCGTTTAGCTCATTTGATCAATGCAATAGCTCTCGCCACTCATCGCGTGGTGAAGTGGGTGAAAAAAATGGGGATTCGAGAGTTTCTTTCTTTTGTCAAAGGAACCTTAACCGGCCCGTGGATTAGCAACGATTGGGCAGCACAGTTTTTGCGGCAACCTTTCGAATTTCACATCGAATAATTTCTTTGTGTACTTGTATTTTCAGAGGGCGAACAGTCCTTTTAGGAGAAGTGCGCCTTGCGTTTGTACAAATCACATTTATTAGACGATTCCCCTCATCATTGGTGAAATCCGTAAATAATATAGAGCACAATAAGATGGCTCTATGTGGTTTGTAGTGGGTAATGCGATAATAGTCGAATGAATAGTGAATTTTTATTTAGTCAGGCTTTAGGCCTACAATCGCCTTGGAAAGTAGAAGAAATTATCTTTTCACATGACAACAGTTCAACACAAAACGAACTTCATTTGCATATAGGTTTTGAATCGGGCGCACGTTTTAGCGATGAACCGGACACTCTCTGTCCAGTGCATGATACCGTCGATCGACATTGGCAGCACTTGAGCTTCTTTGAGCATACTTGCTACCTACACTGCGCTGTTCCCCGGATAACAACAGCAGAAGGAAACGTTCGTACTGTGGAAGTCCCGTGGGCTCGCCCAGGTAGTGGTTTTACTCTGTTATTTGAAGCCATGGCATTGGCGCTGATTGAAAGAGAAATGCCCGTCAATCGAGTTGCAGAAATGTTAAAGGTGAATCCACAGCGGATTTGGACTGTCTTTAATCACTGGATCAGCAAAGCAAAAATAGCCGATGACGTTTCATCAATCACTCAGCTTGGGATTGATGAAACATCATCAAAAAAAGGCCATAAATATGTCACTTTAGGTGTTGATTTAGAGGAGTCTCGTGTTGTTTTTGTGACTGAAGGTAAAGGCAAAGCGACTTTGCATAATCTTCAGAAACACCTTAAGGACAAAGGGGTAGAGAAAGAGAAAATTGAACAAATAAGCATGGATTTATCACCGTCATTCATTGCTGGAGCCGCAGAAGCCTTTCCTGAAGCTGAGATAACCTTTGATAGGTTTCATGTGGTTAAATTGTTAAATGAAGCAATGAACCAAGTGCGGATTGGAGAACGTAAAGAACATGATGCACTTAAAGGGCACAAATACACCTTTTTAAGGAACCGAGAAAATCTAACCAACAAGCAAGAGGCTTCATTAGCTGAAATGATTGAGCTTTACCCTACGTTAGGGCAGGCATACCGCCTTAAAGAGCTTATGGTCAATGCCTGACAAATCATCGGCTGAAGCATTTCTAAAGCAGTGGTGCGCGGAAGTGGAAAATTCAAAAATCTCAGCATTTATGAAGTTTGTTAAGACCGTTCGGAGCCACTGGTCTGGTATTATTCATTTCGTTGAAACAAAGATTACAAATGGAATTCTTGAGGGAATACGGTTATGACCAATCTTTACCGGCATAATAAGTCCTTGCGACAGAACCATATTGCAAGGTTCATACGTCAGGGCTGTCTTCCAGTGAATTCGCTGCGTAAATTTAGGCCTAACATTCCGGGTCCTTATTTGGTGAAAATTATTATATGTTCAAAACTAATTCATAAATTGAAAAACGAACATTCAAAATCGCTGCCTCTATTTTGAAAATAAAGGACATGCATTGGTTGTTCTGTACTTTTATACTTCTTTCCAATATTTTTGAAAATCTGGGCCATCTGAATTTGGTTTGGTTGTCGGTTTTTTAATCTGTATTGTTAATGGAATTGGAAAATCAGCTCCAAGAATAGCCGCTTCACCAGGCTTAAGATTTGGGAGAAAAGCTGATGCAGAACGATCAATTTCACCACATGCACGCTCTACCACTTCCCGGTCTCGGTCATTGGTTAGGCGATGAACGATCAATGTGCCCATTTGACTCAAGACCCCTTCTGTAATATCGCGTGGTCGCTGAGTGGCAAGGCAAATATTGAGGCCATACTTACGCCCTTCTTTGGCTATAAATTCGAATGAATCAAGCTTTGTCGCTGTGTCTTCGGTTCCTATGTTGCGACCAAGAAAATTATGAGCCTCATCTACAATCACAATTAATGGATTTGTTATAAATTTGTTGTCGCGAGCACGCATCAGAAGATCACGGCCAATCACGTTAGCAATAATTTCGCGTGCTTTGAACTCATAGGCTACACCACTAAGGCAAACACGCAATAATCGCTTGTCAGAATTAAGAAATGTATCAATCTTTTTTGAAAGTGATTCCTCGCTTGAATTAAATACGCAATCAAAAGCTGGACTTGTGAAAATTGCATTGATACGTGTTAGAAGGGAAAGACAATGAGAAAAGTTACCATCCACTTTTCCCCACTTTGTTGTATCGTTAAAGCCATCAGGCCAAACACATTCTTGTTCAATCTGCTGAGGCAATTTGGAGACATCAAATTCTTGTTTCGGATCATCCAGTTTTACAGATATTTCGGGGTCTTGTTCAGCCGTTTGAAAGGCAGATTTTGGTTGGTTAATTTTTTTTATAAAGCCATCAGGTGCAATGTTTGGTTTGAGATTTGCTATTCTTAGGCTTCTGATTGCTGCTCTAAACTTAGGTCCTTGTACTTTTCCGGCTGGTTCGAAGAGAGCTATAAAATCAGATTCTTGGAAACTTGCAGGGGGTAGAGAACAAGGTTTTGAATCTATGGCCTTTTTTACTGGATTTCCTAAATGACAATGTTGAACAAAGTCTCCGCTAAAATCACGATATTCACCTGTTGCATCCAACAAGATAATTTTAGATTTATGTTGTAAGCATTCTTCGATAATTCGTGAGGTTGTCCAGCTTTTACCACCACCTGTAGCGCCTATAATTGCACAATGTCTGCCAAATAGTTTTTCAGGACTTATTTCAACTTGACCAGATTGGTTGTCAGAACCTATATCAACCGAACCAAGTTTAAGAGTTAAGGGTGCACTGTCGCCGATCTTTAAATCCATGAGGGTTGGGATTTTTGAAACGAATTTGAGAGGGGCCGCATAAACCCGGTCTCCCAAACGAGGATATGAAGCCACTCCGGCAGTTACTTTCAAGGTATCCATTGAAACTGTACCTAAAAGCTGAATGTTTCCGTAGGCATCTAATTTTGATTTTCCGTCATAAGTAGGTGTGACTGATCGGCGTTCGATTTCAGGGAGTTTTATATCAGTAACACGACCCAAAAGAAGGTTAAGCTGACCTTCGATTAAAACAAATTCACCCACTTCGCCTTTGCCGTATCTGCTCCCGGAAAAATGAGAGCCACTGGGCGAACCCGCGTCATTAAGGTTTACGCGGACCGAATAAGCTGAAACTGAGGAAAGTACGCCCATAAAAAGCTCGGAACGAAGCAGACCTTTAGGAAATTCTTTTTCAATATCCATATCAATGACCACTAGTCAGAGATTGTATGTCTTTTGCCAACCGTTCTGCTTTGTTCAAAGAACGAAGATCAGGAATAAGTTGGGCAAAATCTTCGAATGAAGTATTAACAAACCAGATGTCTTCACCTTGAATGGCGAGGTCTTTAAATTTTTTCCAATACGGGCTGGAATCATTGCTACCATTCCAGTTCTTTTCTGCATAGTAATCCGCGATAATGAGACGTAAATGTGGGTTGGATTTAACAGCAGAAAGAATTGGTTCTGATAGATGGTCATCGTTGAAGCCAAATCCGGTTACTATCAGGCAAGTATTTGATTCTCGTAGAGTCGAGAAATATTGAGAAATTAACTCTAAATGAGGCTGGATATAAGACTGTTGATATTTTCCTTTCGCCGGATAAATAAGGCAAGCTTCGTCAGGGGTGGGATTTAGTTTCTCAGCAATTTGAGAACCGTTTTTGGCCCATGTCACTGAGCCATGTAATTTATATAACTGAATAACACCTTCAAGATAATTCCCTAAATCTTCACCGGTTTTGGGACGGCGCACGATGTCGTAACCGAAGAACCGGGGATCATAAAACCGAGGTTGCGTAAAAGAAAAACCATCAAGCACAACAAGCCCAAGTTTTCCCGCAGATCGTTCAAAACAGGAATCATAGTTGGTAGTGAAAATCTTAAGCCTAGACTCACGCACCCGGCGGCGAGAAAGGCGATGCAGAAAAATTTCATGACCAGTGAGGTCTGTATCGTCATTAACAAACGAGCATTCATTCAGAATAACGGATTTAAAATCTTTCACTAAAGTTTTGATACCTTCATCGTCATTGAACTGCAAATAGGCATCACAGAGAGACAGGAATTCCTCAATATTGGGTATTTTGGCGGAAGTGTCAAAATTGATTTTATTGGCAATGCCCTGAACAGAAGCTTTGATAACATAATTTTCGTTATATGCCGATTTTTCCCAAAGAGCATTCATAGAAGGCCCTTTAACGACAGGACCAAGTGATGATCCACTTCCGGTCAATACACAAAGATTCTGCATTTGCAAAGAAGAAAGAAGTGCATTTTTAAGCTCTTCGGAGGAGGACGAAGATAATGATGTCCATTCATTTGATGATGGCACTAAATATCTAATTGTCTTTGCTTCCTCACCAACTGTCATATTTTATCCTTTTCTCATCGAACCAAACGGTTCTGTCGCATTGAGTACCTCTTTTAGTTTCAGGTTTTAGTCGACGGAAACTATACCA
>NZ_BDMN01000430.1 GCF_002189065.1 Bathymodiolus platifrons methanotrophic gill symbiont
TTAGAAATAGTATTCGCCAATTGTATGCGGAAATGCTCCGCCGGTAACACGTTATGCTCATTTATCAGGAGAGCACTTACGGGAGTATGTGAACAATGCAAAATCTGAGACAAATTTACTATACTGTGATTTTGAGCAAAAAAAAGGTCGTAGAAGAAATCTTCTAAGACCTTTATTTATCTGGCTTTAGCATGGTGCAGGGGCGGAATCGAACCGTCGACACGAGGATTTTTAATCCTTAAAACACCGGTGCAGGACTGATTAACTGGGGGTTTGTTGTTGTGTTTTTCCGGGGAATTGTGTGAAAGTGACCGGAGAGGGACAGGGGCCTTGTATGCAACAATGTCAATATTTATGAATGCCTTTTGACGACCATAGCTGTCATTCGCAGGTAATCCACAAATACTATCAGTTTTTTTGCACCTGCTAAATTGGCATGGAGAATCTGGTGTCACTGAAATGCCCCTTACGACCCAGAACAGCGATCAGTTAAAATTGTTTCGTCCCAACGATAACCGATCGTGTAAATGATTGATTCTTGTTAAAGCCCTAAAAAACCTAACCTTTTAATGAAGAAAAGCATTCTTTCCAACTTGTATGCTTAATAGTTAGAAGTTTTTCAATCCATGGAATTTTTACACCACTTAAAAAACCTATAGATAATAAACACCAAATAGCTGCCAATTCATGTGGATTGTTAGTTAGCATTAGAGATAGAAGTGGGCCGAATATTAATGAATATAGCATCACTCTATAAGAACCATAAATAATAGGTAGAAAAAATGCTATGACGAAATAACTATTTCGAATGAAATGGCAATCATTGGATGCCCATTGCCATGCAATATGCCAATCGCCCATGCTAGACACAAATGCTGTCGATGAACAACTTGCCATTTGACTGTTTTGCATCAGTAGTTTGATATCTGTCAGTGGCTCACAGGGAACCGCAAAACAACCAGGTAAAGAAGGGTTAATAATTAATCCACTTAAAAACAAGAAAGACACTGCGCCAGATAGAATAGTCGCAAATGCCATCCAATACATACGGCGTTGCCTAGGTAAAAATGAGAGGCAAAACCAGGTGATAAAAAGAGGTTGAAAACTGATATGAATATATCCTAACAATGCGTATAAAGCATTGTCAGGATCAAATGTGCCAAGTGTCATATAGTTAAATGCCTGTAGTAACTCCATTAAAGAAAAGTACGCTAAAGTTGATGCGCGTAAATTGTGCTTGCCCGAAAGTCCTTCTTCTTGCCACTCTGATCCCCCTCCTAATTCAGAAGGGTATGTAAAACTTTTTCTTGCCTCTAAGCAGGCCCCTGTTATTCCAATTAAAGCCATTACTGTAGATGCCTCGCCACTCCAACACATGATTGTTTTCCTAAATTATTTTTATTATTTTTTGTATAAATAATGTGAATTTTGATAATGCAGTACCGAACTTATCATAAAACGAAAGCATAATCCAAACTGATTTTGGTCCGCTCTTGGTCGCCAAGCGACCGTTGTGAGGGTACTGCTTAAAGAGCTTTTCAGCCATATACCGCAATCACATCCACCAAAGCCTGACCCTCAGCGGACGGGCTTTTTTATGCCCACGCACATCCAACCATCTTATATGAAAAGCTCAATCCCGAGCTCATATAGGAGAAGCCAAATGCAATTTCCCAGATCAATTAACCCTGCCAAAAAATGTCAAAGTAGCACTACTAAACACTTACCTGAGGCCCTCCAAAAGCTATCCGAAGCAAAATCCTACTGGCAATCTAGCGGCACCATACTAGTAATTTCAGCACCACCTGAAAATATCGAGCACACCGCCCCATTGATTGATAACTACACCATATCGCTAGTCATCACTTCAGATGCAGGCGAGGGCACTTGCTACTTAATACCACCAACCCAGGAGTTATAATGAAAATAATCAAAACTGGAACCTATCCATCAGTGTCAGGCAAGTCCACATTAAAATTACATTGGAGCGATGTCGTGCATATTTCAGAAGCTATGAGACGTAAAGATGTGAGATTGTTCACATAGTACGCATTAAAAACTTAATTCCAGCTAAGTTATATCAGTAACTGGGAAGCCCGTCACAATACAGTTATCCGCGAACAACTATAATTATTATCAAATAAAGCACTATTAAATCGAGGTTACCGTCATGAAAATGTTAATTTATTTGTTATTTGCTACTATCTCATGGTTTATTACTGACAACTTTGCAGAAGTAATTATATTTATTGAGCATTTCAATTAAAACTGGCTATGAATAAGGCCAGGTGAATAATTCACAGGGTCGAGTAGATCGCATTACCCTAAATACAGCCAATAAAATCATCTTCATTGAACAAAGCATGTGGTTTGTAACCAGAATTAATTTTCAAGCACGGGTTATTTGTTTATCGAGGATGATAAAACTACCAAAGCCCAACCTCGGAAACTGATATCTACGCTAAGCGAAAATGCTATGAACCACATGGACGCGGGCCAATCAATCCAGATCATTATGCCCAGTATAATTGAAATTATCCCCGTTATTCTATTCGATAATGGGTTGGGAATTTTTGCAACGGATAATAGAATATTTCGATAAATGCCTTGAGTAAGCATATATCCAACAATCAGAAGGTTTAGATTATTAGCTTCACCATCAGTACTGAAAACCACCAAAAATCCGACCACAATATCGAATACGCCGCCTTGCATATTATATAGAAAACCTTGCGCGGTATCGGCTGCCAAAGCATCAATACAGCGAAAAATACCTACTATCAATACCACAATACTAATAACAGGAATCCAGGATGCACTCTCACCCATAATATATACATCGGGGGAAACCAAGCTTAAGACAGCTATTAAACTGCCAATAAAGATCATTGTTTTACCTCGATACTTAAACCAGTTCGGCCTTGATGTAAACTGAATTAATTCAGAGTTTATATTTGATGTCATTATTTACCTTTTGACGGTTAGTTTGAAAAAGAAGCTGTACCCCCCCCAGCATCATTAATTGGTCAGTGACCATAACCTTATTTAGTCTATGAAACCTGTGTAAAGAGTTAGCGTAACATTAAAAATCAACGCTTAACTCCATTATATGAATGAAGCCAGAATTTAGTATTATTTTTTATTTAAAGGTTAGCTAAACTGATAAGAACTGAACCGTCCTTTTCATATTCATTATTTTCAATCAGGATTCTCGCTGCTTCCTGGATAGCCTCTCTATGTCGATTAACACAATACATGGGTTTTTCATCAGTCGCCCCATATTTATCGTGCATAATTTTCAAAGGAACTCTGCAAAGTATCCGTTGCTTATCAACCATTGCTGCTATCGTAGCTATTTTAGTTGTGGCGTTCCAACTCTCAAGTTTAGGAAATGAAATCATAGTCTCTCCTCCAATAGATACTGCTGAAGTGTTATCGATTTCTTTATTTTCATTTGTATAGCTCCTAAAGATAGATTTGTATGTTTCTACTCAGTCAATCCAGAAATCTTCATAGTACTCTTTGCCTTCTTCATTGAGAATGTAGTGGCGAGAGCCAGCTTTGTAATTGTAAAAGTCACACGCTGTCAACGCTGCATCCAGTTTTTTGAACTGGTGTACTTTAACCGGGCTGTCTGTTGCCGGCATAATTAATGCAAACAGCACTTTCTGTATTTCTTACCACTGCCACACGGACAAGGATCATTACGTCCAACTTTCTCTTTTTGATGGGTAAAGACATCTGGCAGCTGGAAGCAAGTCCAACTAGGCTAGCTATGCAATCTGAGAGAATTTCTCTAGTTTCGAACGGCCATTCCACATTTGTATATTTGGCGGTAAGAGCTCTAATCTCTTGATCTATTTCAGCTTGTGATTGAGATCGAATATCTGATGCCATGGTTAACAATGCCTAACAAGTAACTTACTCATTTTCCTATAGCATAGACCAACAAGTATCCATTTACAATAGTATAGATTAATGCTCACACTTCTAACTGTACAATATGCTTTTTAACATGTTATACGAAAATCGTTGATTTTTTATGATTAGTATTCTTAAAGAAATTCAGGCTACCTATTACGCATTATCGGTATAACAAAATATACCGCTGGCCTGAAAAAACAAGCCCGGCCTAGTGTCGGGCTTTTTTATGCCTGCGCATATCCCACCATCTTATATGAAAAAGCTCAATCCCGAGCTCATATAAGAAGTTAACCCAATGCAAATCATTAAAACCTGGCCAGATCAATTAACCCTGCCACAAAATGTAAAAACCGCACTACTAAAACACTTACCTGAGGCCCTCCAAAAGCTATCCGAAGCAAAATTCTACTGGCAATCTAGCGGCACCATACTGAGATTTTTTTACCAGAAAATCGCGATTCATCATATTGGTTATTTTGACTTTACAATCTTCAAAATTCTCATCCATAAAAATTCAATAAATGAACTCATATTCCCTGAAGGGGAGTGATTGTGTCATTCTTATTGAGTGGGTTTAAGTGGTTACAATATTGATACATTCGGGAGAATTCGCATAAAGTTAAAGCAGAAACTTTACTCAGCAGGCGCCTGTATGTTGAAGTAAGCAGATTGGTAGAGAACTGTTGTGATACCGGCCAATAGATTCGCGTCAAACGTCCGGCACCACAACACCCAATGGCATTCGCTTAAATAACAAAGTAACTAAAGATATTTATTCCGCGCTCAAATTACTGTAATCCAAAAGGTTTATGAAATTACAAA
>NZ_BDMN01000431.1 GCF_002189065.1 Bathymodiolus platifrons methanotrophic gill symbiont
TTTCCCTGCGCCTTCTGGAGACTATCAGCCCGTCCGGGGCTGACAGCGACGGTGATATTGTTCAATCTGCCAATGCCTATCATGTTGTTCGGTAAACGCTTTATTGTCAAAAGCAGTTGTTTTCTCTTTATCGGGTAGTGCGCTTATATAATGGCGAAGCTGGTCTTTCAACTTTGTCCGAAATAATTTTACATACCCAAAATTTCTGAGCCAAACCATTAATCCGTCTTCTGAAATTTCCAGCTGTTTTACTTGAACCCACGAGCCTTTTTCAACGGAGACTAAGCGGTTGCTTTCCAGTGCAAAAAGTAGCCCTATCTGATGATTTCTTATCAATTTAAGGTTACTCACACAACTGTACCAGCTGTCTCCTGTTACAAAAGCAGGCTCAAGTCCCCAGGCTAGTGCTTCGATCAGCATATCCTGAAAATAGTCATTTTTTGTCTTTCCTTCAGCTTTGTCGACCACCCGAAAGTTAACAGGTTGGTGCTTTCCTTGGATATCGGTGTAATACAACGTGACAAGGTTTATTCCTTCGACAGATCGATGATGCTTACCTGAACCAAAAATGACTGACAAATGCCATGTACTGGCTATACGGCTTATCAAGTACACTATCGTCTACACTCAAGGTTCCACCCTTTAAATTCAATGTAGGGCTAGCTTCATTGTATAAATCTCGTCCAGTATATAATTCCCGATTCAAGAACCGGTTAACACTATCATGAGAAATTGACATCACCTCTCCTAGTCGGCTGCAGCTTGCTTAGGTTCGCTTAATAAAAAGCTTATATACATCGGTAAGGTGCAACGAGCTGTTGATGGGCATGTTATTTTTCTTATCAAGGTTTAGCCTTACGATGACTTTTGTGTTTTTTATACTCATAGTTTAACATTGCCTGTCAATGCGTAACTTCTAAAGTAGTATTGTTAGCGAATACTTCTTCTCCGAAATTCTGCCCAAACTCTTCTGCATCATCGGCAGTTAACATTAAATATTTGAAACGATTATGAATGCTACTCTAAAATCATAGATTTTAAATATACCGTCTAAAGGTACCAATACCTTCGCCAAAATAAAAATACACTCATCTTTATGAATTTTACAGCCTACAAGCGATTGATTTATATAGGTGTAATATTGTTATTTTTGGCTTAAATTAAAATTGGCGAAGGTATTGAAGGTACTCTAAATATTTCATGTTTTATTGTTTCTCCAATCATGTCTTTTTCTCTGCAGCAATCATGTCTTTTTCTCTGCAGCAATCATTTCTTCATAGAGTGTAAATAAATACTCCAAGCGTTCTTCATCACTGCTAAAGGGCTTTGACCGGTAACATTGCTCAACGGCCAAGTCCATTTCATGATGTGCCAGGCGTAAATATTCGGGCATTTTATCGGGATCATACAGTTGTGCCATGGTTTTTTCAGAGTGTTGTTCACGTTCGTCTAGGACTTTAAACACATGGTCTTTTAGGGGGGCTTTTTGTGCTTCAGTGATTTCTGGGAAGGGGAAGGTGTTGTAACATAGATAGGATGAATACCTAAAACCATCTCCAAGCCTACCGCCAACAGCGGACATCCAAACCATATGCATTTTTGATGAAATAATTGCAAATATAGACAAGTCTGAAGATTTAATTACATTTAATAGGTCACTAGAGATTAAATCTTTTTTAAAAATCCCAACAGGAAGGTATTTACGTATACCTGTTGAAACTTTTTGAACAACCATATAATCAGAAATAGGAAAATTCTCAACGTGAAAGTTTTTAGGTGTTTGTGCCAGTTTTATTGTAGGGGTGCTACTACTATTCAACCTGAATTGTTGAACTTTATTAACTAGATCTTTGACTTTAGGCATTCTTTCTATTTCAATGTCTGGTATTCTTTGCGGTAACAAGCACCAACGAATAATTCCCCCTGAAAACTCTCGTCCTCCATACCACCTAAAAAAGTAATTTTTTGCATTTGGTTCTTGCTTAATAAACTCTTCTTTTTCTTCGTTAGAAAAAAGATAATTACCATCATCTATGGGCTTATTGCCAATGCCCATAATTGGAAAATTAGCTAATGATTTTGTTCGCTTTTCTACAATACAACTACTATTAGCAATTAAATAAGGAGAAATGTTTTTAACTGATTTACAGGCATTATCGGTATAAATATATTTGTTTTTTATATTTATACCTAGGCCAATTATTACGCAATACACACTAGCGTTTTGTCGGGCATTATTTGACCAATTAAATGCAGATACAGAAAAATATATATCTAAGCCATGCTGGAGAATATATGGCCACATAACTGCAACTTGTTCACCTTGTGTTATTGAACTAGTAGATACAAAAGCACACCTAACATTGCAGTGAGAATCAAAAAAATAATTTGCTGCTTTAATAAACCAACAAGAGACATAATCTAATATCCCATAACCTTTAAGTCTATCCGCTATTAGCTTTAAGTCGTTTTTTTGAGATTTTTTTTGATTTTTAGAGCCAATATAAGGCGGATTCCCCAAAATATAAATCTCAAATGCACTCCCTTTAGTATCAAGCATAGGACAAACGACCTCCCAATCCAGGCGCGTTGCATTGCCACAAGTAATATTGCCACTATCCTGTAATGGTAAAGTGGCACGCACTTCACCAAAAACTTCTTTAAAAGCAAGGTTCATTTGATGCTCAGTCAACCATAAAGACAGTTTAGCGGTCTCATGAGCAAAGTCATCCAACTCAATACCGTAAAATTGATTCAGGTGTAAGCCAGATATTGCTATATAGGCATCATTGAAATGCTCACCTGATACATTATTTTTCCATTTAGCAGTGTTAATTTGTTGCAGTTGCTTAAAAATTTCTATTTCTAACAGACAGAGCTCTTTATAAGCAATAATCAGAAAATTACCTGACCCACAGGCAGGATCAAAAATACGTAAGTTATAGAGTCGTCCTAACAGTTTAGTGAGTTTTTTCTCATTACATTCCGATTTTTCTAATGCTTCTTTTAAGTCATTAAGAAATAGTGGGTCAATCACTTTCATAATATTAACAACGGAGGTGTAATGCATACCCATATTACTGCGTTGGTCGTTATGCACTACGGCCTGAATCATCGAGCCGAAGATATCAGGATTAATAGCTTTCCAGTTAAGTGCTCCACATTCAACGATAATCTTTCTTGATTTATTACTGAATTTTGGAATGGGGTATTCATCAGCAAATAGACCACCATTCACATAAGGGAAGTCTTGTAAAAACTGTGGATACTCTGATCTTTCACGTAAGTTAAGTACAGCAAACAACTTTTGCAAATAGTTGTGTAAATCACTACCATCATCTGCTGTATGAGATGCTATGGCATTGGTAAACTGATTGTCTTGAAAAATACCTGTATCTTCAGCAAAAAAACAAAATAATAATCGAGATAAAAAGATATTGAGCGCATGTATTTCATCTTTTTTTTCTGTTGGATTATCTTCTAAAATAAGGTCATACAAACGCCCCATACGTTCCGCTGCTTTAACATCAGCAGGGTTCTCGCTTTGGAACTGCACGCTCTCTAATCCTGCCCAGGGTAAAAAGAAGTCATAATATTTAGCTAATCCAGTAACCGAAATATCTAATGTATCACCCGTTTTAGTGTCAACGGATAGTAGTGTTTTAAAGTCAGTAACAACAAGAAACCGAGGGTGTTGCTTAGTAATAGCAGAATCTAGTCGTATTTGATCAATGGACTGATGTATATCAATATCAGTTTCATTTTTGAAAAATAACTTCTCTTTCCATAGTATTTCATCCTGAACTTTGGAAAGATTGTAATCGCCCTTTTGTAATCGTGTAATAGATGCTTTTGGTAGCCCATAAGCACGTAACAAATCATAAATAAATGTTTCTTCATTAATGTTCATTACAAGAGCTTTGATGTCGCTTTCTAAT
>NZ_BDMN01000432.1 GCF_002189065.1 Bathymodiolus platifrons methanotrophic gill symbiont
CATTACTTGAACATAAAATTGATACGACACAAAGCGAAACATCATCAGATAAACCAGTTATTAGAGGGGTGTTCTCAAAGTTATTTAAGTGATGTATTGTGTGTCACAATGAAGGGTATCAGCTAACATAGGACGTAGATACCCCTTTATCCGCAATACAGAAATTATTTAATCATGTGAGTGGCGCTATTACTTTTCGTTACCACATTACAATACCTGTATAAAACCTTGCCACCCACGCCTTTAAATTTCTCAATAAAGTCGGCAATCTTTTGAAACACACTTTGTTTCTTAGTTAAGTATTGTGGATTAAGTGGACTCATTTTAGGCAGAATTGCATGGTTCTGTCGCAAAAACAAAACTATCCTATTATCTACGATCATAAGATGTAATTTTACCCAAAGTAGGTTAGCATGCTCAATTAAAAATTGAGCGTCATTATTTAAGTAAATATTTTTCCTGAACACCAGGACACACCTGGCTTATCCGTTCAATTATCGCGATGGGGTGATAATATTTTTCTCCTGCATGGTGCTCTATTCATGAGCGGCATAAAAAAAGGTTATAGCCGGTTTAACACAGATATTTGTTTTTTTTGCGACAGAACCAGGTAAACTCCAATTAATACAGACAGTTTCTAGGGTGAGTGTATGAGTATTTTAGTCGATAAAGTTCGTATTGCGGGTTTTCGGGGTATTGCTGAACTTGAAATTACATTGCCTCGCGTTACTGTATTAATAGGAACAAATAATTCGGGTAAAACTTCAGTGATTAAGGCTATGCAATTGGCTTTGGGTGATTATTCTCGTTATTTGGCAGAAGAAGATTTTTATATTGACGCTGATGATAATAGGATTGAGTCCATTCTAGTTGATGTTCGTGTTGTAGCTATGGATTTAGAGGGTAAGGGTAAGCCAGTATTATTTGATGATGAATGGGTTGAGCATTTTGGTGATAAGATTCGATCAGAAGCCAATGGAGATCAATTTCTAGCTCTAAGAACAGAATGTGAACAGGATAGAATAAAGGGAGGTTTTAGTATTACGCGATTTGCTCTGGATCGCTGGCCTGATTATCCAAATTGGAAAAGTGAAGCAACCAAACGTAAAAATCAATTGCGTAAACGATTTGATGCATTATCTTTTATTTCAATAGATGCCCAACGGGATATACATCAAGAACTAAGAGAGAAATCTTCATTTATTGGGAAAGTGCTTTCCAGTGTGGAATATGATAAAGCCGATATTACTAAGCTGGAAGAACTGGTTAAGGCTGTTAATGATGAGGCTGTCGAAAAAAGTCAGCCTTTACAGGACTTAAAAGAACATTTAGAACAACTGAACCAATCCTTTCAAGGTTCTGGTGAAGCAGAAATAACGCCTTTTCCCAAAAAAATAAGAGACCTTTCAAAGCAATTTACTGTTCATTTTGGTGATCAGGCGAATAATTCGTTTTCCATGGAATATCACGGCATGGGAACCCGAAGCTGGGCATCTATGCTAACGGTAAAAGCGTTTGTCGAATTAACGGGAAAAAATCATCAAGAAGAAGAAAAACCTTTTTTCCCTTTGATTGCTGCTGAAGAACCTGAGGCACATTTGCACCCTAACGCTCAACGAAAACTTTATAAACAGCTTATCGCTTCTAATGGACAAATAATTATTAGCACTCATTCGCCATATCTTGCTGCATTGGCTAATCAAAGTGAACTAAGAGCATTATCAATTGCATCTCTAGGTGTATGTGTCAACCAACTCAATGTTGACTTAGTAGACCCTGAAGACCAACGTAAATTGCAGAGGGAGGTCATTCATTCGAGGGGTGAGTTACTTTTTTCTAAAGCAATTGTTTTGTCTGAGGGTGAAACTGAGGAACAATCTTTACCACAGCTATTTACTAAATATTTTGGTGACAATGCATTTTCAATGGGAATAAATTTCATTGGGGTGAGTGGCTCAGGAGCAAAGTATCGACCATTTTTGAGATTTGCATATGATTTTAATATCCCTGTTTTTGTTTTTAGTGACGGCGAAGTAAAGACAACTCAAGAATTAAAAAAGAACTATGACAAAATATTTGGTGAAACCGATATTGGTAATAGCCCGAATATAACAATATTGGATGGAACTGATTTTGAAGGGTATCTGCTTGATTCAGGGTTTGAGGAGTCAATAAAAGATGCAATTGTGAAAATTGATGGTCCTGACAAAATTGATAAATGGATAGAAAAAAAGCAAGGTACTCAAGAAAAACCACAAAAAACTTCCCAGCCCCCCTGTGAAACTTGTAAGCAGCCAATATTTGAATCGCCTTTACGTGATTATTATTCTCCTGATGGGCAAAAAAAAGCAATGTTGGAAATTTTAGATACTAAAAAGCCAATGTATGCTCAAGCTGTTACAGAGCAATTATGTAAATTGGACTCTGATAAATTACCACCTAAAATAATTGAATTATTTAAAAAAATTAAAGCGGGGCGGATATTATGATGGCATTATCACCCGATCAAGAATCTATTGTTAAAGCTCCCATTGAAAATTCACTACAAGTCTTAGCCTCTGCTGGTTCAGGGAAAACTCGTGTATTGACTGAACGAATCCGGTTTATTCTTGAAAACACTAAAAAAGACAGTGTTATTGCTTTAACATTCACTAATAAAGCGGCTGAAGAAATGGCTGAACGTCTTGATAATGTTGATGCTATAGAAGACAGGGTTTGGGTTGCCACTATTCATTCTGTTGCTCAACGTATATTGGAGCAATACGGACATACCATAGGGCTTCCTGCTGAATTGCATATCTATGAGCGTGATAAAGATAGGATGGAGGTTTTTTTACAATCTTTACGTGATGATAATGTGGATATTGATGAATATCTGGATGTTTCAGATTCAAGAGAGAGACGTAACCGTGAAGGTGTTATGCAAAAACATATGGATGCTTTTGCTGCGATAAAACGTGAAATTCTTAATGAAAGTGAGGTTGTTGAGAAATATCCAAATGATTCACGATTATGGAAAATATATCAAGACTATCAAAATGCACTGCTTGCCAGTGGGGGCATCGATTATGATGATATTTTAAAGTATGCTTATAAAATACTTTTTCTCCATGACTGGGTTGCTAATATTTATCGTGCTAAATATAAGCATATTTGTGTGGATGAAGCACAGGATTTAAATAAAATTCAATACGAGTTTATAAAGGCACTCTGTGGTGAGTCAATTACCAGTATATTAATGGTTGGAGATCCGAATCAGATGATATATGGATTTAATGGGTCTTCATCTGAATATCTTTGTTCTTTTTTTATTGATGATTTTAAGCCATCAGTTTATGAGTTAAAGGAAAATTACCGAAGTAGCAAGGCTGTTATTCATGTTGCAAACAAATTAAAACCAGGGTCACAGAAAGAAAGTGATTTTGCTTTACAAGGTGTTGTAACAGTTAAAGATCAAGCCAATGAGATTGACGAAGCTAATTGGATAGTTAATCAAATTAAGCACCTTTTAGAGCTGAAAACACATAAGGAAATTGAAGGCGAAATAACGCTGGATAAGATGGTTGTTATTGCTAGAAACCGATATGTTTTTTCTGCTTTAAAAGACGCTTTAAATAAGTCTGAAATTCGATTTTCTTTAAAAAAAGGGGAAAGGCAAGTAGAGCCTAGTTCATTATTTTGTAGCGTATTAGATTATGCTATTCGTGTAAAACTGAATCCTAAAGATTGGGTGGATGGTAAGAAGCTTTGTTCTTTATTAAAGCTTTCTTCTCCTTCTGAATGGGGAAATAATGAAATCTTAAAGAAATGGTCCAAAGATGTTTTAATTTCAGAAATTTTGTTTCCTGAATTACAGTCAGAATTGTTAGTAGTAATAGACCAGCTGGATATTGATGAACCTAATATTAGAAAACTAACTAAATCCTTTATTGATAAATTAGAGAAATTTGCTGATGCTCCACAATTGGAAAATTATGAATCTGAGTTGGAAATAAGTATTCTTGAATTAAAAGAGTTTCAAAAATACTGGACTCGGTTTAAACAAAAAGGTTTGGGTGATTCATTACAGGCATTTAGAAATGCGATGGCATTAGGTCAGTTAACTGAAGACGTTATTAATGATGGATTAACCTTAAGCACAGTGCACACAATGAAAGGATTGGAAAAAGAAATCGTTTTTTTGATGTCTATGTGTGAAGGTGTGTTTCCTGATTATCGGGCTAAGACTATTGCTGATATTAATGAAGAACGAAACAGTGCCTTTGTGGCAATAACAAGAGCTAAACGACGGCTTTATATCTCATACCCTATGCAGAGAACTATGCCTTGGGGAGGGGTTAAGGGACAAGTTGTATCTCGTTTTATAAAAGGTTTCCCCTCACATTGAGCGGGTATGGATTTATATTTTTAGATTAACTTTTGATTTTAAAACAAATAGTTACAATAAGTTTAGTAGCTGAAGTTTCCCAATAATTATTTATGGTAAAATTGAAACTAT
>NZ_BDMN01000433.1 GCF_002189065.1 Bathymodiolus platifrons methanotrophic gill symbiont
TTGAGTTCATCACGTCATTGCTAGAGTTTCCAGATCCTGGTGATAAGCTGAAAGAGTTAGGTGAATTAATAAAGGATGTGTTTCAACTGATGCCATCAGGAAAACATATGATTGGCAGAGATTTAGGGCGCTTAGAGCCAACACCATCATTAAAGTATTGTTCTGCTGGGTGAAGGTAAGAGTTTGATGGCAATGGGATGGAAAAACTTGAACATCGAGTATCAGTGAATTTTCTACTACCGTGTTATATTTTTGTTCAGAGAGTATAAGTTCTTTTTGAACCTTTTTGCTTTCTGTAATATCCGTTATTATGGCAAAGTATATGTTATTTTTTGGGCATGTATCTTCTATCATCCGAGAGGAAACACAGGTAATGATTTTTTCATCATTATCTTTGTTCCAGGTTATTTCAAGTGTGGATTTTTGGTGTTTTTGACAGCTTTCAACTCCTTGCTTCAAAATTCTTTTATTCGAATCGTCTACGAATGCTGTTATTTTCTGATCGATCAAGGCTTCACGGGAACGGCCAATTATTTCGCTAAATTTGAAATTAACATACAGAATGTATCCTTCATTGTTGGTGACAACAACGCCTTCGTTCAATGCCTCTACCAATAATCGAAAAAAATCGTCTTTTTTCCGCCTACCCCCACTTCGTGGGTGGGTTTCTTGATTTGTTGGGGAGTTATCAGTTGTTGGTATATAAAAGTATAAAGTGAACTAAGCGCTTACACGCAAGACATTCCAAAAAAACATAGCAGCAGTTAACTTATCGAAGACATAAACTATTAGCCCATTGTATGAACGTAATTTGCCGGCACATTCAATCCCCGTTTTTTCTTCAATCCAGCCGAATAATGTTTCAATGGGTTGGCGAACACAGGATATGGCGGTGGATAGCCATTGATCTTGAGGCTTTAAATATTTTTGACCTTTTTGTTTTTTTATTGGGGTAAATACCGTCAAGTTTTGAATCTTGCTCACCTCTTTGAACAGGCAACTTTTTAGCTCTTAATTCACAGTATAGTGCCTAAGCCCCATATCCGCTAATCAACTTACGCCCTTCATCGGCACCGACTGGATCGATACAAAGTACGACGTTTGTTTGCAGACTGCTGACAGAAAGGGGGGGGGCAATGAAGGTGCGTCGATGAGAGTTTGTAAAAAAACGAATGTGATAGTGTAAATGCAGTCAATATGCATTCAAGATTTGTCCGGTACGAAAGTGAACTCACGTCGAGCACTAGCGCGTAAAGCATGGGCTGTACCCAGCAGGTTATGCGGTTGCTTCCTATCTGGATAGCAACTATGGGTTCCTGATCATCGCTCATATTTTGGCGTTACTCTAAATTAGTTCTAATTTTTTTGACTATCTTCTGTGGTAAAGGCGTGCTTCAAATTTATTGTGCCGGACAAGCTGACTAACGACAGTTTTTAATTACATCTCGATCAAAACTAAGCCACTCATATCCTTGTAGCTTGCTTTTAGTACAAATAAGAGCATCAACAAAGTCCACATTTTTATCAACAAACAAAGATAGAGCTTCGAATAGAATGACCTTATTACTATTGATGACACCTTCCATTGCTAATATTGCCTTAAGGTCGGTGACCACCTCGGCTTTCGGTAAATCATAGAACTTGGTTAAAACAAATAACACCTCCATGAGTACTACATCTAAAATTTCCACTTGCAGGTTTCCTGATTCGATTTCTTCGAAGATTCGAGTGCTCTCAACAAGGTGTTCTTTATGATCTCCAATTAGAAACCGGATAATGATATTGGTATCAATGAGTGTTGCCATATTTCTCTTCCATAGCCTTAGTCATTGCTGCTTCCTTTATAAACTTCATATCAGTCGAGCTCGATTTCAATATTCTATCTTTATACTTACCAGCAAGTTTGTGTACAATACGTTCTTTTTTGACGGGATAGACAACAGCGACAACTTTTTTTTTGCGCTTATCTATAATTTCGATTGCTTCGGTCAGATTGTTAAAAATAGAGGTGTTTTTCTGAATATCACCTATTCCAATTGATTTCATGGTAACCTTAATTTATATAAATTAAATTTAGTTTATATAAATAATATCATGATTGCAACTTTTTTATGTTGGCAAAGAGGAAATACAATTTAAAATAACACAGAAACGTGCATAACACACTTGAGCAATTGTGGGGCGCGGACCTTTAGTCCGCCTTTTTAAAATTCAGGTTAAAGACCTGCGCCCCATATAATGATGTAAAAGTTATTCCTTGCATGTTACTTACCGGTCCAGAATGGGCAATGAAAAAATCATTTTTTCTGTTGAGACTAACCCATTTGGTTAATAATAGTGTGTCAGACAATCAAGGTAATATGGCAAAATCAAAAATAATTTATGAAGATCGACCTACTGTTTATGCAAAGTTTGATCATCCTCAATTAGAAGACTACATAGAATATAAGTCTATTATTCAAAGTTCTTCTATAAAATTATTGTAAACTTTAATCGCATTTTTATTAAAAATAAAAACCATGTCCTATGGACGTGGTTAGGTTCGTAGGCTCTAGCCTAACGTTGTTTGATGCGGTTGTTGATCGAGTGGGTTTTATAAATAATGGGTTCCTGTTTAAAGTAGAATATAATGTTGGGAGTAAAAAAGCTTTAGCTTTTTCCTTTCTCTTTGTGCCTTCTCTAAGATTGCTGATAAATTAATGTTCAACTCTGGCAAGTTTATGGCCAGAGGCCGTGCATGTGGTTGTATTGCCCGGTAATTCCATTTTGGTAAATGTGTATCAAATACAATCGGCATACATGGTATTAACCTTAATTTAATCAACCCTATTTCATCAAATGGACATACATATTATTATCTAGATTCTTCAGGAGATGGTAGTCCTTACGGATATGATCCTATTTCTCATGAGAAACTAGATGATTTACTGAATGAGGGCAGCGATACTGTTGCCACACAAGAAGGTTCTCATGATGGGAGTGATGATGAGAGGTCGGTAATATTAGAAGGTTATACTCTAATATTACCGACTATATCGGAACTTAGTGACCTAAGCGCTGATATAGAAGCTAACAATCCAGAAGCATTGGGATATTCTCCATCGCGCTGGAATCCCTCTACTTACTGGTCTGCGACAGAGGGTACTATACAGACTGATTCTTACTGGAAGGACAACAAACACTCCTATCTGCATATGGATTACAATGATATTCATGAACATTCTGACGATGCCAGAAACTGGGTGGTCTTTGAGGTACTTAAGTAGGTTCTGTCGCATAGGTTATTTAAAAAGCAGAAAACCTGGTCTTCAGGCATAACTATCCTGCTAAAGCCATAAACTGCTTATAAGCTGGAATATTTTCCTCAGACAACTGGGTTCTGTCGCAAATAAACAAAATCACCCTATTACCTACGATCATAATATTAAATTTAAGCCAAATAAGGTTCGCATGTTCAACTAAAAATGGTTCTATTTTTTTAAGTTATTACTTTCCTGAATACCACATGATACTTGGTTTTAACACTAGATTGTCGTGATTTTAATGATGGGATTAGAAGGTTTTTCTCCTGCATGGTGTTTTGTCCATTTATCGCATAAAAACAGGTTACAGTTGATTTTTACACAAACATTTGTTTTTTGCGACAGAACCACCGATAGTCGTTATTTTGCCAATACCACCCAGCGTAATAAAAATAGCTTTGATTTCACCATGAATTGGGCAAAATCAGATAACGGATTGATTAAAGATTTAAAAGATTTCACCGCTACTTTTTTTCAAAAACAGACCTTGTTAAATGTGTTGCTACATTATTCTGTGTTTGATGATAACGATACTTTGTTAGCGATGCGCCCTTATCAAATTGCTGCCACCGAACGAATTCTTTGGAAAATAAACAGCACGTATCAAGCCAAAAACTGGAGCACGATTGAAAGTGGCGGCTATATTTGGCATACCACTGGCTCAGGTAAAACCTTAACCAGTTTCAAAGCGGCACGCTTGGCAACGGAACTGGATTTTATTGATAAAGTATTTTTTGTGGTGGATCGAAAAGATCTCGATTTTCAAACCATGAAAGAATACCAGCGTTTTTCACCCGATAGCGTTAATGGTTCAGAGAATACCGCAGGGCTAAAGCGTAACCTTGATAAAGAAGACAATAAAATTATTGTTACCACCATTCAAAAACTGAATAATTTAATGAAAGGTGAGGGCGAATTACCCATTTACAGTAAGCAAGTGGTGTTTATCTTTGATGAAGCGCACCGCAGCCAATTTGGTGAAGCACAAAAAAATCTAAAGAGAAAATTCAAAAAGTTCTATCAATTTGGCTTTACCGGGACACCTATTTTCCCTGAAAATGCCTTGGGAGCAGAAACCACTGGCAGTGTATTTGGTTGTGAATTACATTCTTATGTGATTAAGCATGCTATTCATGATGAAAAAGTGTTGAAATTTAAGGTGGATTATAACGAT
>NZ_BDMN01000434.1 GCF_002189065.1 Bathymodiolus platifrons methanotrophic gill symbiont
GTGACTATCAACAGCTCGGTATAAATAGGTCCACTGCCCCTTCACTTTGATATACGTTTCATCCATGCGCCACGATTTATTGGTTTCTCGTTTCTGAGATTTAGCTTTTACAGCAATGGCAGGAGAATAACGGATAACCCAACGATTGAGCGTAGCATGATCCACTTCAACACCTCTTTCTTCCATAATTTCTTCAAGGTCGCGATACGAAACGCCATACCTGACATAAAAGAAAACAGCATAAAGAATGACATCTTTTGGAAAGTGAGTGCCTTTGAAGCTGAGCATATGATCCACCTTTTATTGAAATTGAGAATTATGATAGCAGATAACGTCGGGAAGGGGGATTTATGCGACAGAACCTTTGAGTTTGTTGATGACAAAACGGGTAAGGCACTTAGCAATAGAACAATAAAAATGACTAGCTTCGAGATAATAAATGAGTTACCTAAGAATATAACAAATAACAGATCGAACCAGATGGCTGTAAAAAAGTGTTAGAGGGGCTTAATGTGAAACATAGCAGGAGGACTTATTTTATGCCGCCTTTATCTAAAGCTGATAGCGCAATCCATTAGAGTCAGATCCCCCTGTGTTTTCTTATATAAGGGAATCTTCATGTATCGGATATATGCTAAAAAAGTTACTTTTCCCTAGGGCTGAGAGTCTGCTAAATTAAAGGTCTACTCAAATTGCTCAGATGAACAAGCGATTGGTTATATTACAGTTTAAGGGATTGCAGTAATTAAACCCAAAGGGAATCTATGGTTCCCCCCAACCATGATAATTTATCCTAATTGAGCAAGAAATTGATTTCATTCACGTTTAATAATTAGTTGAAATGAAGTCATACGCGTGTTATCCCAGAACATGGTGTGTTTTTAAGCTGAGATGAATAAACGCTTGAGAGCTGTGGCTTTCCCTGAACTGGATACTTCTGAAAATCCGCTGACCGTAGATGTTCAATAAAAAAAGCCCCAAGAAGGGCGGTCAAAGAGGGGTAACTATAAAACCCTAAATTGTAAATGTAATGTTTGCGTATAAATATCCATAGGTTGTACATGACAGTAACCCTAATCTTTGATTATAAAAGGATTATAGGTATAGTACAATCTATATTAGATTGTACACTAAATAGCGTTTTATTATGAAGTTTAAAAAGTTACTTCCTCCCTAGGGTAAAGAGTCCCCAGAATACTGTTGCTTGTTGCAATAAGCCAACCCTTTATTTTGGAATGGTTTACCGTTTAATCTTTGTTTTCTGTAACAGCTATAACAAACCACATACCCACAATTAGTCAATCGCTTATTGGGGGCATGTAAGCCCCTTAAAGACCCACAAAAACCTTTAATGGGTGTGTATGGGTAGGGGTTAGCTGTTAAAGCGCCTTAAAAGCGATATAAAGCGCCTTAGCGAAGAGCTGGCGCGCCATATTTACTGTGAGTTATCCTTTTTAGAGTACTCGGATTCAATTGTAAAAAACATCAGGCGCGTCCAAGATAGAAAATTCCAGATACGATAAAAAAAGTTACTTACCCCCTGGGCGAAGAATAAAAACAGGTTCATAACCAGGTTTACACAAATACGTATCTTTTGCGACAGAACCAGAAAAGGCCATCTAGCACCTTGTAGACTATGTATTTATCTAGGGTAAAGCTGGCAATCCTAGCTCCTCGAGAAATGTATTATGCGTTTTGGTTGCTGTCAAAACCTTCTATATGACACCCCTCATGCTGTGTTTTTTCATAATAATAAACGTGAGGCCTCATGATTACAGGAATTGCACTTCAGAGTTGAATCCACCTAATAATAAATTATACTGAAAGTTATGTATCACACGGAAAGTTTGAAAATAAAAGAATCCTTAATAAAAAGTATTGACGAACTTGTTGGGGGGACAGTTTTTAAAATAGGAAGCATTTCTATAGATGTCGAAGGAAAGGATGGTTTAGGTGGGCTCATTGAAGAATGGCTTGGAAAATGGGCTGAAAATCAAAAATTTATAATTAATAACCCTAAAAAAAATGGAAGTAGCCAAGAGTTTCCTGATTATTATGTTGGCACTGATAACCATCTATTAGAGGTTAAAACTTTTGATTCTACAGCCGGAGCTAATTTTGATTTAGCTAATTTTGAGTCTTATTGTGAATCAATTTCCAACACTCCAAGTCGAGTTGATTCTGATTATCTAATTTTTTCTTATAAATTAGATGGTACTGAGTTATCAATAAAAAATGTATGGCTAAAAAAAATATGGGAAATAACTTGCCCTTCAGAAAGATGGCCTTTAAAAACTCAAACAAAGAGAGATGTTATTTATAATATTCGTCCTGCCTCTTGGTTTTCAAATAAACCTAGATTCAAAACATTTAAAACAAAAGAAGAGTTTATCAATGCCCTTTTTGAAACTGAAAAACAATATAGAGGAGATTCTCACAAAAACACTTATTTATCTAACTTATAAAATAAATAATATTTATTTATATGGTTTTACTTAGCATTCTTTCTGATACTAATTTTATAACAGGTACAACTACTGTATTTCCAATTAAGTCATATAAGTTTTTATGACTAATATTTGAATTATAAGATTCAGGAAAACCAAAAAAACGAAAACACTCTCTTTCAGACATTCTTCTTATTTTTTTGTTATCAATAATACCTATTCTATCTGCTTCTGTCGCAACAATGGTGGGAGCTATACACTTTTTACCTAAAATTTTATTAAACTCAAAACTAAGTTTTCCTGTAACAATGTTATAACCTTTTTCCAAATGTGTTGCATATTCACGTTTTTTAATACCATTTTGAGAAATAATTAAATCTTTTGGATGTTCATATCTTAAATATTTCTTTTCAACCATATCATCAAGTAATTTTTTAAGATCATCTATTTTTAAACAGCTATAAAAAGAATGAATTTCATTTAAAGTTAAAGACATTCCATCCATCCATACAATACCTTTGATTTCAGCCCACTTTTTTTTCCTTCTTTCACGAAGCAATAAACTCATTATATTTTTTTGCTCTTTACTTAGAGCGCCCTTCAATTCTAAATCCCAGCTATGTATATTATTATTTCCACCTCGTTTATCTTTTATAGCTTTACCTCCTAGATCTTCCGGTAAAAACAACACTAAAAGTTTTTTTGTAAAGTCAGTCTCAACAGGAGCGAGATTATTTTCTTGTATATCACTAAATACTTTATTTTTAACTTTAAAATTATTTAATGATATTTTATTAGCCTTATTTCCAACAATATAAATTCTTTTTCTTACCTGAGGAATTCCAAAATTTTTAGCATCAAGAACCTTCCAAGTAACCTTATAACCTAAACTTTGCAAGGTACTAAGTATTGTTTTCAAAGTACTACCTATTTCATCTCCCTTATCTTTTTTATCATGTAAAACTAATCCTTCAACATTTTCAAGTAAAAAACCTTTCGGCTTCTTTTCTTTTATAATTCTAGCTACATCAAAAAACAATGTCCCTCTTGTATCCTCAAAACCAGCTTTTTTACCTGCTGTACTGAATGATTGACAAGGAAAACCACCTAATAAAAAATCAAAATCAGGAATTGAATTTTCATTAATCTTAGTAATATCACCATATACAGAATCATTAAAAAAATTATGTTTATATATATCTACAGCATAAGGCTTTATTTCTGAAGTAAAAACACATTCCGAAGAGAAGCCTAATTCTTTGCATGCCATCTCAAATCCAATTCGAGTACCTCCTAAACCAGCAAACAAATCTATAAATCTAATGTTTTTCATAAAAACCAAGTATTGTAAGTTCTTTTAATAAAAAGTATAGTAAATGATTCGCTTACTTCTGTCAATGGTTTATTTACTTTTATGCAAACTTATACACCTCAAGAAATTTTAAAGCTCGTTAAATCTATTACTAATGATAGTTATGATAACGATCTTGCCAGTAGATTAGGCGTGTGTAAACAATCACTTTCACAGTATAAAAATAAAAAAAGTGTAGACGTCCAGTTAAGAATAATCACCTTACTTATTAACATAATTGAGAAAAAAAATGATAAGTAACATGGCTAGTTTCAATAAATTACCAGTAAAAAGGGTTCTGTCGCATAAATCCCCCTTCCCGACGTTATCTGCTATCATAATTCTCAATTTCAATAAAAGGTGGATCATATGCTCAGCTTCAAAGGCACTCACTTCCCAAAAGATGTCATTCTTTATGCTGTTTTCTTTTATGTCAGGTATGGCGTTTCGTATCGCGACCTTGAAGAAATTATGGAAGAAAGAGGTGTTGAAGTGGATCATGCTACGCTCAATCGTTGGGTTATCCGTTATTCTCCTGCCATTGCTGTAAAAGCTAAATCTCAGAAACGAGAAACCAATAAATCGTGGCGCATGGATGAAACGTATATCAAAGTGAAGGGGCAGTGGACCTATTTATACCGAGCTGTTGATAGTCAC
>NZ_BDMN01000435.1 GCF_002189065.1 Bathymodiolus platifrons methanotrophic gill symbiont
CTATCATCCCGTCCGGGGCTGACAGCGAGTGAACTTTATGCGACAGAACCTTTTTTTACACAAATATTTATTTTTTGCGACAGAACCCTTTTCTAAATAAAATTGTTTTTAAATAATCATCCGTCAATTCAAATACAGGATCACAATGATTAAATTTCCTCATTAGTGGGATCATTTTAGTTCTTACCCCCATCCCTCTGGCATCTACATACCCATAATCCCGCAATACCTCCATAATAACGGGGTTTCTAGGTGATCTTTGTCCCAACACCATTTTATCAACCGTCATTGAGTTTTGTAGAGCACCAGGACTAATAACTTCTAACCGATCAGAATAAATACCCACTTCAATATCCACAAAACGCGTCCAATCTCTATGTGCTAATGCATTAATAAGGGCTTCTCTAACAGCACCAGATGGATAAAACCACTCAAGCTCCCTTCTAAAATCCTCATCAATTTCATCCACTTCCTGTGTAATAAAGGGCTTAACCTGCTCAATAAAGTTTTCAATAAGGCCATTATCAATTAATTGTTTTACAGACTCGGTTACATCCCATCGGCCAACCAACGGTGCGCCAATAATTAAATCCAAATTAGCCTTATATTCCTTATCTTCACCATCAAAAGCAAAGACTCGTAAGCCAGCCTGTTTAAGGTATTGTCTTGGGTTTTTCCCAAAAAGAAGCAAACCAGCAACGGAGCATAAACCATTAGGCTCATTCAAAAAGCCTAAGCCAGCCAACCTTATTTCCCAGTCATCATCCGATTTAGGAATATCAGGGTCTTGCAAAATATCGCTCAGATAGTTCTCCAAACGAGATCTATCAAGGCAATCAGAATTAGTCCTTGCGACAGGCAGCACCTCTGTATGCAACATTCCACCTAATTCAAACAAACGCATCTGTTGTTCTCGTGTCGCTAATTGAGAGGTAGAACCAATACGAATAAATACTTTTTCTTCCCCGCGATCTCTCAAAACATAAGGTTTAGAAATACCTAAAGGGAAAGTAATAATTGCAACAAAAACACCATCATCTATTTTAATTTTCTCATAGAATGGCAATATTTGAGGATGAATTTTATCGCGTACAACATTCATCACCCACTCTTCAGCATTAGGTCTACGTAAACCTAAGATAGTACCATTATCCTCCACACCAAGAATTATCTGACCACCCTGAAAATTAACTAGGGCAACAATTTCTTTAGCTAATTGTTCTGGTCGAATATCATCGCGCTTAAATTCGACCCCCGAATTTTCACCGTTTGCAATAATCTCCAACAATTCAGTTTTAAGCATACAACACCTCAATATCCATATTTAACTTTACGTTGATTAAAAGCCGTTTTTCCACCTTCCAAAATACTTGCCGCCTTATCACGAACCTTAGGCACATCAATTGCCCCTTGTGACTCATTAGGCATACTTACCTGTCCTTCAAACGAATCAAAAACACCAATCCACTCAGCATCTCCAAAAACAGGTATATTGGCATTATGTGTTGCAAATATAAATTGACGGCTAATCTTAGCCATACGCAACTCAGCAACAATTCTATCAGCAATAAAAGCATTATCCAGATTGTCTTCTGGTTGATCCATAATTAACGGATCTACATTCTGAAGTAATAAAAGGTGTAAAATAGCAGTACACTGTTGACCAGTTGATAACTTATCCAAAATCCTAAAGTTTTCCTCACCCTCATGGGCAACATTTAGCTCAATACTAATGACATCAGGCAATCCCACCTCTTCTAACTGCAAAATATGAGATTGGCTCAATTTAACCAATGCATTTGCAACGGTATGCGTAATCTCCCAGCCACACCCAACTAAAGCCTCTGTTCCTGATCGAATCAACTCTGCAAGTTTTACAGTAGAAAAATCATCCTGATATTTTATCCAATCTAAGCGCTTTTCACCCACCGAATCTAAATTACACTTCATCAAAAATTCTACAATGGGTGTTCTGTCAGCTTCAGGCTTAACGGTAAGTTTTAACTTGCCTTTCAGCTTTTTATTTAGTTTTTTGAGTGAACGCTCAAACTGTGAAGATCGCGCAACCTGGTATTCAGACAACTCAGTTAATAACTTTTTGCGTTTTAGCTCCAGCTCGTCTACAACCGCCTTCTGCGTAGTCGCTAAGGCCTGCTTCTGCTTGATTCTCTCAACCTCTTTCAATAAATGCTGAGATTCCAATCCAATTTCTCTACCACTCTTACCTTCACTAGACGGCAACTCTTTATAAGTTTTCTCCAATTTCTCTTCTTCTTCTTTGATACCAATATTTAACTCATTGATGGAATAATTGATAGTTGTTTTTGATACGTTAAACGCTTTTTTCCACTGGATCACAATATCCTCTGTATCAACTTTCAACTTATCAAGTTCCGTTCTGATATTTTTCAAAACATCAGAATGAGGAAGGTTATCCAGTGTTTTATCACTTAAAAAAACGGTGTCAGGTAAAACATCCTGAATAGCTAAAAAAGCCTGTTCAAGACTATCTATTTCCTCTTCTGAAGTACGCTTAAGCAATCGCTTTTCTGTTTCTAAAAAAGGAATAACTTTCAGCTTATCCTCAAGTCCAAGAGATTTAGACTGATTAACTTGCTCTTCTAGCTTTGGTAAGCGAGATAATTCATCCTCAGTAGAAGCTATATATTTTAATGCACTTTCAAGTTTCAATCTGTTTTCAGACAGTAGCTTTAGGGTTTCTTTTATTTTCCCTTCATTATCAGTTGGTCTCGCCTCAAGAAATCGAGCTAGTAATTTTCTTTGCGAGACTGAATTCTGGGCAATTTCATAAATTTCATTTTGTCCATATAGCTCAATCTCTGGCATCAAGTCAGCAGGTGTAAAGGATGAAATATCATCATTTTCATCCTTTACACTGCAACTTTCTCCGTATCGCCGTGCAATAGTGAACTTCTTACCATTCATCGTTGATGATCGGATAGTTAGCTCAACCCTAGCTTTAGATTTCCCCAAATTCTCTTTGATAATGTCCTTATGTTGTTTCTGAGAATTAATACCAATAGGCTCCAATTCAAGAACATAACGAATACATTCCAGCAAGGTAGTTTTACCCGTTCCACGACCACCGATTACCGCATTCAGGTGCTCAGAAAATTTAATATCAAGACCATCCAGATAACCACCCGTTACCTTCAAGGATTTAATCTGAGAATAATATTTTTCTTCCACGTCACTATTTAATCTCACTCGAGATTCAGTATCCTGAAAAGCTAACTTAAATGATTCAAAACTTGGCTCAGTCATCTTGATAAGACAAGAGGCTCTTAGATCTTTTAAAGTTTCTGGCGTTTCTATATCCTTGGCATTAATAATAGCTATTGGTAATTCTCGCTTATATGCGACCTCTTTATTACGAATAACTTTTCGATAGAATCCATCTTCAACAGTTTTAAGGTCTTCAACAGAACCAGGTATTTGAGCGGCTTTTAAACCTAAAAGTATCCATATATGTTTAAATCTTTTTTTTAGCAAACCATTTTCTGAAGTGCAATGGGCAGCATAAATAAAACCACCTATGTCATTAACCTTTGCAATTAACTGTTCAGCACTTAACCTAGAAGGCCTAACACCCTCCTCAGGATCTAACAAGTCAAGATGACCAAGATAACGTTCTAGTTTTTGAGAAGTGGCCTCTTCAGAAAATAAACAAACAAAATGAATTTTTTCACTAGAAGCAATTTCAAACCCAGGGAATACCAGAATGTCATTTTTATTCATCAAATCACGAATAGCATCTACACCATCAATATTACCGTGATTAGCAATACCAAGGACCTTGATATTCTCCTGTAAACAGACTTCAAGCATTTGTTGATTATAGTCTGTTTCTGATAGCTGCTGTTCCTGCCCACGATATGAAATATAACTCGCTGGATTAACCTGTAATGCACACTTCCAGAATTTAGCTTGCGTATGTCCCATTGTTACAATCCTCCCAATGCTGAATTATTCATCTTTTACCTCATTAATTATTGAACCTTCACTTTCACTGTATTTTACAGCCTAATTTGGGTCTAATCCCATAAAGGTACCAAATGTTGTGTCCTGAATTCGTATAATTAAGTGCATAAGGTTCTGTCGCATAAAGTTCACTTCCCCAGGTTATCTGCTATCATTAAGTTTAAATCTCTATATCAGGAATTCTCAAATGCTTAGTTTCAAATGGCGCCACTTTGAAAAAGAGATCATTCTCCTAAATGTCAGATGGTACTTGGCTTACCCACTCAGTTATCGCAATCTTGAAGAAATAGCGGAAGAACGAGGCTATCATGTTGACCACAGCACACTTAACCGCTGGGTTATCACGTATGCGCCTAAATTAGAGAAAGAATTTCACAAAAAGAAGC
>NZ_BDMN01000436.1 GCF_002189065.1 Bathymodiolus platifrons methanotrophic gill symbiont
AAACGCCACATTACCTTAAAGTGAAAGACTTACCCGGAGAGGAGCAATTTCAGCAACTCAGCACCAAAAGTAAACATTTCATTGATACGATCAAAATGATTGCCTATCGAGCTGAAACGGCAATGGCCAATTTGTTGCGAGAAACGCTCTCGCGTCCTGATGAAGTTCGTAGTCTGTTACGGGCAATTTATAGTAGTGAGGCAGACCTGATTCCAGATCATGAGCAAGGCAGATTAACGGTGAAATTACATCATTTGGCCAATCGAAGTTATGATGTCGCGATACAAAAATTATGCGATGAACTCAATAGCACAGAAACAAAGTTTCCGCGAACTAATTTAAGGATGATCTTTAAACTGGGATCAAAGTAAATTCCCCGAGATCAGGTGCTCTGATAATGCGCCAAAAAAAGCCCCCCCCCCCATTTAACCTTACTCTGACCCCAGTTATTTGCCATCATCTGTATCAGCTTCTTTTACCCAACGCCCTAGCATATTAGGGTTGATGCCTAAATTCTTCGATGCTTCTGCGCGAGTGTAGTTTTGGTCTATGACTAGACTCACCGCATCCAATTTAAATTCTTTTGAATATTTCTTTCTTGCGCTCATTTAATTCGATTACCATTTAATAATGGAACATTAATCGAAACAAGACGGGAAGATTTTTTAACCGTTAGCTGTGATTGTAAAGTTGGCACGGGGACGTGGAAATACCCTGTCGGTGTTGCCTATTGGGATGATACAACGAAAGCACTCCTACATAAACGGGGAGAGTGGCAGTCTAGAAGCTATACTCTTGGCCTTTCTGCTGCCCCTCCCTCTGACCCTCAGCCATTTTGTGATACTTGCTGTAGGGATCACTATGATGCAAAAATACATCCAGCTGCCACAGATGCTGAATATGTTGATGCCTGTAGAATGAAGCGGATAGATGGCTTGGTCTCCGTGATAGAGGACTGGAAACTTATTGCATTGAATATTATACCTAATAGCTATTTTGTTAATGGCGATGGCACACCAAATGAAACGTCATTAACAAGCTATTCCAATTATGTAAAAACTTTAACTCGAGCACGTTTGCCTGATCCTGACAGTACAGACACAACGATAGTTAAAGCCAAAGCGGCTTTTTCAATAATTGACACAAACTTTCCTGTGACAACTCTTGCTTTCAACTTAACAGATAATGAAACACAACTATCTGCAAGGGCAGTATTTTTGGATTTACCTCCTGATGACATTTATGAGAGTAGTACATTTGATACAAGTGATGTACATTTAGATAGAATTCCTTTTTATGAAGAAAATGTGACTATGCTAGCAGGCTGGATACCTGATGCTAATAATAGCTCATTTATAAGTGACTATGTTATCCAGCACGACGCCCCTGCTGATGCCACTCCATCAACAAACTGGGTCACAAATGAAACACTTATAGACCCCCCTGTGTACTCCAGAGGATTGTTTTTTGCAAATGTATTAGCAGACCCTGGTACTACTGTTAAAGCTAGATTGAAGAATGGCAATCCTGGGCAGGTAAATATTGTAAATTTTATTGCACCACCTAATACGGAACCCGACTATTTACATTTAGGCTCAGAAAATATAGATGCCAATAGCTTAACTAATAATATTTTGTTACCTTCTGATTTTACTCCACCGTCTAATTATCCAATAGATTCATCAGTATCTAGTAGTGGTGGCGATGCCGAGCTTGTTATAAATGTGGAATGAAATGGTTTAATCAACAAACTATGGACTAAAGTCCATAGTTTGACTTACTGAAATAACTGAGGTCAAGAAAAACCAACGAAAAATCAAGGGGTCAGGTCTTTCAATGCCACAATATTGATTGTCTAATGATATTTTATGTGTCATAGAAAGCCCCCATTTTCGCTTGTTAATAACTTTGCCTTGACGGGAATCTTCCAGTCCACTTTCAACCATGCGCTGAAAAGCCAGTTCCTGCATAATTTCATCATAGGAAGCGTCATCAGGCAGGGATTTAATCACTTCCTCCATTTTTCTTTTACTGTTGCCATGGTGGTACTCCGATTATTTTGGAATCAAGGGGTCACAGCCAGCTTGATTTGGGGGATTCCCAGGGCTTGTCTTTGGAACCCTGAGGCCCTAGCCTTTCGCACCGAGTGAAGCGCGACATCAAGCGTCATCAATAAAGTAACTGCTGGTTTTTTATTCTTTCCAATAACTACTGTTATGCCAAGTTGACTACTGCATTTGCAGGGCGTAGTATCGTAACATAGCAAATCTAGATAAAATTAAAAAAATGTTTATATGGAGTTTGAATGGGATAAGAAAAAGGCAAAAATAAATGAAAAAAAACATAGAGTCTCTTTTCATGAAGCAGGAACAGTTTTTGGAGACCCCCTTGCATTAACTTTTAATGATCCTGATAATTCTATAAATGAATTTAGGTTAATAACCTTTGGATTATCACGGCTGGGAAAGAAACTTATTGTCTCTCATACAATGCGTGGCGAAAAAACTAGAATTATAAGTGCACGCCTAATGACAAAATATGAGGTTAAAATTTATGAAGAAAACTAAAATAGAACATGAAATGAGACCAGAATATAAGAAAGAAGCCCTAGGTAAGGGTATTCGAGGAAAATATTATGAGGAGTACAATAAATCACATAACCTTGTACTTCTTAACTCAGAGGTTGTGAAGGCATTTCCAAGCGAAGAGGCAGTAAATAAAGCACTAATGTCACTTATTGATATAGCAAAAACATCAACTGCCCATTAGAATTATTATGGTCAGACTCGATTTAATTGAGATTCATTGGTTGTTATCGCCTAAAAAACTATCCCCCCAACTGAACCAATGGGCCTTTGAATAACAGGGGTCAGAGTAAGGTTAAATAGGCGAGCAAAATCTAGGGGTCTTTTTTTGAATACATGAACCCTGTAGTACCCAGAATCCTCTTTGTAAAATAGGGATTGAGGAGAACTTTTCTAATAAAACCTCCCCTAGCCCCTCCTTGCCAGGAGGGGGACTAAACGGTTACCTGTATATTGTATTTTTCATTTTGAACGAAAACAAATAAGATCTACTCGATTAAAAGCCCACAGAGTCTTTTATTTTCTAACATAATAACCATGCAACTCAAAGGGGTGCTTGAAAAATTATATTGAGATCATACTAGCACATGCACTATACTTAGTTTTTGACTCATTCTTTTTCATTATGCAAATTACAAGCACCCAATTACAAACTAACCAAAAAGTCCTCATTGATGCACTTAAGCGTGGTGAGCTAGTTGAAATTACTGATCATGGTCAAACGCTAGGTATCGCCCAACCCGCAAAAAAAGTTAAAAATTCAGCTAAACAATTAGCTGCTATGGATGACTTTTTTGGTATGCATAAAAACATGGCTATTGATTCAGTTGAAGAAGAATTACGTTCTGCTCGTCAAGGAAGACAACTACTGCCCAATGATCTTTGATACCAATATTTTTATTTATGCGGACAGAGGGGTATTGAGCGCGAAACAGTTAATATTAGATACTCAGGATCGCGCAATATCAGCAGTAACCTATATGGAATACGTCCCCTTCTGTCGTAACAAACAAGAGCTTGCAGTTTTTGAAAAAATGCTCAATGCACTACATTTTACGATTTATGATATTGATTCATCTATTTCTTATCAAGCGAGACAAATAGTTAAGCAATATGCACTAAGCCATAGCGTCGAAATGGGAGATGCTCTTATTGCTGCAACTGCAATCATGCATAATGAATTATTATGTACCAGTAATATTAAACACTTCATTCCGATAACAGAACTCAACTTAGAACATTATTCCCCTGAATAACTGGGGGTCAGAGTAAGGTTAAATGTGATAAATAAAGGCCAATGCGGGGAGTCCCTACTTTTGCGAAATCTCATTTTGGGCATCCAAGCCCAATTTCGAGGCAAAATCTTAACAAAGGCAAAGGGGTCGGCGTCGTTAATTTATGGTTGCGTCTCTGCTAATACCCAATTAGATTTTTATTTTATTAACTACTCAACTAACTTGAACAGTGACATGCTTTCCCATTCTTTCTAATATATCTACTAACTGAAGTTTCCCAATTATTGAGTAGCTGAAATACACAATGCTGGTGTATCGAGGTTTATTTTAGGTGGTTTTGCCATGTTTATAGCAAACCCCTACTTAATTCCCCTTAGGCAATAGCATTTGAAACGAATGAAAAGACTATTTTTTTCATATAGTTGTAGCATAGTTTCAATTTTACCATAAATAATTATTGGGAAACTTCAGTATTAACATAATCCCCCTCTTTAGTTAAGGAGGGGCTAATGCTACTTACTTAAGAATTTATTGATTAAATTTCAATAAGATAAGG
>NZ_BDMN01000437.1 GCF_002189065.1 Bathymodiolus platifrons methanotrophic gill symbiont
TATAAGAACAGGTATATTATCTCATGGGTTTTTAATCCCGAATTTTCCTCTTCACAAGCTGTTTTGAAGAGATTAAAAAAGTTGATCGGGATCGCCAGTATTTAAAAGCATCTTGCGGCTGACTATTAAGACAGGACCAATAAATGGCCTATTTGATGGCTATTCTGCAGGAGACTAAAAACCACAAAAATAAGGCTAAAACTCTGTCAAGAACTTTTTTAATTATTTACGCTGAGTAGTTACGTTTTTTTTTCTTATTTGCTGTGGTTTCTTGCAGTTTTCCTACTGCAATCAGAAGAGGATTAATATCAGATACAATATAGGCTTTGGCCGCTTTTATATCAGCTTTTTTCTTATCCGACAGGCTATCTTTATTCTTTTGCTCATACCCCATTAAAAAACTCTTAATCGGTGAAGGTGTTGAAGCAATATAAAGCACCTTTTTACCTGCAATTTTTTTTACCGAAATAGTATGACTTTCCTCGCCTGCCGTAAAACTATGTTTAGGATTAACAAAATTAATTACACTTTGGGCTGCGCCTTTAGCTGCTACCTTACCTTTTTTAAATAACTTTTTAGCAAACCCAACAATCTTATCCAGCACCTTGTTTACAATTTTATCGATAGGTTTGCGGATTTTTTTGATGATATCAGAGACTGCTTTACCTATACCCGACAGCCCTAATAACCTGGCGAGGAAATTCAGAATAATGGGAATGGTCATTGCCGATTCAACCTTGGAGGCTGCTGCGGAGATTTTACCAGCAGCGATTTCTCCTATTGAATTAAATACACTGCCAACAAAATCAACAATACGCTGCCAGTTTTCTACAAAAAACATAATTACATTGTAGATTGCCAGAATTGCCTGAACGATTGCACCTGCAGGATTCAGGAAACTCAATAGTTTAATGACAGCCTGTTGACTACCTGTGTGATTAGCCAGTTACGAATACCATCCATAACTTGCTGTTTTATCTCAGCAGCTTTTTCCTTAATCATTTCCCACAGTGCCATCGGGCCTTCAGACACTAGTTTTTTAACAATAGTGACGCCAGTCTCTGCAACCTTAACTATTTTTTCTCCTACCCTTTTCACTAGCTTTACACGTATTGTATTCCATGTCAGCCCCAGAATTTGCAGCACTAAACTCAGTATCCCCTTAAGGTTCCAGGTTGTTGGCAAGGTAATAGGTATATCGGCCATAGCACCGGTAAGCCAACTAATTAAACCTCCAATTAGATATTTTTAACTTCTGGTAGCTCATCCATGCCAAACAATTTATCCTTTGCCCATAACAAACTACCACCAAACCGATCATAACGCCAACGCTTAAATGCATCCATTCGTCGCTTAACATTATCTTCAAAAGTTTTGGTTGCGGCTTTTTCTCCTATATCAAAATTAGCCAAAGACTGTTTTTCAAGGTCATCTAGTTTCTGCTTTACCCCGGTATTGGCTGTTTCATAAATTGTATTGATGTGATCAGTGACAGCCTGGCGTTTTAACTCTATTTTGCTTTTGGTTTTCTTTTGGTCCTGCTGGGCGCCTGTTAATTCTTTTTGGCGCTCCTGCTGCATTTCTTGCTTGCCCTGCAGCTCTTCTTTATTCAGTTCCTGAGCTACCTGTTGCTTTTGCTCCTGTTCCAGCTGCTTTGCTTCCTTAGGTCCTTTTTTAACAGCTTCTTTAACTTGTTTACGCTCTTTATTGGCCTCTGCTAAATCATCTTCATCAACCATTTCTAGTTGTTCATCACTGATTTGCTCCTGTTTGAGCATATCATCAGATTCATTTTCAAAATTACTCAGATCAGTATGTTCCGCCTGTATTTCACCGACCAATCCTTCGCCCATATTCAAGGCACTGGTTTCAGGTGCCTGTTCTATTTCAGCTAATGCCTCAGGCTCCTGCTCTGGAGCCTCGGCTTCCGGGGTATTTTCTATTTCCTGATAAGTCGCCCTGACCTGTTGAGTATCAGCACTTACAACGCCTTTAACCGCTGCGCCTACCGCCCTACCTTTGCCCTCTTCCTTAAATTTATCTACCGCTTCCAGACTTGTAGGTATTGCTTTTTCTAGCGCACTTTGGAATTCTTGTTTGGCTTTGACTTCATCGGGTTTTGGTTCTTCGCTATTTTCTACCGTTTCAACCTGGCTCGCATTAGAGCGAGATTGAGCTTCCTGTACCGGAGGTACTACAGATTTTTCAGTATTAGACAACCAGGCGCGCCATGCTACCTCACAACATTTTGGGACTCCTGTCACCAACATTCATTCGCCTACGCAGCGAATGGGAGATGCCCTGGTCGCCCTGCGTCCGTCTCAACTACGCACAAAACCCTGCTCCGTTAAGACTACCTCAAATGGCTGGACGGCTATTCGGAATGCAATTCTTGCCTCCCTCGCGCGCTACTAGCGCACTTCGGATCAGCGAAATAAAAATCATCACTCCGCTTAGGCTCCGTTTCCCTGATTTTAAGCGTTGGTTTCTGCATTTTCTGTCTTTTTTTCATTAGTGGCCAGTAGTCTGACTGCAGCTTTTTTTGAATTAAAAGCGGTTTTAGTTGTCTTGCGTAAAAAAGCACCAACTCCCTTCCCTTTTGCTACACTTTTCACTTTTGCTTTCAAAGCCCCCTTGGGCTTACCTTTAAGCTTTGTTTTTTTCTGCCCTTCAGCTGATTTCGTTTCCTGCTGTGCGCTCTGATTTTCCTTAATATCTGGCCCTGCCATCGCACCAGTAGTAGGTTTCTGCGCTGATTCTGCTGTACTGCCTAGAGCTTCTGATCCTGACTTGGTTCCTGACTGCTCACCCACCTCCGAGGCATTGGCTTTGATTTTTTCAGCATTTTCCTGCTCTAAGCTTTGAGTCGCTTTATCCGTTGGCTCAGGTATCGGATCATTGCGTTTTGCATTGTTTTGTTTCACTTCCCCTTCTGCTAGCTTTTGTTCAGCAGCACCCTGTTGCACAACATGAGTCAACTCATGGGCAAGCAACATCTTGCCTCGAGTAGATTCTGGCTCATACTTACCAGAATTAAAAAATATATCCTTACCATGTGTAAATGCCTGAGCTTTTAAATCACGATTCATCGCTACAGCATCAGCACCCTGATGAATTCGTACGCCACTAAAATCCGCTGAAAATCCCGTTTCCATAGAAATGCGGGCCTCATCATTCAGCTTATCGCCTTTACCTTTGTTGTTGAACAGTTTTTGCTCTACCTGATTTAACTCTGGAAATTGTTTTTTATCCCGAACATTTGCGCGTGCCTCAGCTTTGGTTTGTAGCTCTGATTCTTCATCACCTTCTTTTTAGCCTGAGGCTCTTGTTCTTCCTGTCGCTGAACCTTCGCCTTCGCCTGCGCTTCCTCTTCTTCCTGACGTTGAACCTTGGTCTGAGTTTCCTCTTATTCCTTCCGCTGAACCTTTTCTGGCTCTTGCTCTTCAGATTTTTCAACTTCTCGACGCTGTAGCCTGGTTTGAACCGCTGAATCAGCCAATCGAGAAATCATCGGCGCTCGCTGAACTGATGAAGTACTTACTGTAGCTGTACTCGTGCCCTGAGCCACTGGCCCCGCTGCGCCATGATTGCTGCCTACAACAGTACCTGCGACTCGATCAGCTTCTTGCTCATGACCATCATGGCTGCGGCCAACCTGTAGCCGGGCCTGAACCCGACTCGCGGCAGCACGAGAACTCGCTGAACTTTGCTTGGTTTGCAGAACCGATGCTGGAGTACTCATAAGCCTTAAAGGGTCTTGCCCTCTTTCTGCAATTCCCGGCGTATACCATTAATAATATCGGTATGTTGAATAGCTTCACTAGACTTATCTATCGCCATTAATGATGCATAACGCATAACATTCATAATTGATCCCCCTGAAAGCTCATATCGATTAGCCACTTTTTCTATATCCCAGTCTATTTCCAGCATTGGAAATGTGGATAAAACACCCTTCCATATTGCCAGGCGCTCTCTTGCCCCGGGTAGTGGGAAATACGCTACTGCCTGAAATCGACGCATAAATGCTTCATCGATATTATTGCTAAAATTAGAGGCGAGTATGACAACTCCGGGGAATTCCTCAATACGCTGTAACAGATAAGATACTTCCTGATTAGCATATCGATCATGTGCGTCACTGACATTGGTACGTTTTCCGAACAAAGCATCGGCTTCATCGAAAAAAAGAATACATTTCATATTCTCAGCCCTAGCAAAAATCGGTAGTGGGTTAAATCTGTTATTTCACTTAAATAATTAGGAGAAGTAAAAGGTTTACATCATAATTCCTCGAATGAAATGT
>NZ_BDMN01000438.1 GCF_002189065.1 Bathymodiolus platifrons methanotrophic gill symbiont
TGGTATTATTATCGCACTACCCACTAGGATTCACATAGAGCCAAAAATAAAAACAGGTATATCTTAAATGTTAGAAACATCTATCTTACTCTCCGACCAGAAAAAGATACTTGCCAAACCAGTATTGAAGTGGGCAGGAGGAAAGTCTCAATTATTAGACGAACTTATGTTGCGAGAACCTAAATCCTATGGAAAATATATAGAACCATTCATTGGAGGAGGGGCTTTATTTTTTGCCACAAACCCTGAAAACGCTGTTATTTCTGATTCTAATCCTGAGCTTATTAATTTATACAAAACTATAGCTAGTGACCTTGAAAACCTTATAAAAGAATTGAAGGTTCATAAAAATAATAAAGATTATTTTTATGAACTAAGAGAAATTAATGAAACTAAACTAACGCCTGTTCAAAAGGCAGCTAGAACAATTTACTTAAACAGGACTTGTTTCAATGGTCTTTATCGGGTAAACCGAAAAGGAAAGTTTAATGTGCCTTTTGGAAGCTATATTAATCCAAAAATTTGTGATGAATCTAACTTGTATCAGGTATCACAGTTTTTACAGGGAAAGACTGTGGTTTGTGGAGACTATAAGGATGTATTAAAAAAATATGCACAATCTGGTGACTTTGTATTTCTCGATCCTCCTTATTTACCTATTTCTGAATATAGTGATTTTAAAAGATACACAAAAGATCAATTTTATGAAGAAGATCATAAAGAACTAGCAAAAGAAGTAAGTAGACTTTGTGATTTAGGATGTCATGTTGTACTAACAAATTCAAACCATCCATTAGTACATGAATTATATAAACAGTACAAAATTGATGTTTACAAAACTAAACGAAATATTAGTAGCAAAGCAAAAAGTCGTCGTGGCGAGGATGTAATTGTCACCATTAGACCTCGTAAAAAATTAAGACTAAAATCTGTTCCTAAGCCTCTTTCTAATCAAGCAACGAAGTTTCCAACAACTCGCTATATGGGTTCTAAAAGTAAAATATTACTCCAGATCAGGGATGTAATAAGAGAATTTGATAGCGATACTGTATTGGATATGTTTTCTGGATCTGGAGTTGTTAGCTATATGCTGAAATCCGAAGGAAAACAAGTCATAAGCAATGATTATATGGCTCTTGGGGCTGTATATAGTAAAGCTTTAATAGAAAATAATAACATTATACTACCAACTGATACAGCAGAAGCTCTTATGAGTCATGCGCCAGACAATGATTATTTTGTTCAATCAACATTTAAAGACCTCTATTTTCAAGACCATGAAAACATTTTAATTGATAATATTCGTTCAAATATTAAGTTAATACGTAACCCTTATCAACGAGCGATAGCAACCTCAGCACTTATCAGAACATGTTTTAAAAAACGACCCAGAGGGATTTTTACCTATGTTGGACATCGCTATGATGATGGACGAAAGGATCTTACAACCAGCATGGAAGAACATTTTCTAAATGCTGTATTATCTATAAATGTCGCTGTATTTGATAATGGAATGAAAAATAAATCTAGGCGCGGTGATGCTATGAGCATTCGCAGTAACCCTGATTTAGTTTATATAGATCCCCCTTATTATAGCCCTCATTCTGATAATGAATATGTTAGACGATATCACTTTGTAGAAGGAATTGCTTGTGATTGGAAAGAGGTTGAGATGCAATGGCATACAAAAACAAAAAAATTTAAAAGCTACCCAACTCCATTTTCTACTAGAGTTGGAGCATTTGACGCTTTTGATAATTTGTTTAAGAAAATGAGAAATAGTGTTTTAGTCGTATCTTATTCATCTAATTCTTTACCCACCTTAGATGAAATAGTAGCTCTTATGGCAAAATACAAACAGCATGTAGAAGTTATCTCCATTGACTACCGCTACTCAGTGGGAAATCAAGGACACAAGGTTAACGATAACAAAAACGAAGTTCAGGAATATTTATTTGTAGGATATTAGTTTGATTATTTGGTGCTTAGGAAATACCACAGTACGAAGTCCATACCGTTTTCGGGATGGACTTATTGCGTTAGATTCATCATCTTTACAAGGTAATTTAAGAGGAGAAGAAAGCGAAAAAGCATTCTGTAAACTCTTAGGAGATAATGGCATTGTTTCCTTAAAAGGTGATGAAACCTACAGTGTAGGAAGGAAATGGAGATCAGCACTCTCAAAACTTGGTTTCTTGTATCCAAAGCTCACAGGGAAACAATCTAAGTTTCAAAGTGAACTAGGATTAGCCGACACAATTACAGAAAATGGAAGGCGTTTAATTAATTCTGAAATTGTTACCGGTTGGCAGGAGTGTTTTTTAAGGTCATTAGCCGCTTACTATATTCCCTCAGTTTTAGAACCTAGACATGATTGTGATATATTTTCACCACTTCGACATACCTTAGCTGTAATGCTTCAATTGGAAAACAAGACAGGAGAAAATAGACTAAATTTTTTGGAAATGGGTTTGATCGTACAGCTCACATATAAAAAAGATGGTGTAGTAAAAATTACAGACAATATTCTAAATTTTAGAGAAGATCGGGGGAAATCGAGTAGAAAACGAAAATTCGACCAAGAGGCATTGGACAATGCTGCTAAAACATACGGATTAAAATCTGGAACATTTAAGGACTATGCAGATACAAATTTTCGTTATTTAAAAGCAACTGGCTTAGTCCAGAATAAGGGAAAAGGGATTGCTCTTGTTTCAGAAAAGCGGGTTTTCATTGAACAATTAGTAAAAGACACTGATATACCAAGTGATAACTTATTGTATATAAAGTCATTATGTTCAGGTTCTATCTTACCTACCGACGAACAAACAGGCGCAATGACAGTGCTAAATGATTTAATATCGCAGCTAGATAAACGGGGTAAGCCTTACTCTATAGCAGGAAAGAACACAGATACTCCCGCCGATATCGCTATTATTCGACATGAAATAGAGGGGAAGCTATCAGAACTTAATGAACTTGATTATGCAAATAAGCAATTAGAATATATAGAAGAAATTACTGGCTATATGGATTTGCTAATCACACGGAAATGGTCAAAAGAATTAACTAATGGCAACGCTATAGAAATCCCTAAATCAGAAGCTCCAGCTTATTTTGAATGGACAATTTGGCGAGCTTTTCTCGCTATTAATTCGTTAGTAAACTTGCCTTGGGAATCAAGGCGTTTCAAAATAGACCAAGATTTTCTTCCTGTTGGTACGGCTCCAGGAAATGGGCCTGATATAATTTTTGAGTTCGAGGATATGGTTTTGGTTGTTGAAGTCACACTAACTACCTCATCACGCCAAGAAGCAGCAGAAGGTGAGCCTGTCCGCCGCCATGTGGCAAAATATGCCGAAGATTTCACTAACACTGGTAAACAAGTATTCGGGTTGTTTTTAGCTATCAATATTGACACTAATACAGCAAATACCTTTCGTCTTGGTGAATGGTATCTCAAAAACGATCAAAAGATTGATCTTCACATTGTTCCTATCGCCTTAATCGATTTTATGCAAATAATGATAGCTTCAAGCCATGATGTATCTTTAATGCTTCCAAAATTTCAGGAATTATTGCGTAATTGTCGAATGTATATTAATAAGGATGCTCCAGAATGGAAAACAAAAATATCCGAACTTTCAAAGAATGTGGCTGAAAATATATGTCCTTAACCTTACAGGTTCTGTCGCATTGTATACCCCCCTAAAAATAATGATATATGCTCTATGAAAAAAGTGCATCTTTGTCACTATTTTGCTAACCAACAGATACACCCACTGTATTTAAAGGGCTGAAGCACGTGACAATGACGGGTGACAATGATTTTTAAAGGGCTTATAAAGAGTCCTTGGTAGTGGGTTAAATCTGTTATTAGGCATGAATATCTCGTCCAAATTCGACTTTATTAATTAATAGTCCAATGACAATATCATGCATTTGTTCTATTTTGGAAAAACAGATTGTTCGACGCGTTAAGCGTTTAACCCATGTTCTAAAATTTAGGTTTTTTCGTTCAATTTTTTGAGTGTTTTGTTTGCCTATTTCATGTTCATTTACATCTAAGTTTCGCTCATAAGCCCCCCAGTCATCTGTATAATATCTGCTTATTTCAAAAGGAGT
>NZ_BDMN01000439.1 GCF_002189065.1 Bathymodiolus platifrons methanotrophic gill symbiont
AATGAAAATGATCAAAAAAGGGCAAATGATCGGAGGAGATGGCTTGTCTCCTGCAGGACAGTTTTATTCATTAGCCGCATAAAGACCGGTTATGGCAGGTTTTTATGCGCACAATAAACTTTTGCGACAGAACCAAAATGAGCGGGTATTCAATTAATTTGTTTTTGACGACTACGCAAAGAAATTACCCAATCTTTGAGTATTTTAATATCCTGAAAAATCTCATTTGGCGGCGGAGCTTCAGCATTCCTTGCACTTGAAGGATCATGAGCATCCACAATATCACAGCATTTTTTGAAACCAGCATGAAAGGCATCGCAATCGGTATCACTCAGAACTGAAACTTTTTTAAGGTCTTTCGTATTTACATAATCTCTGTGTCGCTGAATAACTCGGAAAAATGCTATATCTTCAATAGCACGCTCCCAAGAAGCTCTCAATTTATTATAGATATTTGACACTTTTTGGCGATATTCTTCATCTTGATTATTATCATAGAATTTCTTGGCATCACGAGCATTTTTTTCCAACTGATCGATACGATCTCCCACGCTCTTGGCAATCCACGGTAAGCCGTCACTTACAATTCCAGCCCCCTGAAGTCCACGGCTAATAGTATTAAAACGAACTATCCTATTTTGCCCTTTAGCCAAGTCAATTAGGTCGTTCACAAACACCAAATCATGGGTAAAAACTATGATCTGTCGGTTTTCTAATTCATCTACAAGCCGTTTGGCGACCTGTTTACGCCATCGATGATCTAATGATGAAACAGGATCATCAAAAACAAGTGTCGAACGGTGTGTAGCTGTTGCTAGTTCAGTTAAAAAGGTAGCAAGAGCTACACATGTTTGTTCACCTTCGCTAAGAATAAAACCTACTTTTGCATCTGGTTTTGCAAAAAGGCGTATTTGATACTGAGGCGAACCAGATTTCCCACCAGATCGAACAATTTCAACCCGTACTTTCTCGGCGGCTAATTTAACAATCTCCTCTTGAAAACGATCGCGTAGTTTTGGTGTGATTACTGTATCAGCGATATCATTACCAATTTTTGTGATCGCGTTTGTCTTTGTATCTACTAGACATTGCTCAATAAAGTGAATAGTTTTAAGACGCTCTACTTCCTCTAACACCGTAGGCAAAATATTGGAAAGCTTTTCACGGTCGGCAAGCTCTGCGAAATCAGCCTCAAGCTTCTTTCTTTCTTCTCCAACAGAAGATTTTTCAAGTTCAAGCGTATAATTGCGTACAGTCTTTTCAAGCTGTTCAAGTTTTGAGATTGGGTTGTCAGCGATAATTGGTAATTGGAGTTCGCCTGTGTTATCCATAGCTTTTATTAAAACATGCCGACGAAGACGTGCCGATGCTATGAACCGACGTGTTTGCTTTGCAAGTTCATGGTTTTGTATCGCAAGCTCTTGACAATATGGTTTCAAAGGCTGTAGTGCTATACTTTGAGAGGTTAGATCACGAAGAGTCTCTTTCGAGGTGTTCTCCGATTCTTGCGCCTGTCGTTCAGTATCTTTTTTTATAACCTCATCAAATAACACCATTCGTTTGATTGCTCCGTCCTCTAATGGCTGTTGGCAAAGCACACATAGGGCATCTTTTTGAGAGGGTGGATATGATTGGTCAGGATATGCAATTTCTGTGGAATAGCGGCGTGCAGAATTCCAAAGAGATTGCCAAACATCACCACCAACACCGGAAAGTGGTACTGAAGAAAACGCTACATCTGCGGCTAATTGTGCCGCTTTCCTCTTGCTCTGAGCATCACGAACAAGATTGAAAACTTGAGTTAAAGCTTCATCAGTCGTATTTTGTGCTATGAGTGTGACAGCATTAAGTAATCCTTTGATATTATCAGCCTTTAATTTCTGTTCCGCTGCGGCTTTAGCTGGATTTTTGGATAAATCTTCTCGAAGACGATTTAATCTTGCCAATTCGTCTTCTGAAAGAGTTGCCAATATAGAAAGTTCTTGTACATCAGTATCGTAATTTAACGATGAAATTATTTGCCCTACAATGGTTTTCTCTTTCCAAGTTGGCTTGGAGAAAATTGGATGCTGAGAGTTCTTAAGTTGTTTTTGCTCCAAGACAAGAGTATCTTTTACTTGCTGACATGCGCTGGCAAGCTCACCGGGAACATCAAGCCCAAACGGACGAAAAGCAACCTCATTTTTTTCATTTATATGAACTGAAGCACAATCACTATCAAAGACGCTGACGGCTGATAATAGGGGATGAGGATTACTCGTGTCTTCCCACATTTCTGTAATTTTCTCGCCACCGCCAATTTTGAAGGTAATAGTAGCAGATGCAGGACGTATAGTGTTTAACTCAGTATCATAAATATTAGGGTTAATTTTCACCGAATGACGAGCTCTACATGCCCGTTTAAGTATTCTTCCATACCCTGATTTACCCGCTCCATTATCACCATAATTTATAGTCAGCCCTTTTTCCTCAAAAGAAAGTGTCTGTAATGGAGCTAGGTTGTTAACACCTACGATATCATTGATTGCCAACAATGAGATAGATTCACCGATTCCCGGATTAGCAGGTAATTGCGTTTTATCCAGAGGAATAGCTTTTAATTCTGTTTCTACTCCTAACCTCCCTTGCTTGCACAATTCTACAAATTCAGCATAATCATTCTTATCAAGAAAGCCCTTAATAATTATTCGCCTAAGTGCGTCTCTCTGCCACTCTGGACGCTGTAATGACCATTCGAGAATTGATTCAAGAACGGTTTTTTGTTGGCCTGTCGATTTCTCCATACTTTATTCAGCTTCCTTGTGTTTGGTCACCGTCGCCTCAAAATCAGCACAGAGTTTATCAACCAAATCCTCCATTTCTTTAAAGAAATAATCACCGACTTTTTTACGGTTCAGAGCCTTGTAACGCCGATATAATTTAGCGAAGTCATCGTAAATTTCATCTTCTGAAACATGTGATTTAATCTTTACAATTAGTCGTTTTCCATCTTCCTGCGCCCGAACAAAACCAAATAAATCCTGAATTTTTCCTTCAAAGTCTTCGATCAAGCTTCCATCAATCGCTTCCTTCTCGTTTCGTACTTCGATAATTTTTAAAATATCAAATTGATAGGGTTCACCTTCTTCCCCTCCAGTGGCAACTTTGAGTTTTTTATTTTTCTTCTTTTCTGTCTCTCTGGTTTCTACCTCGATAATTCCAATCTGATTATCAAAATAGACTTCAATCGGGTCTTTTACATCGTTACTACGATGCATCATGTTGTAAATAGTATTGAATTTACGCAAGAAGAATAAAAAGCTCGGATCGCTGAATTTTGGCTCAAGATCGATCACATATTCAATACGGTTTAGGATCGTAAAATATTGCGCGGTTTTAGCTTTAGTGTCGGCTGTTCTTTTGGGGTTTGCATCAATAAATTTTTCAATGCTGCTTTCTATGTCCAGATAGCTTTCTGGATCATCCCGCCTATGAGCATCCTTGTAAATCTGCATGAAAGGATCAAAAAACTTTTGATAAATTTCAGATTTTTTTAGCTCTGTCAGTAAAATATCCAAAACCCGTTTATCACTGAAGGGGTCAAAGTCACTCACCACTACATCAGAAAAATACTCAAACGCATCCTTGATATTTTGGACATTCACATTGTCGTATGAAAAATCAATAATCTTGCAATCATTCTTATATTTGGTGGTGCGGTTAACGCGGGAAATGGTTTGAATGGCACTGATCCCCTTAATTTCTTTATCCAAAAACAGGGTATGAAGTTTCCGCTCATCAAAGCCAGTTTGGAGCTTGGCGACAACGATAATCAAACCGTTCTTTTTCAGAGCAAAGCTTTCCAGTACCTTTTCTTCTGATAAGCCACCATTCAGCCCTTTAGCACTTTGTTCATCCTGACTATCTGAATAAACGATATAGATAGGGGCTTCGGCGTATTTCTCATATTTTGGTTGTTTAACCAGCTCTTCAAAATGTTTAGTCACTGCTTGCTTGGGTTCTGTCGCATAGATCCCCCTTTCTGACGTTATCTGCTATCATAATTCTCAATTTCAATAAAAGGTGGATCATAT